>CAYQDO010000091.1:0-1509 GCA_964416365.1 uncultured Muribaculaceae bacterium | reverse complement strand
TTTATATTATAATAATTCTACTACTTTTAGTAGAATTAAAATTTAAGTTAGGACAAATTATAACACGGGTCTTTGAATCCATTTTTATGACAGTCCATCTTTTATTTTCTTTATTAATTTAGTTTTAGATAGTGGGGTTTTAAATCCATATATGCATGATGAAATAATAGAAGAAATACAAAGGCTTAAATTTAGAAAGGAGTAAAAATATGAAAAGTGTATGTGCTATTGATGTTGCTAAAGACAAAAGTATGATATTTCTTATAACTGAAGATGGAGAAGTTTTGATTGAACCATATGAAATAAAACATAATATTAATGGTTTTAATTTCTTAGATAATAAAATAAAAAGTTTTAATTTAAATGATCTTACTGTTTTTTTGGAATCAACTTCTACTTATCATAAGCCTATCCAAAGGTACTTCTTAGAACATGGTTATAATGTTAATGTTATTAATCCTATTCATGGAAAAAACAATACTAGAAATTTAAGATTAACTAAAACTGACAAACAAGATTGTTTTAATCTAGCTGATTTGTTTTTTAAAACTAATATTAAGAATAATAATTCATCAATTAATGATTTTTATAGTGATTTAAACTTATTATCAAGACAATATAACAGTTTAACTGAAAATACAGTGAGAATTAAAAATAGATATATTCAATTAGTTAATTTAGTTTTTCCGGAAATGTCTTTGGTTTTTAAAGGTAAAGAGTTATATGAAAAGAAGGCTTTATATCTTCTAAAGGAGTTTTCTCATGCTGATATAATTAAATGTAAGAGAATTGATGCTCTTGCTTATAATATGGCTAAAACCCAAAGTAAAAGCTATGGGTATTATATGAATAAAGCAGCAAAATTAAAAGAATACGCCATTAATTCTTATCCAGGTGTTAGTGTTGATTCCCAAGATGTTGATAATCTTAAAGAAATTATTGATATCATTATCTACAATCAAGAAAAACTTGATTTATGCAAAGAAAAAATGATTACTTTAGCCAAGCAATCACCATTATTTCCGATAATTAACTCAATATTTGGTATTGGTGAATTATCCACATCTCTTCTTTTAGCTGAATTAAGAGATGTGACCAGGTTTGATAATGTTAAACAACTGAATGCATTTTGTGGATTAGATCCAACTATTATTCAATCAGGTAAGTCTATTAATTATCATGGACCTATTTCTAAAAGAGGAAACAGACAAGCAAGAAAAATATTGTTTAATTGCTGTGTAAGTATAATCACAACTTCAACTATTCACAATCCAAATAATTCGATTTATTTATACTTCCGAAAAAAACAATCTGAAGGTAAACATTATTATGAATGTATTACTGCATGCTGTACGAAATTATTAAGAATTATATTTGCATTATGTAAAAGTAATTCCTCTTTTATTAACTAATATTATACAATTATTTTGAAAAAATGCAACTATGTTGTAATTTTAATTGTGTCAAAATCTAAAAAAAATAACACTTGACAAAACTTAGATAGTCATA
>CAYQDO010000090.1:0-1562 GCA_964416365.1 uncultured Muribaculaceae bacterium | reverse complement strand
ACCAAATGCTAGACTTTCATAAAAATAAGCGGTATTGTGTGTTTAACTAGTGAGTTGGTGGGCTGAGAATATAGATGGGGAAAGCCCCATTGATGAAATTACTGCTCATAAACCCTTATAAACAAAGGGTTTATGGGCTTTTTTAATAGAAAAAACACCTAAAAATAGTATAATATGTAACAGAATAGTTACATAATGATAGAAAGGAAAGAAAAATGATTACAAATAAAATCAAAGAATATAGGAAAAATAAAAGGCTAACACAAGAAGAATTAGCTAGTGAATTAGATGTTAGTAGAAAAACAATTAATTTGATAGAAAGTGGTAAATTATTACCAAAGATAGACTTAGTATATAAGTTATCTTTAATATTAGATGAACCAATTGAAAACCTATTTTATAATGAAAAATACGAAAGTTTATGTATAAAGAAACAAGAAGAATCATTTCTAAAAATTGCTAATGTATATTTTAGTCAATGGAAATCAAAATAATTAAATAAATCAAAGTAGAAATAGTGCAATTTTGAATTTTTGGCTTAAGATAACTGTTAAAAAACAATAAAAACTGATATAATTTAGTTAGGTGATAACTATGAGTGGTAATAAAGACTTGAAAAAAGCCAATAAAGCAAAACAAGATGAATTTTACACCCAATTGACTGATATTGAAAAAGAAATGAAATATTATAAAAATCATTTTAAAGATAAAGTAATTTTTTGTAATTGTGATGATCCATACGAAAGCAATTTTTTCAAGTATTTTGCAATGAATTTTAATTATTTGGGGTTGAAGAAACTAATCTCAACATGTTATGATAGTTCTCCAGTTGCGGGGGAGCAACTATCCTTATTTTATATTCCTTCAATTAAGTTTGATTTATCTAAAAATAAAAAAGCATATAAAATAGAAATAACTGAAGTTAAAGATTTAAATCAAGACGGCGCTGTTGATATGGCCGATGTTGAATTTCTATTAAAAAACAAAAAAAATATTCTAACATTACTAAAAGAAAATGGTGATTTTCGCTCAAAAGAATGTATTGAATTATTAAAAGAGGTAGATATTGTTGTTACAAATCCTCCTTTTAGTTTATTTAGAGAATATATTGCTCAATTAATAGAATGCAATAAGAACTTTATAATTTTGGGTAACTTGAATGCAATTACTTATAAAGAGTTTTTCCGTTTGTTGAGAAATAATAAAGTGTGGATGGGTGCGAGTATTCATAGTGGCGACAGAGAATTTAGAGTTCCTGATACTTATCCTTTAAAAGCTTCTGGCTTTAGAATAGATGAAAATGGGAATAAGTTCATTAGGGTAAAAGGGGTTAGGTGGTGGACTAATTTAGATTACCCACAAAGACATGAAGACTTGATTTTATATAAAAAATATGACCCAGACAAATACCCGAAATACGAAAATTATGCAATAAATATAGATGTTACAAAAGAAATCCCCAGTGATTATAATGGTGTTATGGGTGTACCAATAACATTTATGGACAAAATCTTACTATCGAGAAACATCAATTAAAATTTATAGATAGAATAGTTTTTAAA
>CAYQDO010000089.1:434-1614 GCA_964416365.1 uncultured Muribaculaceae bacterium | reverse complement strand
ATAAATTAGCACTCATATATTGACAAGTGCTAAATATAATAATATAATGAGATTAGCACTTCAAGAAAATGTGTGCTAATTTAGAGGAAGTGATAATTTTGAATGATCGTCAAAAAGAATTACTTAAAATCATCGTAGAAACTTATATTAAAACAGTTAAACCGGTTGGAAGTAAATCACTAGTTAAAAAACTTAAATGTTCAAGTGCGACAATCAGAAATGATATGGTATATTTAGAATCTTTAGGTTATTTAGAAAAAACTCACTTATCAAGTGGCAGAATTCCTAGTGAGGCAGGATATAAACATTATGTTGACTATTTAATGAAACCAAAAGAAATAACTGGAGATGATGTTTTAAAGTTACAAACAATCTTAAATAATAAAGATTTAGTCGTCAGTGATGCTATTCTTAAATGTATGGAAATAATTAGTGAAATTACTAATTATACCAGTATTGTTTTAGGAAAAGAAAGCAAAGATCAGACTTTAAAACAAGTTAATATCGTGCCAATTGATAATAAGAAAGTTGTTGCCGTAGTAATAACTAATACAGGTCATGTTGAAAATAAACAAACTATGATTCCTGGGTCTATTGATATTAATGAAGTAGTTAAATCATGTGAAATTATTAATAAAAATTTAGTAGGCACTCCTTTATCAGAAATTAATGCTAAACTGGAGTATGAAATTAAGCCGATTATTGCTACTAAAATAAAACAATATGAAGAAGTAATGAATTTTTTTCAAGAAGCTTTTAATGATTTTTCTGTTAAACAAAGTGATGTTTTCTTTTCTGGAAAAACTAACATTTTAAAACAACCAGAATATAATGAACCGGATAAAATTAAAGGGATAATCAGTAAACTAGAAAATATTGAGCTTGTTAAAAAAATTGAAACTGATGATCAAGGAATTAATATTTATATTGGTGAAGAAAGTAAATTTGATGAAGATGTCACAATTATTAAAACTAGCTATAAATTAAATAATGAAGCAGGAACAATTGCAATCATTGGACCAAAACGGATGGAATATGATAAAGTTGTCTATTTGTTACAGTTTTTAAAAAACTATCTAGAAAGGGAATAAGACAGTGAAAGATAAAGACGAAACTAAGAAAACTAAAAAAACAAAAGTAAGTGAAGAAATAATTAATTTAATGGAGGAGCTTGCTGCTG
>CAYQDO010000089.1:0-424 GCA_964416365.1 uncultured Muribaculaceae bacterium | reverse complement strand
AGAAGAAGAAATCACTAATATGTTTAAATATGCCAGTGAAGATATGATTATTAGTCTTTTACCCGTTATTGATAATTTTGAAAGAGCTATTAAGTTAGATGATAATGATTTAACTGATGAAATATCAAAATTTCTCGCTGGATTTAAAATGATATATGGAAATTTTGTAGATGTTTTAAATAAAAGCGAGGTAAAAGAAATAGAGGCTGATGGTCAGGAATTTAATCCTAACTATCATCAAGCGGTTTTAACCGAAAAAGATGAAAATAAACCAGCTGGAGTAATACTTGAAGTACTTCAGAAAGGTTATTTATATAAAGAAAAAGTTATTAGACATAGTTTAGTTAAAGTAGCTAATTAATGATAGGAGGAAATCAATTATGGGAAAAATTATTGGTATTGACTTAGGAACAACAAACTCATG
>CAYQDO010000088.1:0-1624 GCA_964416365.1 uncultured Muribaculaceae bacterium | reverse complement strand
AAGAATAAATTTTATTTATTATCAACAGGAAGTATTTTTATTTTAAATGCTTTTATCTATTTTTTTATTAAATTATTTATTAAAGATTATAACCTTATCGGTTCTTCCTTGGATAATTTAATTCCTTTTTTACCATCTTTTATATATTTTTATATGATATGGTATCCTTTTGAAATTTATAGTTTATTCTTAGTGTATAAAGCAGATAAAAAGCATTATATAAAAACTATAGTTTCTTTGGTATTATCGTTAATTATAATGCATTTAATATTTATTACCTACCCAACTATGGTTAATCGTCCCGATATTGATTCATTTAATAGTTTAACTACGCTTATTGTATATATTGCCTTTAAAAGTGATACCCCAGTTAACTGTTTTCCTTCAGGCCATTGTATCTTATGTTTTATAATGATCTTTAGTATTTTAAAAAGTAAAAATATAACTTTTAAAATAAAATCTACTATTATTAGTTTAAATATTTTAATTATATTATCAACAATATTTGTTAAACAACATGTATTAATTGATATTATTGGAGCTTTAATTGTTTCAATTATTAGTTTTTACTTTTTAAGTAATTTAAAAATATTTGATAAGTTAAAGAAAAAATTAGCTAATTTAAGCTAATTTTTTTTACCAATCTTTTCGCCATATTTAACTGTTGTTTCAATATCTTTTGCAGTATTTTCTAATATATCTGAATCTATTTTAACTACATTTTCTTTAAATAATAAACAAATAGTTGATCCGCCAAATTTAAAATATCCTTTTTCTTCACCTTTTTGAAAATAATGATTTTCATGATGGTTGATAATTTTACCAACCATTAAAGCTCCTACTTCAACTTCTATAACATCTTCAAAATTTTTAGTATGTAAAATAGTCCAAGATCTTGCGTTTTGATGATATATATTATACTTTGTTAAAGCTATTGGTCTTACTGTATGAAGTACACCTTTTAGATAAATATTTTTTGATTTATAACCTTCATCAATATAACAGTACCGATGATAATCATCTACACACAATCTAAAGATACAAATATAACCGTTTATATACTCATTAGCTAAATCACTATTGATTAAATCTTTTATATTATATGAAGAATCTTTAATTACAAATTTCTGATCTTGATTGATTTTATATACGCTTAATTTTGCATCACAAGGGCTTATTAAAGCATTTTTATTTAAATTAATACTTCTAGTGTCTTTTTTTATTTTTCTGGTAAAAAAGTCGTTAAATGACTTATATTCGAGGTTTTCATAATCATCCATTTTAATATTATTCTTTTTAATAAAATTTGGAATTAAAACTTTAGATAATCTACTACTTAAGTATAATCCAGCTATCTGACTTACTAATCTTAAAGTTAAAATTTTCAAGATTAATCTTCCTAAAAATGTATTATATAAAAATAAGGTGGTTTTATCCTCCTTAATTTCCATAATTTCTTTAGTATGACGTTTATTTATCTTGATCCTAACCATGCTCTAATTCCTAAAATAAGTGCTACTTCTAAGATCCCAATTATAATAAATAAAAACATTTTTTTATTATCTGGTTTTCTAATAAAATTTGCTTTTAAAACAAATAAAAAACCAATAATTAAAAGTGCTCC
>CAYQDO010000087.1:0-1810 GCA_964416365.1 uncultured Muribaculaceae bacterium | reverse complement strand
ACTTATACTAAAGATGGAGGCACTTCTGTAGGAAATGATAACGTTGTTATTACGATGAATACGGGTACTACTCAGGTTAAGAGTGCTGGATATCGTTATCAAGGAAAAAATCCGAATAACTGGATAATGTTTAATGGTGAATACTGGCAAATCATAGGTGTATTCGATAGTGCAACTCATGGCCGAGAAGGTGAAAACCTAGTTAAAATAATGCGCAATGAAGAGTTCCATGCTGCAATTATATGGGATAAATATGAAAATAATTGGCAGAAAGCAACACTAAAGAAATTATTAAATGATTACTATTATAATGGAATAAATGAACAAAAGTTAGATTATTGTTATGTAGCATCTGGGATTCCAAGCGAATGTGATTTTGAAAAGTTTGGTATTACTAGAGAGAATTACCGAGAAATGATTGAAAATGTTACCTGGAAATTAGGCGGTCTTGCCAGTGAATATTTAACAGCAAAAGAATTTTATTTAGGGGAAAGAGGCACGACCGTATATAGTGATAGACCGACTCAATCACTTGGATATATTGGGTTAATATATCCAAGTGATTATGGATATTCAGTCTTATCTGATACTTGTCCTAGATATACAAATCTAGATAATTATTATAAGAACGCTTGTGGGGGAAAGACTTGGTTACAAAGATATTTAATTACTATTACACCCACAACTTCTCATGGTGGTAAAGTATTTACCACAGACGATGAATGTCAGATTAATATAAAATATGTTGATGTTGGACATTACGTTTATCCGACTTTGTATTTAAAAGCTAATGTAAAAAAAATTTCAGGCAACGGTAGTTTTTCTGATCCATATATAATTATAAATTAATTGAAAAGGTGTTTTATGAAAAAATTAGTGTTAGTAATTATATTTTTCTTAATAATAGTTAACATTTATTTCAGTAACAAATTAAGTGATAATAAATTTACGGAAGAGACTGTTTTGGCTGTTTTAGTTGATGGACAAAAACAAAATAATTTTCCTAGTAAAGGGAATTATGATGTAAAGATCAATTGTAATAATACTAAAGCAAAATGGGATTATGAAGACTGGAAAATGATAATTAGTAGTTTAAATAATAATACTAAATGTGCCATAATTTTTAAAAGTACTTCACCAAGTACTTTTGCAGATTATCTTAAGAGCTTAGAAAATACAGATCAAGGAAATGGTAAATTAATTAATGAAACATTTACTGATTTTGAAATAACAACTGCTAAAGATCAAACTTATTATTCTAATTTAGTAAATAATTCAGATTATTTTTATAATTGGGATAGCTCTATAAACTCATGGAATAGTACCAATAAAGAGCATAATTCAATCAGTACAATAACTTTTAGACCAAGTACGAGTGGGCAAGTAGCTTTTTGTTTTACAATAAATTCCGAAGTGAATTATGATGGCTCAAAAGTATATGTTGATGATATTTTAAAATTTGAATTAACTGGTTATTATGATGAGTGCGCATATTTGGGAAATTTAACCACTACAAATACAATAAAAGTAACCTATGAAAAAGATAGAGCTGCTTCATCAGGAAGTGATAATATCTATTTTGCGATATATGATATAAATATCTTTGACCAAGAAAATGTAGGTTTTCGTTATCAGGGGAAAGATCCCAATAACTGGGTTTGGTTTAATGATGAGTATTGGCGAGTCATAGGTGTATTTGATGATCAAACACACGGTAAAATAGGACAAGATTTAGTTAAAATCATTAAAAATGAATCTATTAATGCAATTGCCTGGCATAAAAATAATAGTAATGATTGTTTTATTCCTA
>CAYQDO010000086.1:0-1867 GCA_964416365.1 uncultured Muribaculaceae bacterium | reverse complement strand
ATAAAATAATTTACTAAATTTATTTGTAAACCATTTATACAATATAAAACTCAAGCTTCAACTTGAGTAAGATTTTTTGTATTAATTTTTAATTTTTCAGCTACGGATAATTCTATAACTAATTTTATCAATTCATCTAATAGTTCTGAATCAATTCGTGCAAACACATAGTAATCAAGATTACTTTTGTCAAAGTAATATAGTTGATCAGCTTTTATATACCCATTTTTTTATTTTTAGTTTTGGCAATTATAGCATCACTTTCGACTTCTAAATTTTCTAATATATTTTAATTTTTGTTTTCTATGAGATTCATTTTTAAAACTTGACATAACATTAGTTACCAAATCATATTTCTAGCCTTTTATTATACCCGGATTATCATCAATAACTACAAATGAATGTTGTTTAAGTACTACTCCATCGTCTCCAACATATTCTTTTACTACTATAACATCACCAAACTTACACATCTTACCTCGCTTTATTTGATTTATCCAATAGCTTTACTACTGGGATTTTGCCTTTACTTGTAACTTTATCAGACCAATATATTGGCATAATTTCTGTTTTTCTATTAGGTACTTCAGCTCTTGATTTACTAAAAAAGTTTTCTGGGAATTTATTTTTTATTTTCATATCAATCACCAACTTTCCTCTATTTTATATTTTTATTATAATGCAACATCAAATATAAATTAAGTTTTTTTATAGTATCAAAATAAAAAAAATTATGTCAATTTATTATATTGTATGATTCTTAATTTTAATTATTCATAACGCAGTACCTCAATAATTTTCTTTTTACTAGCTCTCTTAGCTGGGATATAACCAGCTATATAAGTAAGCGTAATAGTTAAAAAGAAAATTAACGAAACTATTCTAAAGTTAACATCTATGATATTTAAACCTATTTTTTTATTAACAAAACTATTAATTAATTTACCAACTAAGTGATTGATATCTAAAGTAAAAATAAATGATAAAATTCCTATACTTAAGTTTTCATATAAAAATAGTCTTTTTATATCTTTAGATGTTGCCCCTAATGACTTTAAAATACCAATTTCTTTGACTCTTTCTAATACGGAAATATAAGTAATTATACTAATCATAATAACTGACACTATTAGTGAAATAAAACTAAAAGCTGTTAAAACATAGCTGATGCCTTGGATAAATTTTTTAGTAATATTAACAACTGTTTCCGAATCATCAATAATATGATAATCATTTAAATATTCTTTTATTTTTAATTTACTTGCATAATCTTTAGGATAAATAAAAATTTCTTTAATTTTTTCATCAAATATTTCGGAATTATAAAGTATCCCTGACATATCTTGAAAATAATTATTATTACTTATAACTACCCCACTTATATTTAATTTTTTATTATTAATAATAATTTCTTTATTTAAAACATCTTCATATGTTATTTCTTTAATGTTTAAGTAATTAGCGACTAATTCATTGATTGATTTATTTTGATCTAATAACAGTAATACTTCATTATTTTTTAAAGGATAAACTCCTGCTAACAACTTAAAATACTGATTAGTTGGATTCACATATAAATAATCTTTAATTTGACTGTTGATATTTTTATAATAAGCTATACCACCTATTAAAGATTTATCTAACTGATCTACGGTATTTAAAAGTTCTTCATTAATATCATTAGTCATCAAATTATAGTTACTAACATTAATAACTCCATCCCTTATTTCTTTTTTACTAGTATTAAAAGATAAATCCATTCTTTCTTTACTAATTATTAGAGGATAATTATATAAAGTGTTTGCTTTAAAATTATTTATTTCTTTATTAAATCCATTAGATATACCAAGAACTAAAGATAAACTAA
>CAYQDO010000085.1:0-1917 GCA_964416365.1 uncultured Muribaculaceae bacterium | reverse complement strand
ATATGGCAAAAAAAGATTATTATGAAATTTTAGGTGTTAGTAAAACTGCAACTGATGCCGAAATAAAAAGTGCTTTTAGAAAAAAAGCGAAAGAATATCATCCGGATGTAAATAAAGATCCGTCAGCTGCCGATAAATTTAAAGAAATAGGCGAGGCATATTCAGTTTTAGGAGATACATCTAAAAGAAAACAATATGATCAATTTGGTTCAGCAGCTTTTGATAATAATGCTGGAGGATTTGGTGGAGGCTTTTCCGGTGGTTTTAGTGGTTTTGATTTTAAAGATTTAGATCTAGGTAGTATTTTTGAGCAGTTTATGGGTGGAGGATTTACTAATAGAGGAAGAAGCCGCTCTTCAAGAAGGCCGACTAAAGGTGAAGACTTCTTAATTAAAATGGATTTATCTTTTGAAGAAGCTATTTTTGGAACAGAGAAAAGTTTTGAAATTAATATCGATGATAAGTGTTCTGAATGTAATGGAGCCGGCGGACATGATCCTGAAACCTGTACTCATTGTAATGGACGGGGAAGAATTATTACTGAGCAAAGAACTATTTTAGGGGTTATGCAAACTGAAACAACTTGTCCTTATTGTAAGGGCGAGGGTAAAGAATTTAAAAGATCTTGTTCTACTTGCCGTGGAAAAGGAACTGTTAAGAAAAAGAAATCAATTAATTTAAGAATTCCTAGTGGCGTAGATACTGGTGATCAAATGCGCATGAGTGGTAAAGGCTCAGCGGGATCTAATGATGGCCCAAATGGTGATATTTATATTGAATTTAAAGTAAAAGAACATCCTTTATTTAAAAGAGATGAAAAAGATATCTATCTCGTAGTACCATTGACTATTGCCGAAGCCGCATTAGGTTGTACTAAAAAAATCCCGACAATAAATGGCCCTGATAAATATTCTTTTCCAGCAGGAACCCAAAATAATGAAAATATTAGATTAAAAGGTAAAGGTATAGTTTCTGAAAAAACTAAATCAACCGGTGATATGTATTTAATAACTAGTATTATTATTCCTACTAAATTAGATCGTAAACAAAAATCCTTATTAAAAGATTTAGAAGATACTGAGTTAGAAAATGAAGTAGCCTTTAAAAATTTTAATAAATATTTATAAAAGAGTTTTAAAACTCTTTTTTAAATTTAATTAAATATATGTTATACTTTTGCTAGATAAAGGTGGTATTATGAAATCTAAAAAAATAAATTTTATAATCATAATCTTATTAATTTTAATTTTATTAATAAGATTATCATCTAGAGCCAATAATTATAAGATAATAGAAGTAAATTTTAGTGATATAACTGAAGAAGGTAATAAAGGAATATTAGAAGTAATTGAAAGATTATCCGCTGAAAAAGTATTGGTTCAATTAAATGATAAATATAGTCATGAGTTTATCCTTTACTCATCTACACTTAAGAAAGATGATAAAATAAATGTTAAATACTTGCTAAATGATAATATAATTAATTTTCAAAGAATAGAAAATTATAATTCTACAAAAGAAGAACAACTTAATATTTATAATTTAACGAAAAATGATAATGAAATAAAAAAATATCAAGACAAATTATCATTCACTTTTGATTTTGATACAGATTTTTCATATAATAATTATCTTTTAGAAGAAATTATTCTTGTTAGAATTGGGAATCAAAATTATCTTAGTATGAATTCAATTGATTATCTAATAAGCACTTTTGATTGTGATTGTTTATATTTATCGTGGGAAAAAGCTAAAACTATTACGATAAATATAGGATATGATTTTGAAGTTTTAAATTTTATTTTTATCCCTAGTGCTAATGATTACAATATGGAAAATATGAAGCAAGTAAATTATGTTATAAAAGATAAAAAGCTTGATTTTGAAAGAATTAATAATCATGGAATGTATGAATTA
>CAYQDO010000084.1:0-2001 GCA_964416365.1 uncultured Muribaculaceae bacterium | reverse complement strand
TAGTAATCGTTGTTGGTGTATTGATAGAATCTTCTTTGTTAAGCATTTTATCCCAAACAATAAATCCACTTAGCATTAATATAATTAATATTAAAACTATTATCAAAATTTTTAAACCTTTATTATCTTCCATACTTCCTACCTTCATATTAATTATACCATTTCTTTTGGTATTTTTTCAAAATTCATCATATATAATGTCAACTAGTCAGTTGACATTTCAAAATCTATAATGGTGCCGATTAACAGAGTCGAACTGTTCACTGACCCTTACCATGGGTCTGTTATACCCCTTAACTAAATCGGCTTAATTAATATTATAATTAAATCATACAATTATTGCAATCATTTAATAACAATATTAATTATTACTTTGCAGTAAGTAAGCTTCATATATATTCTCCATTAGGCAGCAAATAGTCATTGGACCTATACCACCTGGTACGGGAGTTATATAACTGGTTTTTTCCTTAACATTTTCATAATCGACATCGCCATATAAAGTACCATCAATTTTGTTAATACCGACATCTACTATGATTGCTCCTTGTTTTATCATATCAGCAGTTATTAAATGTTTCTTTCCAGTAGCTACAACTAAAATATCAGCTTGCTTAGTAATCTCTATTAAATTTTTAGTTTTGGAATGGCATATTGTGACCGTTGCATTTTCATTTAAAAAAAAGCTGCTTACTGGACGACCTACTAAAGTACTGCGCCCTACAATTACAACATTTTGACCTGCTATTTTAATATAATAAGCATATAATAAATTTATAATTCCTTTAGCTGTACATGGCGACAAACATTTTTCATTGTTTATTAATTTATTTACATTGATATAATTTAAACCATCCACATCTTTTTGGTAATTAATAGCATTTTGTAATGCCGTTTTATCTAGATGATTAGGAATCGGTAATTGTAATAATATTCCCGTAACATCACTCTTATTTAAATCTTCAATTATATTTAAAACTTCGGATTCAGTAATCTTTTCAGCTAGTTTAATATGCTTAAATTCAATATTTAAATTCTTACATGCTTTTTCTTTTTGCTTTATATATACATTACTAGCTTCATCATTACCAATTTGAACTACCGCTAAAGATAGTTTTAAATTTTTTATTTTATTTTTTAAAGTATTTAATCTTTCTTCTTTGATTTTTTTGCCGTCTAAGATTATCATATAATCCCTCTTTCTAAAAAAGAAAAAACCTATTTCAAGGTGAATTTATTCATCAAAATAGGATACTCTCTTTCATCTACTTTTTCTATTTGACTATTCTCATCTAATAAATTTTTACATAGAATGACAACTTCGTTATCATTTTTTTCATTAATGGTGTAATAATAAAGATAATCATCAAGTTTTAAGCTTTTGATTACTTTGTATTCGCCATCATATAATTTAATATTTTCCATTTTTAATATCTTCCAGTCCTTTCTTTTTCAGATTTGAAACAGCATCATATAATCTTTGATTTGCAGTTTCCAAATCCATATCTTTTGGTACTTTAAAAGGTTCCCCAAATCTAATATTAAGGTGATTCTTTTTAAATATTTTATACTCACCCGTAATGGCAAAAGGTACAATAGTTGCTCCTGTTTTTTGAGCCATTGATACTACGCCAAATTTAAATGGCAGTAAAAATGCATCGGTTTTATTTCTAGTTCCTTCGGGAAAAACACCTAAGGCATAGCCATTATTTAATATTTCTAGAGCTTTAGATTTAGCATTTTCATCTTTAATTTGACGATTAACAGGAATGCATCCAGCCATTTTAAAAAACCAAGCGGTTTTCCAACTTTGAAAATATTCAATCTTAGCCATATAATGTAACATTCTTTTTGTTGACATAATCGCTAAATTTTGGTCAAACAAATTGATATGATTCCCAGCCATTATAATTGGCCCAGACTTTGGGATAACTTCTTTATTTATGATTTTAGGACGATATAAGATCCAAAATAGACCTCCTAAAATTACTTTAATAAATT
>CAYQDO010000083.1:0-2023 GCA_964416365.1 uncultured Muribaculaceae bacterium | reverse complement strand
AAGACGCTATTCAAAAATTAGGCGCCAAAGGTATTGTGGAAATTGATAATCAGTTGAAAATAATCTTTGGTCCAAATGCTAAAGCATTAAAAAAATATATTAAGGAAATGAAATAGCCTTAATATATTTTTTATTTTAAATCTTTTTCAACCAACAAAGGAATTATTTCTATAACTGGTTCTTCATAAGGATGGACTTCTTTAATCGCTTTAATTACTACTTGAGCGTTTTTAATATCACAAGACATTTCTAATTTGATTTCTTCTATCTTTTCTAATTCGTTTTTTTCTCCAATATAAGGTTTGCTATTTTTATTACCCTTAAATGTTCCAATGCACTTTGAAGCTATACTGCAGTAGCTATAATTACCGATTATGCCAGCTCCTCCCCTAGTCATCGCATCTCTTATTTCGTGAATGTTATCTGGTGGTGCCGTAACACATATTTTTACTTTGTGAATATCTAAATTCATTTAATCACCTATTATTTAGTATAACAAAAACTTGATATTTTATATCAAGTTTTATTTTATGATAATTTTAGTAATAGATTTTTTACCTCTTCGAATGATAAATTCATTTGCTGATACTTCAAATGCTGGATCACTTACTTTTTCGCTATTAATAGTAATACCACCTTGTTCAACTAATCTTCTTGCTTCACTCTTAGATGGAGCTAGTTTAGCATTAACTAGTATATCTAAAATGTTTTTGCTTCCTTCTAAATTAATAGTAGGCATTTCATCAGTAATTTCACCTTTAAAAATCTTTTCACTAATTTCTAGAGCTTTTTGATATTCTTCTTCACCATGTAAGAATGTAATAATATTTTTAGCCAAAGCTTTTTGAGCTATTCTTAGTTCGGGATTTTTTATATGTTTCTTTTCAATATCCATAATCTCTTCTGGAGTTAAGAAAGATAACATTTTCAAATACTGAATAATCATTCTATCATCTTGATTAATAAAAAATTGGTACATTTCATATGGACTTGTTAAATTTTTATCTAACCAGACGGTATTGCCTTCACTTTTACTAAATTTATTACCATTGGCATCTAAGACTAAAGGCATCGTAAAGGCATATAATTCAGCACCTTGCTTTTTACGTGCTAGTTCTATACCAGCTGTAATATTGCCCCATTGGTCTTGTCCACCTATTTGTAAAACACAATTTTTGTT
The DNA here is from genome assembly GCA_964416365.1 of uncultured Muribaculaceae bacterium. GTDB lineage: Bacteria > Bacillota_I > Bacilli_A > RF39 > UBA660 > DUUS01. Next base: position 843 of record CAYQDO010000083.1, on the reverse strand, counting down.
GTTGTGTAACCATAAGAAGTCTAAAGACTGCATAATCATATAAGAAAACTCTGTATAAGTAATACCGGTTTCTAATCTTGATCTAACAGTTTCTTTATCTAACATATAATTTAAACTAAAATATTTACCATAATCTCTTAAATAATCAATAAAATTGATATCTTTAGACCAGTCATAATTATTAACTACTTCAAATCCAAAAATTTCTTCAATTTGTTTTCTTAATTTTTGGTAATACTCATTTAATTGTTCTTTAGATATCAATGGCCTTTCACTATTAGGCTTAGGATCACCTATTAATCCAGTTGCTCCACCTACTAAAAGAATTGGACGGTGGCCATGATCAGCTAATCTTTTAGCAACTGAAAAAGAAGAATAATGTCCTATATGCAAAGATTCAGCAGTTGGATCTGTACCAATATAAAAGGTAAGCCCACCATTATTTATCATTTCCTCTAACTTAGAATCACTGACATCAGCAATTAACCCACGCCATTTTAATTCATCAAATAATTTCATTGTTTTTCACTGGTGGAACCGAATCCACCTTTCCTTTCTTCAATTATTTCTTCTTCATCATCAACTGTTTGATATTTTAAGAAAATAGCTTGAACAAACGCTTCTCCTTTTTTAAAGGGAAATATTTTATCACTATTATTTTCTAACTTTACAAAAAAATGTCCTTCATTTGATTCGTTATTATAATAATCTGCATCAATTATTCCTACTTGATTAGCCATTTTAATACCATGCTTGAATCCTAACGAGCTTCTTAAAACGATCATTAAAAATTCATCTTCAGGACAAGCACATTTTAACCCCGTAGGAAGAATAATCGCTTCT
>CAYQDO010000082.1:0-2075 GCA_964416365.1 uncultured Muribaculaceae bacterium | reverse complement strand
GGACCTGTAGCTCAGGTGGTTAGAGCGCACGCCTGATAAGCGTGAGGTCGATGGTTCAAGTCCATCCAGGCCCACCATTTAAATATGGCCCGTTGGTGAAGCGGCTTAACACACTGCCCTTTCACGGCAGCATTCATGGGTTCGAATCCCGTACGGGTCACCAATTATGACCTAAAGATTGTATAATACAATCTTTTTTTATTTTTTAAAAATAAATATTCCAACTATCATTAGGATTACGCCAATTAGTTTTGTCCAGTCAAATACTACTTTTTCAGCTCCAAATAAACCAAGCACTTCTATAAAATAAGAAACTAATAACTGAGCAAGCAGTATAATCATCGTAGCTTGAGCTGGTCCTAATTTATCAATTCCTTTAATTACGGTAAATGTGATAAAAGCTCCAATTATTCCTCCTAATAAATATAACTTATTATCAACACTAAATACAGTTAATAAATTTTTATGCCCAGCGAAAAGCCAAACTATAATACAAGTTATAAAAGCACTAAAATGGACCCAGACATTGGTAATCCACATATTTGATGATTCCATTAGTCTAGTATTAAAAACCCCTTGTATACTCATAAGTAATCCTGCTAAAATAGCAAAAATCATTCCCATAATAATCCTCCTATTTTTAGTTATTCCCAAATGAATTATTTTAATAACTCTTAAATTATTTTATGTATCCAAAATAAAAAAGTCAGCTCAACTGACTTAAATGAATTATATAAAAATCCTTTCTCTTTTTTTTTACACTATATTTATAATTTTTACATAGATTTTGACTTTAATAATAACCATGTCAAATCACTTCCTACTTGAAAACATTATAACAGTTTTATAAAAAAAATGGTAAAATTTACCACTTTTTTTATGATATTCTTTTCCTAGCAAGGAACTTTTATACAGCATATAAGATATATTCAGTTGGAACATATTTTCCACCATAGTATCTTAAATAAAGTTTATAATTAGGATTTAAATCTAATATCATTTTAGGTATTTTCCATAAATGATTATTATGATGATAGACACTTATGGCTAGTTTTGGTTTATATTTTTTGATTTTCTTATTCATTCCTTCGATAGCTTCTACTTCTCCACCTTCAATATCCATTTTAACAAAGGTTATCTTTCCTTTGATATCATCATCTATTTTGACGGTTTCTATCTCAGTTGTTCCTTCATCTTTTATTCTAGTTGTTGATAAATTTTCTTTTTCATCAATATAAGCATGACCATTTATATTAAACGCTGCTTTTTCTCTTAAAATAATATCTTTATAATCTTTAATTATTTTTTTTATTTCTTCAATATTTTGATTAGCAATTTCATAACAATATATTTTTTTATAATTATTACTATATATTTTAAGAAAACGACTTAAGGTATCTCCCGTATAAGCTCCGACATCTATAAAAATTTCATTATTGTTTTGCTTTATTAAGTCCAAATCAAAATATTGAAAATAATATTTATCTATTAACTGATCGATTCTTTCATAATCTAACATGAGCCAATAATATAAAATATTTAATAAAATAATTTTAGAATAATAATCTTGAAGATGATTATATAAGATGATAAATTCCTCACAATTATAATGCAATGTTTTAGCATTGTTTTCTATTACTTCGTAAATTTCTTTATCTAAATCTATTGCACCCCATAATTGATATTTATTATAATAATCAGCAATGATTTTATAATTTTGAACATTTCTTTTTCTTTGATAATAAAAGTTTTGTTTAATAACCGAAAACATCTCTTCGTAGTTTCTTTCCTTAATAAACTTTATTAGATTATCAAATGCATCATCAATATAATTCATAATTTCACCTTTCATATTTTATGTTTGTAAGAAAAAAAAGTCAGTTTAACTAGTCTTTTTAATATTATTAATATTTAATCTTGCCCATATTTGATATTTATTATTTCTTAATGCACTTAAAACAACCATCTTACGTTCTAGTTCTAATTTAGTTATATAATATACTTTATCTAGTGGTTTTATTTTCTTACCCTGCCAGTTTACCAGTTTAATCGGAATTACTTTATCATATATATGG
>CAYQDO010000081.1:0-2079 GCA_964416365.1 uncultured Muribaculaceae bacterium | reverse complement strand
AAATTCATCTTCAGGACAAGCACATTTTAACCCCGTAGGAAGAATAATCGCTTCTTTTGGTTTTAAATCATAGTCAATTAATGATGCAATATCATATGCAGCTGAATGTTTAGTTTTTCTTTTTGGCAAAGAATAACTATTATATAGTTCTAAATCGTCTTTTACATCTTTTTGAAATTGCTCATAACTAATTTTTTCAAACTTTCGCATTTTTACCTCCAATAAAAAAATCATAAACCAAAGGACGAGATTACCCGCGGTACCACCTTAATTCATGATCTTCATGCAACTTTTACTTTTAACGCAAGTATACGATTTAACTCCTGGGTTGTAAATCCATTCATCGTTAAATTTATTAACAAAGTCAGTATAACAAAAAATTATTGAACAGTCAAACTCTTTTCTTCTTCTTTATTATTAGCTATTCTTTTTAATTCATATAATAATTCCATCCTTTGAGCATCGTATTTAATTTTATTTTCTAAATTCTTTTGTGGAACATTATTTAAAACATCTAAATCTTTTAAATGTTTTTTAAGATTAATATCTTTGTTATATTTATTGCTTACTATCTTTTCAATTATTTCATAATCTAATGGATATTTTTGCGGATCAATACTATGCTCAATACGACGTACACGATAAATCATTTTAATAAAATCTTTAACTGGTATTTTTTTATAATTAATTCTGTGGACTTCTTGATTCAGCTTGTTAATATATTTTGGATCTATTTTCGAATCGTCAGTTAATTCACTGCGAAACTGCTCTAAGGTTGCTACTTTATCTTTTTGATTACAATATTTGTAAATATTCATTGCAAAACGAATAAACTTATCAATCTGTAAATTAATTATATATGGTAAATTTAATTTTAAAAGATTTTGATATTTGATATATTCAGCATTCAATGTATTAGTAACACTATAATAAACTCCATATTCCTTTTTTAAATATTTTTCTAAAGTTGCTAAGCTTTCCGGTTGAGCAGCAAAATCATAGTTATTAATCCATTCTTTATCCTCTTCATTTTTGCGACTATTCCAAGTTGCATCATATTCTAAAGCATAATAGTCACCATATAAAGAGTCATAAACATAAGAAACATTTGTAGCATGACCAGTTGTGGGGTTTTTAATCGAATAGTATTTTTTTACAATAGTAGGTATTCCTAATTGATTAGAAACAGCCGCAAAAATATTCGCGTATCCAGCACATATAATCTCTTCTTCTTTTAGTACTCTATTTAAATCTTTTGCAGCAGTTTTATCATTGGGATTTCCCTTTTTATAAATTCTTTCTCTAATAATATCAAACAAAAGTAACTGTTTTTCGATTTCCGAAAGTGAAAACCTAGAAATATATGATTCCATTAAATTGACGATTTCAAGAGTTTCTATAAATTCATTTAAATCAATAAGATTAGTAATTAATCCATATCTTACTTTAGGTTCAATTTGAAATCTTATGTTCTTTAAATAATCAAGATCTTTTTTTGATAAATTATCAACATGAATAATGATATTACCTTTTATTTTCTCTAAAAAGTTAGTGTACTTTGCTAAATCTTGGATATTTTCAAAACCTATTTCAAATTCATTAAAGTCATTTAAAGTAAAACTTCTCTTCAAAGCCTTTTCTACTGTTTCAATATCTTTCAAAGTTTCTGCAGTTTCATCTGAGTTATCTCCTTCGATATAGAAACTAGCATTCAAAACATATTGAAAGTCCCTTAAATTTTCTTTCTTGAACTCTTCATTTAATAATATAGCTTGAATATTATCAGAAGATTGGGCTTGTATTCTGATATTGTTATGAAAATAATTAATTGATTCTGGAACTAAATCATTAAACCATAAAGTTAACTTCATACTTATCTATCCTCATGGTAAGTATAACATTTATTTGTTTAAAAAAAAAGCAAATAATTTGTTTATTTGCTCGCTTTTTTTGTTTTTGGTGTTGTTTTAGTTTCTTCAAGTTTATCAGCTGCTTTATTTAATAACTCAATTGTTTTATCTCTAACTTCTGCAGCGGTTTTTTGTAAAACTGGAGTGCCCTTTTCTTTTGCTAAGTTAT
>CAYQDO010000080.1:0-2120 GCA_964416365.1 uncultured Muribaculaceae bacterium | reverse complement strand
CTCATTTAATACTTCAGAATCACATTTAATACCGGTCATTTCCATTCGAGCTAAAGTCAAAATAAGTGGCATTTCGGTTTTTTCAAAAAGATCATACATTTCTGCCATTTTTAATTTTTTAATAAACTCATCGCGGGTTTCATAAATATATTTGGCTTTTAATGTTACTCCCTGCATTAATTGATTTTCACTTTTTAATATTTCTTCATAAAAAGGAATATTAATGTCTTCATTATTCATCATATAAGCCAAATCTTCTTTGGAAGGATAATTTAATAAATAAGCTGCTACCATTAAGTCATAGATAGTATTGGTATTATACTTTTTTAATAGCACAATATTTTTCTTTAAATCATAAGTATATTTCAAAGAATTTTGATAAAAGTTTAAAACCTCTTTAATTAATTCACTTTTTACAAAATAAGTGTTCTTTCCATCATAAAGGCCCATACCTACTATATTTCCTCGATGATAGTTAGGATTATCACTTTCAATATAATAAGAAATAACATCTGCTTTTTCTAAATCATTTATTGATTCAAGAATCTTATATTCACTGGTTACTACTGGATACTTTTTTTTCGTCTTTTTCATTAAGGAATAAAATTCTAGTTCACTAAATATTTCTTCTAACTTTTCCGTAGGTCCTGAATATTTCATTTCATCTAAAGAAAGATTCATTGGTACTTCTCTATATATTGTGCATATCTCTTTACTAAAGAAAGCAGATTCTTTTCCATTAATTAATTTTTCTTTTACAGCACCTTTAAGGCTTTCAATATTAGCGTAAACATTTTCTAGAGTCTTGTATTCCTGCAATAATTTTAACGCTGTTTTTTCTCCGATTCCTTTAACACCTGGAACATTGTCAGAAACATCCCCTGACAAAGCTTTTAAATCAATCATTCTAATTGGATCTATGCCATATTCTTTTTTAAAAGTATTTTCATCCATCCAAATATGACCCTTTTGTTTTAAAAGTTTCACTTCTGTTTCGTTACTTATTAATTGTAATAAATCTTTATCAGAAGAAACAATGATAGCTTCATATTCGGCATCTTTTTCGGTCATTAGAGTTATGGTTCCAATGATATCATCAGCTTCATAATTTTCCATTTCGTAATGTTTAATACCCATAGCTTCTAATATTTCTCTCGCTTTAGGCATTTGCTTTAATAACTCATCAGGTGTTTCTTGTCTTCCTGCTTTATAATTATCATATTTTTGATGCCTAAAATTTTTGCCTATATCAAAAGCAACAGCCATATATGCAGGTTTTTCTTCCTCAATGATTTTATTAATCATAGTTGTGAAACCGTATAAGGCATTGGTAGCAAAACCTTTACTATTTTTCATTACTGCTCCAGAATAAGCTGTTGCATAATATGATCTAAACATTAAGTTGTTTCCATCTACTAAAATTATTTTTTTCATAAAAACACCTTCTCATTCTATTATAATACATTTGATATTATTAATAAATTAAAAACAGTCTTATGTATATTTAAGACTGTTTTTCTTAATTAATATTTATTATACCAAAGATCTTCAGGTGATTTGTAAACTTTTTTGTAGGTTTTTTTAATATTATTTGGTTTATTTTCAATTTTTTGTGGTACTGATTTTGGATTTTTCTCACTAATAGCCCTAATACTCGCAATACTTCTATTTCTAGCACTACCAGTTTTAGATTTAATTAAATTTAAATAATAATGATCTTCAATATTTTCAACTTCTAAATCATCAACTAAAGTAGGATCTTTAAAATAGAAGACTTCATCACTAGTCATTAATTTATCAGTAATATTTTCCGTATCAAGCCCGTCTTTAATATATTTTTCCAAACTAATGTCTAAGGATTTAGATTTCTTAGATTCATCAAGGTTTTCATAGTAAGAAGCATATTTAGACACCACTTCATCAAGATATTTTTCGGGAGCAAAAATGACTTTATTACCTAATTGTTCATAATCTTTACCTTGAAACGCTTGCGGTTTAACTGAGTAAATTTCACCTGGTTCCTCGATAAAATATCCGATATTACCGCCATCGACGAAATTAATTTCCGGATTAAAGATTGTAGACCAAAAATCACGATCTTTCCAGTTTAATTCTAATCC
>CAYQDO010000079.1:0-2124 GCA_964416365.1 uncultured Muribaculaceae bacterium | reverse complement strand
GAGCTAGGGTTTCAATAAATTCTTTTTTAGTGTCCACTTTTTGTTGACTTATTCAAAATTAATTTATTCCTCCCACTTCTTTAATAGGCCAAATTTTTAAAACTATTTTTCCTTTAATATCTGCTTCATTTCTTAAACCGAATTCTGGACTACGGCTATCTACGGATTCTCTGCGATTATCACCTAATAACAAATACATGCCCTCAGGAATTACTCCATTATGACAATCTTCCACCGGGCAAATATCTTCGAACAAGATATTTCTAGTTATGACTTCTTCACTTAAATAAGATTCTTCATAAGGTTCATCATTGATATATAAAATATTATTCATATATTCTATTTTTTCTCCGGGAAGACCAACAACTCTTTTTACATATGATTTGCCTTCTTTATCAGTAACATTTACAACATCATTTCTTTGTGGTTTTCCCATATTATAAAATAGTTTAGATACAACCACCATTTCGCCTTCTTTTAAAGTCGGATACATTGAATTTCCCGCTACCGGTTGAATAGCAATAATAAAAGCAAATAATATAATTAATACTCCTATGAACACAATATAACCAAAGAAATCTTTAATAAATTCAGTTATTTCACGGAAATCCATATGGCCGCCCCTTTCATTATTCGATTACATAAATAACTTTACCATTTTCTAATTCTAATTTAACACTAAAACCCAAAACATAATTATACTTATTATATATAGTCAGCAAATATTGCTCTATGATTTCTTCTTCGTAGTCTTTTTGAAAATCACGATTAGCAATCTCTAAAACAGATTTTTCAAATTTATCAGACTCATCCTTAATACCTTTATCAAATTTAATAGTAAAAGTTTGATCCCAGTTTTTATCAATTGGATAAACACTTGCTACGGTTTGATCAGAGGCTTTCATGTCACTTAAGGAAACATTCTTACTAACTGTTAATTTAGTCTTTTTTATAATTTCATTATCATATTTATCAGTTATTCTTAGGACTATTTCATAAGTCCCTTCTTCTTTTACATACTCTTCCTGTTTATCATCAGAATATTCGGGAAAACATGCCCCAGACAAATCATCACATTTAATTATAAATTCATCTACACTAAAGTTTTCATTAACTCCTACGATTAGTTCCCCAACTTCAACCGTTGGTGGCGTAGTATCTTTAACAATTACTTTGCCTTTTAGAACTTTATCATCTTTGGTAACTTTATAGCCGTATTCTCCAGCACTGTCAGTGTTACCATTTTCATCTAAATGAACTAAGGAAGTATCTAGATTCCATCCTTGATAACTACCTCTTTTTACATAAGCGGCAATATCTCCGGGAATTTTTTCACCTAGTTCAATTGCAATATTTCTTAAACTAATATTATTATAGATATAAAAGTAATAATAAGCACCGGCTAAAGCTCCTATAAAAAATAAAATAAATAGACAAGTAAAAAAGACCTTTACAGGATTACTATTTTCAATATAAAAATCTTCATCGGCCATTAAATCCACCTCGCAAAATAAATATTACGAGTATAACCAGATTCATAAGAATCAAAGCAATTGATAATGCCCATAGCAATATCTCTAATGGTATTATCACTCTTTTGAATTCTGATATTCATCATACTATCTTGCATTGCCTTGCGGAAATAATAATCTTCAATATATTTATTTAATACAAAATCAAATTGTTTAATAAGTTCTAAATCTTCTGTGTCCTCAGGATCAATATTAAATATAAAATTTTTATAAATAAAAATTAGTCTTTCGGATATATAATCATCCTCAAAAAAATCAAAATTAATTATTTTATAAAAATTAGGGCAAGATTTTAAAATAATTTTGTTTTTTTTCATAGGCTATCTATCCTTTACTGTATACAGTATATCATAAAACAATAAAAAAGAAATAGTTTGCTATTTCTTTTTTTAAATATTAAAAAAAAATTAAAGTTATTTCTCTTCAGATTCATTAACTTTAATTACTTCTTTTCCTTTATAATAACCACATGCTGTGCAAGCACGGTGTGGTGCTACTGGTTCTCCGCATTTTTTACATAAAACAACGCTTGGAGCTGTTTTCTTTAAATGAGTGCGACGCATTCTTTTTTTAGTTTTACTAGTTCTTCTAA
>CAYQDO010000078.1:1279-2233 GCA_964416365.1 uncultured Muribaculaceae bacterium | reverse complement strand
GAAGTGAAATTATGCAGTTAACGGTAAATGATCATCATATTCTATTAATAATTGGTTTAACATTTTTTGCATGTTTGTTGTTCGTACCTTTAATTAGAAAAATTGCTCAACATGTAGGTGCAGTAGATATACCAAATGAAAGAAAGGTTCATACTAAACCAATGCCAAGATTAGGAGGATTAGCTATCTTTCTAGCGTTTCTAACTGGTTATGTTTTTTTTGCTAAAACATCTATACAAATGATATCTATCCTAATAGGTAGTTTCCTAATAATCATACTAGGCATATTTGATGATATAAAACCAATTAAAGCAAGATATAAATTTTTGGGTCAAATAGTAGCAGCTTCAATAGTTGTTTTATATGGTCACATTTATTTAGAAGAAGTAAGTGCCTTTGGACTCTATATAAACTTTGGTAGCTTAAGCTATCCATTTTCTATTTTGTTTATAGTAGCAATAATTAATGCAATTAACTTTATTGATGGTCTAGATGGTTTAGCAGCTGGAATTAGTTCAATTTACTTTGCTACCATAGCCATAATAGCTTTTATATTAAATCGAATCGGAGGATTGGATATTGTTCTATGTCTACTAATGATAGGATCTACTTTAGGGTTCTTAGTATATAATTTTAATCCAGCATCTATCTTTATGGGTGATACTGGAAGTATGTTCCTTGGTTTCATGATAGCTGTAATATCTTTATTAGGATTTAAAGCAGCAACTGTAACTTCATTAATCGTTCCGATTTTAATTTTATTCTTACCTATCATGGATACAATTTTAGCTATATTTAGAAGAATAATAAAAGGCGAAAGTATTGGCAAACCAGATAGAGAACATCTTCATCACCAATTATTAAGATTAAATAAGTCTACTAAAAAAACAGTCTTAATTATGTATGCAATCACTACTTTATGTGCAATAATTTCAATATTTTATGCTTTAGGTG
>CAYQDO010000078.1:0-1269 GCA_964416365.1 uncultured Muribaculaceae bacterium | reverse complement strand
AAGCGTCTACCTTTTATTCTTGAAACGACCGAGATTATTATTGTGTTTTTAATTTTTAAAACAAATATATTATTTAAAGAAAAAAAATAAAAAGATTTATAAAGTCTTTTTTTTATTTCAGCTTATTATATAGAAAAGAAAACTAATATATTGTATACTTAATAATAGGTTTATTGTTTAAAGGAGATCATTATGATAATTAAGATTAAACAAGCATTAAAACAGCTAAATCTAATTGATATATTTTTGATTGCTAATCCGATTATTGATTTGTTTACGACTTTTTCTATTTTAGTTTTAAAAGTTGATATTTCTTTTGGGATTATAATGCGATCATTATTTTTATTATTTTTATTTGTATATTATTTAATAAATGCTGACAAGAAAAAAATTTATATTCTATATTTTTTCTTTCTTGTACTCTACAGCTCAATTTTCTTTTATGATTTAATTCGTACCGAAAATTTCAGTAACTTATTTTTAGAAATCAAAGGTTTTGTTAAAGTATTTTATTTTCCTATAATGTTTATGTTACTTATTCCATCACTTAAAAAGAGGGAAAAATTTATCAATAAAGATATAACTGCATCGGGATTCATTTATAGCCTTTTTATCTTTGTTCCTTACTTACTTAATATATCATTGCTTACTTATTCTAATGGTAAAGGAGGATCAATTGGGTGGTTTTATGCGCCTAATGAAGTTGGAGCAATATTAGGAATAATTTCTCCTATCTTTTTTTATACAGTATTGAGATTCAAAAATATAATGTTCAAAGTTTTGGCAATATATGTCTACATTATGGCTATATCTTTAATTGGCACCAAAGTACCAATATTTGCTGTAATGTCATCCTTGTCTATAATGTTTATAATTTATTTAACTAAAAGTATTTTCAGCATAAAAAATAATAAGCAAAATAAAGCTAATGCGTTAATTCTACTATTAACAATCGGTTTTGCAGTTTTAATTATAAATTTTATATCACCAATTAAAAACAATTTAAAGTCACAAATAGATTGGAATACTAATCCTGATAAAATAAGCCAAGAGTTACCCCAAATAATTGATAAAATTGACGAGAATCTAACTGAAGATGAAAAAGAAAAAGAAATTCAAAAAATAATTAAACGTAAAAATATTTTCAATGTAATTTTTAGTTCTCGGGATGTGTATGTAATTAACGGATTAGAAAAGTGGTTAGGCAGCAGTAATCAAGATATAATTTTCGGATTGGGCATTTATGATGGTAATGTTCAGAGCACGGTA
>CAYQDO010000077.1:0-2234 GCA_964416365.1 uncultured Muribaculaceae bacterium | reverse complement strand
AATGAAGTTAAGAATAATAACAAATCAATAATAGCGATTGGTACCACAACAGTTCGCACTTTGGAAACTATTAGACAAAAACATGATAAGTTTGTTCCAGATAGTGGGGAAACGAATATCTTTATTTATCCAGGATTTAAGTTTCAAGCGGTTAATAAATTGATCACTAATTTTCATTTACCAAAAAGCACATTATTAATGCTAGTAAGTGCCTTTACTACTAAAGAAAAAATATTGAAAGCTTATGAAGAAGCCATTAAAAATGAATATCGTTTCTTTTCCTTTGGGGATGCCATGTTTATAAAATAAACCACTAGAGTTTCTTAAATAATAACTGAGGTTATTATTTTTTTTATAATAAAAAAATGTTATAATTATTTAGAAATTGATTTAAATTTTTATTTAAAAAATAAAGGAAGATATTATGAAAGTAGAATATACATTAATAAAAAAAGAAAAGAATACTCAAGGCAGACTTGGCAAAATAAAAACCAATTATGGTGAATATGAAACTCCAATGTTTATGCCAGTGGGGACTCAGGGCACTGTTAAAACATTATCTCCAGAAGAAATAAAAGCATTAGATGCCGGTATTATTTTAGCTAATACATATCATTTATGGTTAAGACCAGGAGAAGACATTGTCGAAAAAGCTGGGGGCCTACATAAGTTTATGAACTATGATGGACCAATCCTCACTGACAGTGGGGGATATCAAGTATTTAGCTTGGCTAATCCTAAAAACATTACCGAAGAAGGAGTTACTTTTAAAAGTCATATCAATGGAGACACTTTGTTTTTAACACCAGAAAAGTCTATGGAAATTCAAAATAAACTTGATAGTGATATTGCGATGTGTTTTGATGAATGTCCTCCAGCTTCAGCAGATTATAATTATTTAAAAAATAGTTTAGAAAGAACAATAAGATGGGCCCAAAGATGCAAGAAATCATTTAATAATCCTCGACAAAGTTTATTTGGTATAATCCAAGGGGGCTATTTTGAAGATTTAAGAAAACACTCTGCTTTGGAAACTGTTAAACTAGATTTTGATGGTTATGCTATTGGTGGTGTAGCCAATGACAATGAGTCCAAAGAAGATATGTATAAAGCAGTTGCTTATTCAACTCCTTATATGCCAGAAGATAAAGTTAGATATTTAATGGGGGTAGGAGACCCTATAGATATTATTGAAGGAGTTATTAGAGGGGTAGATATTTTTGACTGTGTTATTCCTACTCGTTTAGCTCGTCATGGACATGCTTATACTAAAAATGGTAAAATAAATTTACGCAATGCTAAATATAAAGAAGATTTTTCTCAAGTAGATAGTAATTGTAATTGTTATGCTTGCACGCATTACACTAAAAGTTATATTAGGCATTTAATCGTTGCTGAAGAAACATTTGGAGCAAGGCTATTATCTATTCATAACATCAATTTTTTAATAAATTTAACTAAAGAGGTTAGAGAAGCTATTAAGAATGATAATTTATTAGAATATCGTGATAAGTTTGTAAAGGAGTATTACAATGGGAATTAAATTGAGTCATTTGATTTATTTTATGGCTGGAATAATCATTATAGTTTTAGGGGTGTCTGCTTACAAAGCCAAACAAAATCATGAGAACAAGCTATATCTTGTTTTGCATAAAAACATCAAAGAGAAAGCTTTGGATTGTTATTTAAAAAAAGAATGTGAAGGACAAATAAAATTAGGAGATTTGTATCAAAAAAAATATTTAGATGAATTATTTGATCCTGTTACAAAAGAAAAAATGGATAATAATATGTGTATAGAATATATTAATGAAGAGGTAAAATTTTGTTAACACTTCTTTTTTAAACGAAAGGAATTTTTATGTTAAAAATCTTAAAAAAATTAAATAGAAGAGAAATTTTATTAATTTTTCTTTCTATCTTACTAATAATCTTTCAAGTATGGTTAGATCTAAAAGCTCCGGAATATATGTCAGAAATAACCAAATTGGTTCAAACACCGGAAAGTAAAATTACGGATATCTTAATAAAGGGAGGGTATATGCTCCTTTGTACTTTAGGAAGTCTAGCTGGAGCTATAACAGTTGGTTATTTAAGTGCCTATATTTCTTCATCATTTTCATTCCGATTAAGAAAAAATCTATTTTCAAAGGTTGAAGAATTTAACATGGAAGAAATTAAAACATTTTCAACAAATAGTTTAATTACTAGAACAACCAATGATATTATGCAAA
>CAYQDO010000076.1:0-2306 GCA_964416365.1 uncultured Muribaculaceae bacterium | reverse complement strand
GAATAATACCATCTCTTGTAAAATTACAAACACTGCTCACTATGCCATAATAAGTATGTCCATAGCAATTAGTAAGTTCACTTTCATCCAGACCATTATAGTAATTATCATTTAACAAAGTATTTAAACTAGAAGTAGCCCAGTTATTAGAATTATCTTTATCAAAAGTATATGTACCGAGTTTGTCTTCTCTAATGACTTTAACCAATTCCTGCCCTTCAAGATTATGAGTGTTTTCCCCAAAAACCCCAATAATACGCCAATATTCATTATTAAATATTATCCAGTTATTAGGATTTTTCCCTTCATAACGATAGTCTCCGTAAGTTTCTAAGATATCGTTAGCTACAATATAAAATGAAAAACGATCGTCACCAGTTGAAGTATCTTCGTCTTTTTTATAAGTTATTTTAACCGTATTATCAGTATTTAAATTACCTAAATATTGACAGTAAATATAAGATCCTGTTTTGTATCCAACTTCAATGTCATCTACATAAATAGTTGCCCAATCATACCATTTTTCTGAAGAAATATAAAAGCAAAGAGAAACCGGTCCATTCTCACTAGGCTTAAAAGAAAATGTACTTGTTGAGCTATGATCATGATTGGTACTTGACCAGTAATAATCTTCATTCCAAGTATAAGGATATGTAGCATCATTAACTATATTGGAATAGTATGTAATATCTTTAATATCTGCTTCTTCAAAATCAACAGATATTTCCCTAACTAACTTACCAGTTCCTTGTTCTGTATCTTCCAGACTTTTAACGTGTTCGGCTAAACTAGTTAATGCTGAAGTTTTAAAATGAATTGCACATTTGGTATTATTATTTATATTGTTTATAATCATTTTCCAATTTCTATAATCCCATTTTGCTTTGGTATTATTACAAAAAATATTTACTTCATAATTATCTTTTGCCGGAAAATAATTTTGATTTCTTCCATTAACAACAACTGCTAAGAATTTATCTTTATCAAAATGATTATTAAAATTACTGGATTTATAACTTAATAATAAAGTGATAATCAGCATAAAAATGACTATTACTATAAATTTTTTTCTCATAATACTCCTTTTAATACATTATTATATAAGGATTTTCTAAGCTGCCATCTCCGGATAGTTTTTTTACCCCAGATTTTAAATATAAAGCAGGTAAAATTATATAACCGTTATTTGCATTTAATTCATCGGCTAGAAAACCAGCACTCTCTTCTCATTACTCGGGTAGCATTATTAGTATTATGATTAATTGTCCATAAAGACCCTTTTCCGTATAACCAACTACTTCCTGAACAGTTTTCAGTTACATAATCACTTAAACTTATATTTCTAGAACATGATTCATCTAAAGCTGAATAACCATAATCGCTTGGATATATTAAACCAATATAATCTTTAATTTCAAGAGGATTATTATAATATACATTTGTTCCTCGTTCTGATAGATAAAAAGTTTCTGAAGTCGATTCTTTAGTTGGATGCCCACCTAATTTCCAAGTTACTTTTTCAATCATATTACGAGAGTTATCTTTTGTGATACCATCTTTTTTGAAATTACAATTAGCATCTATTCCAGTATATCCTTTGCAATAAGTGATTGTTTGTTCATTTTTTCCTAAATAATAATAATCATTTAATAAAATTCTTATACTAGAAAGTGACCAATTATTAGAATTTGAAACATTCCATGATAAAGATCCGATAGGATTATCTCTAATTATTTTAACTAAATTTTCACCTTCACGACCATGAGTTTCACTATCAAATACACCGATTATACGCCAGTATTCACCATTAAACATTATCCAGTTATTCGGGTTTTTCCCTTCATAACGATACCCGGTACTCTTAGCCTGGATTACACCTGTATTCATCGTAATAATAACGTTATCATTTCCTACAGAAGTAGAATTGTCTTTAGTATATGTGACCTTAACTGTATTTTCATTGCTTAAATTCCCAAGATAAATGCATCCAGACTTATCACCACTAGTTAGACCTTTTAGAATATCATCAACATAAAATAGAGCAATATCCCCTCCAAATTCAGAAGACACTGTATAACATAATGAAACGATTCCACTTGTGTTTGGTCTGAATGTTAAAGTTCCAGTTGAATTACCGGCTTTATTAGTACTTGTATAAGTTTTATTAGTTTCATCCCAAGTAAATTCTGGATTAGAAACATCAGTATAATAAGTATTATTCTTAACAACAAGATTATCTAATATACCAATAGTTTCATTTATTAACTTACCAGTTCCTTGATCTGTACCATCTAAGCTCATGATAT
>CAYQDO010000075.1:1179-2337 GCA_964416365.1 uncultured Muribaculaceae bacterium | reverse complement strand
GTTGTAAAAATAACTTTTATTTTTTACTGCTCGGTTTATTTGAGGGCTAATATATTCGGGTCCTGTCTATTTCCTATGCCAAACAAAGTTAGTAATTTTGTCTAACTCGGAACTGTCCTACTAATAGGGAAGGTTACATAAATAGGGAAGGCTACACACTAGCTTTGTATATAGATTCATGTAATAGTTTATTAACGAGTTAGTTTATTTGAACTTGAATACCTTATACTTTTTGGTAAGTTTTTTGTTATCATTCAAATCAATTTCCATTGTATTAATAAGTTTTCGGTAATATTGAATATCATCTGAGTTTTTCAATTCTTTTCGACAACTTTTTTCGACAGCTTTCATTACTTTGAATAATTTATTACTTGCCATGAATTGATCTTCCGAGTTATTCTTTAATAGTCCATATAGACTATTGAATATTAAGACAGCAGATTGCTCTCTATATCCATAATTATCAAATAAATAATATGCATAATGAAATGATATTTTAAAATCTCTTTTTTTGTAATAAGAGCATCCTATAATATATTTCATTGTATCGGTTTCTATATCTTTTCTAACAGCTCTTTTGTAGATGGTTTCCACTTTATCGAATTTTCCCAAAAGGTAATAATAGGACATTAATTCTTCATAAGCGAATGGATTCATAGGATAATCTTTTACGAAACTTCTGTGCAATCTTCCAAGAATTTTAGAATCGGATTCAGGTGAAATTCTTTTTTGAAACTCGCTTAATACTTTTAAATTATCTTCATAATTATCATCTTTCGATGATTCAGAGATTTGATAGTTTGTTTTTTTATTTTGAATAACTATGTCTTCCGGTAGTGATTTAATGTTTGTACCTTCTAAATCCAAAATTCCGCCAATGAATAATCCATCAGGTAAAGATTTAATATTTTTGCAATCCTTTAATAGTAAGTCTCCACCAATTATCAAATCGTTAGGCAGAAATTCAATATGACTATCTGATAAATCAAGTGTGCCTTTTAACTTAATTCCCGGAGGGAGTGTTTTTATTTCAGACCCATGAAGTGATAAGTTTAAGGTTTTTGTCCCAATAGAATCGGTAATAAATTTGTCATCACTTAAGAATAGTGTATTTCCAACTTTTAAATTATCGGGAAGCGTTTTCAATAAAGTATGACC
>CAYQDO010000075.1:511-1164 GCA_964416365.1 uncultured Muribaculaceae bacterium | reverse complement strand
GGTTGAAGGTAATTCGCTGAATTTCGAAAAACTCAAAACTAATGAACCTTTAAAGTAGTTCATGTTTTCTGGTAGCTTTTTTACGTTTGTAAAAGATAAACTAAGCGAATATGTTTTTAGATCCGGTGGAATTTTAGAAATTTTACTTTGCATAAAAACTATTAATCCCTTCACTTCCAATCCGTTTGGCAATGTGTCTATAATATCATCACCAAAGTATAAGTTTCCATTTATTTTAAGATTATTCGGTAACACGACCTTATCCAGAAGATACCAAAGATAAATATCGCCGTTCATATGGATATGTCCATTAATTACTTTAACTTTTACCGAAGGATTCGTTTTTTTAACGAGTTGAATAAATTCTTCCATGTGAAAAAAGATTTGATCGGATATTTTACTTAATGCAAGCATTATCGTGCTTTAATTCCCATTACTGCTACAAACAAACTGCAAAATATCCAATGTTCTTTCTGTCTGAACCGATCTTGTTTCTCCAGCTATAATCTTCTCCACCCTCATTCATATTGCGGGCCAAAGCATCGCAGGAGCTTATAAATGCATTATGTGCACGCGTACGTTCTTCATCAATTTCCTTTCTCGTTTCTAAATCGGATAAAAACCATTCAACGCGCAACCGTGAATAGTTAATG
>CAYQDO010000075.1:0-501 GCA_964416365.1 uncultured Muribaculaceae bacterium | reverse complement strand
TTTGCAAAGATTTTATCAGTGACCGGTATTTAGACCTTTGAAGTTCATCAAAAATGAAACTTACCTCTTGTAATTCCATAATTTAAAAGTTTAGATAAAAATTTTCACTACATGACAAAAATATAAATCTTTAAAAATCAGCAAAGAAGATGCTGAAAGATTTGCCAATTCGACAGATATTCAATATATTGTAGGAATATTTTCACACATTTCTCTATGAAAAGTTGTTTTAATATGCTTTATTGATGGATCCAATACTATATCTTCCATTTTTATTTACTATTATATACTTTGTTTTTCTATAGTCAACTCAATTAACTTAATAATCAGTTTAGAGTATGATAATCCACAATATCCCAAAGCTTTGGATACAAGATGAATTACTGCTATTATGTTAATATATAACAATCTGATAATCCATTGTTTTATAGTGTTTCTGAGATAATTAATGGTTAAAAATCGAACAAATATAATGATAGAATATTTATCAATCATTCTTAT
>CAYQDO010000074.1:0-2413 GCA_964416365.1 uncultured Muribaculaceae bacterium | reverse complement strand
AAGCTATGTATTTAACTAAATATCTTGCTGAATTACAAAATAAGGATTTATCAAAAGTAGAGTATTCACCTATTGTAAAAAAATTATATAAGTACAATGGGGAGATTTAATATTTATGATATAATTAAAATAGGAGCTGAATAATATTGATTAAAACTTATAATAAACTAGTAAGAGATAATATACCTGCCATTATTAAAAATAATAATGGCAATCCCAAAATCAGAATTTTAGATGACTCTCAATATAAAAAAGAACTTAAAACCAAGTTAAGCGAAGAAGTGAATGAAGTGCTAAGTGCTTCAGAAGATGGCAAACTCCTGGAAGAACTTGCTGACGTTTTAGAGGTAATAAAATCTATGGCAGAACTCGAAAATAAAACTTTGGAGGACATTATTGATTTGGCTAACAAAAAAAGAGAAAAGCGTGGCGGGTTTATGCAAAAAATATATTTGATAGAAGTAGATGAATAAATCTACTTTTTATATGTAACAGGATATATGGTATAATCGTTTAGAGGTTGAAATTATGGATGCAGAAAAAGTAAGTAAATTAATTAAAGAAATTAGAAAAAAGCATAATTTAACTCAAAAAGAATTTGCCGAAAAATATAATATCACTTATCAAGCGGTAAGCAAATGGGAAAATGGTAAAAACTTACCCGATATGATGTTACTAAAACAAATTAGTAATGATTTTAATATTAGTTTAGACGATATATTAGAAGGCAAATATAAAACTAAAAAGCAACTTAATATGTTTGTTATAATTATTTTGATAATATTTCTAAGCGGATTAATTATTTTCTTTATTATAAATAAAAAAGAAGATTTTAAATTCAAAACAATTACAACGGAATGTGAGAATTTCAAAATATCCGGAATCATATCTTATAGCACAAAAAAATCAGCTATTTATATAGATAGAGTAGAATACTGTGGCGGAAACGATCAGGAAACATATCAAAAGATTGAATGTGGTTTGTATGAAACAAATAAAAATATTATTAAAAAAATCAGTACCTGTGATTATAATAAAAATATTTCTCTGGA
Organism: uncultured Muribaculaceae bacterium; assembly: GCA_964416365.1. Lineage (GTDB taxonomy): Bacteria > Bacillota_I > Bacilli_A > RF39 > UBA660 > DUUS01. Next base: position 1,361 of record CAYQDO010000074.1, on the reverse strand, counting down.
AGACTTTCTTGAAAATATCAATATAACTATAGATAATTATTTGCAAATATGCAAAGAATTTAAAAATAATTTATATTTAGAAATAAATGCTACTGATAAAAATAATAGAATTACAACTTATAAAGTTCCATTAACTTTAAAAGAAAAATGCTCAACTAATAGTTGAGCTTTTTCAACCCCTTCTTTATCGTTTTTTCATAGTTTATTAAGCTAAAATTAAGGGGAAAGGAGTTATTATGAAAAAAATAATATTTATAATTTTAATTTTATTGTTGGTAGGAGGTTGTACTAAAAATGAAGACCTACCACTGCCACAAGTTTCAGAAGGGTTAAGGGGACAACTAGGAATTGATATTAATATCAATGAATCAACCATTGATAATTATTTAAATAGAAAAGATGTCTTATACTATGATATGAGAATGCTAAAAGATGAAGCTCAATACGAAAACATTGGTGGTGATTCTTATTTATCAGGATTTATAAAAGGGTTTGAAATACTACCTTTCCCTTATTTATGTACAACAAGTGGTTTGCCAGAAGAGGTAGGGCTACCATATATTGGGGAAACACTTTATACTTTAACTGATGACGGAAAGTACAAACCTAATTATGAAGAATCATCTGATGTTTTAGAGTACTTCTTTCCTAAAGACAAAACCATTTTCTTAATGTGCGGTGGCGGCGGATATGCTGGATTAACCAAGAATATGTTAGTTACCTTAGGATGGGATGAAAATAAAATATACAATGTCGGAGCACATTGGACATATGATGGTAATAATAATGTGGCAGTAAAAACCACCAGAAATAATAAAACAGAATATGATTTTTGGAAGATACCTTATCATAATATTGATTTTAAAAATTTCCATAAGTTAGAACAATGAAAAAGCTGATAATATTTATTCTTTTAGGTACAATTTTCTTAACAGTATTTTTAATTAAACCAAAAACATTTTATCTGGAAAGTAAATATTATGATTCAGGTAAATTATTGGATATAAAACCATCCACTTTAAATAAATTAATTGCAGAAAAAGAATCATTCATATTGTATATATATGGAAATTGCGTATGTAGTATTAAATTTAATAGTATTATTAAAAATTTTGCAGAGAAGAACAATGTTATAATTCATACCTTAAATTCTGAGTTAGTAAGCCAAACGGCTATCGATAAATATATCAAATACTTTCCAACTGTTATAGTCTTTAAAAAAGGCAAAATCATCGATTACTTAAAATCAGATCGTAATGATAATCTAGTATATTATGAATCATCTAAAGAATTTACTAAATGGCTTACTTCTTATATCAATATTAAATAGAAAATAAGAAATTTTTTTCTATTTTTTTATG
>CAYQDO010000073.1:0-2422 GCA_964416365.1 uncultured Muribaculaceae bacterium | reverse complement strand
CCTTGTAATTGAGTAAGTCCCATAGCTATCTGACGTAAAGGGCCCGTAAAAATTCGGATATAAATTATAAAAGCTATTATTACTCCAAAAGTAATAATTTCATGACTCGTTAAAATTGCTCCAACAACACAAATAGCAACATAACTTAAATCACCGGAAAACATCATAATAGGTTGCATGATTCCTGATAGAAATTGACTTTTTAAATTAGCTTGATATTCTTTTTCATTGAATATATCAAACTTCATATTAGCATCTTTTTCACCATTATAAACTTTAACAATATTATGATTAGAATATATTTCCTCAATATGACCGTTTAAATCACCCATAGCTTCTTGTTTTTCATTAAAGTATTTCTGAGATTTATTTAAGACGACGACCATTAGGAAAAATCCTATTAAAGTGGAAAATATTGTCGTAAGTGCCATAATCCAGTTGGTATAAAACATCATAAATAATGAGCCAATTAATAAAGCACCAGAACTAATTAAGGATACAATACTGTGTTGCAGTGCTCCATTAATAGTATCTACATCATTCGTAATTCTTGATAATATATCGCCATATTGATGATTATCAAAATACTTTAGAGGTAATAGGTTTACTTTATGAGAAATATCATCTCTTAAATTTTTAGAAAATTTGTTAGATACACCAGCCATTATTAAACCTTGAATTAAATTGATCACAGTACTTGTTAAATATAGTATTAATAAAAGGAAGGAAATATTTTTAACTTGGGTAAAATTTATGTTGGACATAAGTCCTTCGGTAATTATATCGGTAAGATCTCTGATTTTATTAGGACCAATAATAGCAATAATAGATCCAATTGTAGCTAAAGCCGTACAAAAAGTTACGACAACCCCATATTTATTACCATAAATAATTAGCTGTTTAATAGCTTTAGAAAAATTTTTAGGTTTTTCTCCCGAGCTCATACCAGGGCCATGTTTTGGAGCTAGATTTTGTTTATTTCTCATTATTGCAACTCCTTTTCATTTAATTGTGATAAAGCAATTTCCCGATATACTTTGCATTTTTTTAATAAATCTTCATGTTTCCCTAAACCAACACATCTGCCTTTTTCTAAAACCATAATTTTATCAGCATGAAGGATTGTTCCGATTCTTTGGGAAACAATAATACATGTAGCATTCTTAGTTTGTTTTTTAAGTTCCTGTCTCAGCTTTAAATCGGTTTTATAATCAAGGGCTGAAAAAGTATCATCAAATAAATAAATTTCTGGTTCCCTCATAATTGCTCTAGCTATTGATAATCTTTGTTTTTGACCACCAGAAACATTAGTTCCTCCTCTAGCTATGTGAGAATCATACTTATTTTCCATGTTTTCAACAAAGTCTTTAGCTTGAGCTATTTCTATCGCTCTTTTTAACTTATCGTGATTATCTTTATTATCATTATCTCCATAAGTCACATTTTCCTTAACTGTACCACTAAACATACCAGCTTTTTGAGGAACATAACCCATTTTAGTATGTAAGAAATCTAATTTATAATTTTTAACATCTATATCATTAATTAATACTGCACCTTCAGTAGCGTCATAAAACCTTGGAATCAAATTAATTAAGGTCGACTTACCACTACCAGTTGATCCAATTATAGCAAAAGTCTCACCAGGGTTAACAACAAACGAAATATTTTTAAGCATATAATCAAAAGCATCTGGATATTTAAAAGATACATTATTAAACTCAACTTTTCCTTTAACCCTATTTAAGTCTCGGTCTATATCGCCATTATTTATTTTTGAATTAGTATTAAGTACTGCATTAATTCTTGATGCAGAAACACTTGCTCTCGGATAGATAATAAATATTAGAGCCATCATAACAAATGACATTAGAACCATCATGGCATACGTTGAAAATACTACCATGTCACTAAAGACATTTAACTTATCTAAAACACTAGCTTCATTTATTAGATGTGCTCCAATAAAATAAATTCCTAAAGTTAAAAGATACATGGTTAAATTTAGAACCGGGTGCATTGTAGACATCATCTTTTGAACAAAGGTCTGAATCTTCGTTAAAATATTATTAACTCCGGTAAACTTGTTCTCTTGATAATCTTCTGCGTTAAAAGCCCGAATGACTCTAATACCTAACAAATTTTCTCTAGCTACCCCATTTAATTTATCAATGGCATTCTGAACTTTTTTAAATTTTGGTAAAACAAATATTATCATAATTACTATATATATAAGAACAAACAATATTGACCCAGCTGTAAGTGAAGTCCATTTCCAGCTTTTGTTGATTATTTTTAAAACAGCCCAAACAGCCAATATTGGCGACTTAAATATTATTTGCATACCCATCGATAAAAACATTTGAATTTGCATAATATCATTGGTTGTTCTAGTAATTAAACTATTTGTTGAAAATGTTTT
>CAYQDO010000072.1:0-2513 GCA_964416365.1 uncultured Muribaculaceae bacterium | reverse complement strand
TATTTCCTTGGGTACTGAACCAAACATGATTCGTTATGTTTGGTTCATTTTTTTTATTATACCGTTACGAATATTTTAGGAGGAAACATGGAATACTATGAAATGATAGAAGTAATCAATAAAGCAGATGTTTTTATAAATGAAGGTTACAAGTATATCAGACCAGAACTAGAAACAAATTGGTTAAATCTAGTAGAAACCAAAATTAATGATTCAAGTAAGATGATATATAATGGCATAGTTTTGGAAATTGGAATTCTATGTATGAACTCATTAAGTGAAGGATTATCAGCTGAAGAAGTATATAAATTGTATTTACCTTTTGGAGAACCTGTTATATATGCCGATAGATTAATAACACCGATACTAACTGATCAAATCGTTGAATTAGTACATTTATTTCATGTAAAAGGAGAAGACTTTTATAATTATCATCAAGAACTAAAAAATATAACGCCATCTTATACAGCAAATTATCATAAGAGGAGAAGATAGAAATAATATTTTTAGTTATAATCTTAATATAATATACAAAAAGTATTGACATAAATAAATAACTTTGATATATTAAGTTTACCCAAAGAAATGATTCGTTATTTCCTTGGGTACTGAACCAAACATGATTCGTTATGTTTGGTTCATTTTTTTTTGTTTAATTTAATAAACAAAAGAAATGTTTAGACTTGTTTTTTCGCATATAGTATTTATAATAAATGATGGGAGAAATATTATGATAGATACACATGCTCATTATAATTCGAAAGTCTTAAATGATTTAGAACTAGAAATAGATATAATAAATAAATCAGATATAACAGCTATAATAAATGTTGGATTAGATTTAGAAAGTGACATAGAAGCGATAGATATTAGTAATCACAACAGTAAATTTTTTGCTGCTATAGGAATACACCCTTTACACAGCGGGAATGTTGAAGACTTACTATACTTATACAATACTAGCCAAAGCGATAAGATAGTAGCAATTGGAGAGACGGGTCTTGATATTGGCGGTGACATACAAATCCAAACCACAAAATTTATTCAAACAATCGAGTTAGCTAATTATTTAAGATTACCTATCATAATTCATGCTAAAGGAACTAATCAAGACGTTATGAGAATTCTCCAATTTCATATTCCACAGTATGGTTTTGTGTTTCATTGTTTTCAACCTAATATAGAAATTGCTAGTCAGATAATTGCAATGGGAGGGTATATATCAGTAGCTAGCCCAATTACAAAACCTACTGCAAATAAATCATTACAAATTATTAGGGAGATTTCCCTTGAACATTTATTGATTGAATTAGATTATCCATATATGAGTCAAACACCATATATTGATGGAAGAAATACATTTAATAAAATTAAAGAAATTAAACATATGAATAAAATTGATTTGGAAACGGCTTTGGATAATAATGCAAAGCGACTTTTCAAAAAAATAAGTATATCCGGACAAGCAAATAGTAAGTGATTTAATAGTTTTACAATTATATGATATAATTTATAAGTGTCCTTGTAACTCAGTAGGATAGAGTAATCGCCTCCTAAGCGGTAAGTCGGCAGTTCGAATCTGCCCAAGGACGCCATTATTTTATTAATTAAAGTCTTGAAAACCCAATATTTTCAAGATTTTTTATATTTTGAAAGTATTATAAAGTATCACATAGTGATTTTATTTTCGGCACTTTTTTCGGTACTCTTATAAAGGGTTAACTATCTAGTAAATAAAGGGTATAAATAAGAGTTGAAATTGAAAAAGGCACGAATTTTAAATTTTCAAGAGAAAAGAGATTAAAATTAAAAGATATTTAAAGAAAAAGTTGTTAAAGTATTCCGGAAAATCAATCGAGAGGAAATTAAAGTTTATAATATACTAAGTGAGAAGAAAGAAGAGTAATAAAATCTTCTTTCTTTTTGAAATTATAAATATATTGATGTAATTTCAAGATTTTTTTTCGTTTACTCCAAATAATCCTTTTTCTTTTAGTAATTTATAACAATCGTTACATAATGTTTTTTTCATCCACCCGCGTTTGTCCAATTTGTGATAATCTTTATCTGATACATATTTAATATCGTTTCGTTCTTTTGTTCCGATAACTCTTTCTTTACAATAATCACATTTATCCCCACCCAAAAATATATTAGAAAAAATTCCCATCAAATCACCCTTGTCTTTTTTTTATTATATCATATAGAAACAAAAAAAAATAAAGATTTAATATTCTTCCTTCTCTTGTTATTTTAATTTTCCAGACTTTTCAATGTTCTAAGCACATGTAGGACAATCTTTAACGAATCCTTCAAATTCTAATGTTTTCATTAACTTACTAATTATTGATTTATCATTTAGAAGTTCTATCATACTGTTTTTTATTTCGTTTCTTTTTTCTTTTAATGAAACAAAATTAGCTGATTTACAAATTAAATTATAAAAAAGTGCTTGACTTAAATAAATAACTTTGATATATTAAGTTTACCCAAAGAAATGATTCGTTATTTCC
>CAYQDO010000071.1:0-2576 GCA_964416365.1 uncultured Muribaculaceae bacterium | reverse complement strand
AGAAGACAGGATTTGAACCTGCAACCCCTTGGTCCCAAACCAAGTGCACTACCAAGTTGTGCTACTTCTCGATTTAAATGGTACACCCAGAGGGAGTTGAACCCCCAACCTTTAGATCCGTAGTCTAACGCTCTATCCAATTGAGCTATGGGTGCTCAACGTAACCCACCTAAAAATTACTTATATAGTATAACACATTTTTCCTAAAAATAAAGCCCTAAATTTATTTTTTACAAAAAAATGGTTTTATGCTATACTGATAATAAGGTGAGGATATGACACAAGGAATTAAAACAATTGACATAATTTTTGAAGATGATGCAAGTATCTCAATCGACAGTAAGCTTTTTTCAAATTTTTATATTTCTAATATAGATGAAGAAGCAATAGAAATACCTTACGAAAAATTATTTAACTCCAATAAATTATATGCTAATTTTATTACCTTGAGAATTAGTAGTGCTATAAATGAATATTATAAAAACAATGTTATAAAAAAATTATACGATAAAAAAAATATCTCTGAAATAATTATCAATACTAAAAATAATAAAAGAATATATTTTAATTTAGCATCTAGTATTGATCCATTTAAGGAAGAAAATATAAATCTATATGATCAGTCTTTTATAGAAGACAATGACTTATGCTTGTTAATAACTCCTTACAAAATAAAATATAAAAATCACTTATTTGCCTAAGTGATTTTCTTTTTTTGCTTCTTTATTATATTCTTCCTCATCACTACAGATTAGTCTGTAAAGGTTGGGGAAATACTTTTTGAGCCTTTGTTTGAATGTTATATCGGCAGTAATATTTTCTCTAATGTTTTGGGTAAAACTAGGATCAGTCATAATTTTTTCAGCCATTTCTTGGCGAACTTGAAAAGAGTTTGTTAAAAATTTCTCTGGATTGGCTAGTTCTGCTCCCGGATTAGCAATTCTGTCTTCAAAAGAAATAACCTTTTTCATATTATTTGCCCTTTCTATTTAATGAATACACATATGGCTTCTCATTAGTTATTAATTTAGCGTCTTCCGGTAGTGCCCCTATACTTAATTTAGCTAAATATTCCAATTGTTCCGCCTCTAAAATCTTTGTATATAAATAAGCTTTGTCATCATAGCCTTGTTCTATCTGGGTTATGACAAAATTAGCGTCTTCTATTACTATATATCTACTTCTACTGTTAAGTAACCCGATGTATTGATTTGTTTTAATAATATCACTAACTAAAAGAGGACTATTAGGGTTATGTTCAAAGTATTCGTTTTTTGTTAAATGACCATCTGTAATAATTCTCAAGTTGTAACATTGGTCATTATGTCTACCTATTATAAGACTATAATTTTTATTCGGATTTAAGCCATATATATTTACTTTATTATGATTTTTTAGTTCTATATTAGTACGGAAAATATATTCATCAACGAGTTTTTTCATTAAATCTATATATTGGGGAGAATATGTTTGTTCGACAAAATCCTTCCAATCATTCATTTCAAAAAATAAATCTTTAGGTTTATTTGACCACCATTTTACGGTTCTAAATGCTTTTATTTGGCAGATTCCCTCATATAAATTCAATTTAGCATCATAACGTTCTGTAATAATATTTTCAAATAAACAATTGTAGTTTGCATCATATTTATAAGGATATAATTTATCAATAATTTCATTTTCATTAATTTGATTTATGTTTTTTTCATATTAACAATACATAAATAATATTAAGAAGTCCTCGTCATTAAATAAATAATCTGCTCTAAACTTTTTTTCCAATTTAACCACCCGAAATTATTTTAACATAAATATTAAATTTTACCAAAAAAATATCTATACATATATTTTTTAATTATTAATTTTTTTGGATAAAGTAATGTTTACATTATAATTTGTTTCATTCGACAATATTCTTAAATTATTACTAATTTTTTTAAGGTCTTTTAAAGAAAACTCATCTAAAGTATTTATATTTAAATTATCATTTTTTATTTTAATTCCTGCAAATAAATTAGAATTAGTAATGTTTTCATCCAATTCATTTTTAATGTTTAAATATATATCATATTTTTTTAATTCATTAATTTTATCTATTTCATTTTTATAAACTATTGCAAATACAGATGCAAAAGCAGTAGTTATGCCACCGGAAATACTGGATAATATTTTCATAAAATTAGATTCTGATATACATATATTTGCTGTACTAATAAATGAACAAAAAAACAAACTAAGAAAAGCAAGAAGTGCTCTATTTTTCATTCTGATAGTTTTATCTAATTCTGAATTATCACTTCTTTCAATAGCCTGTTCTAACATCAATTCTAAAACATTATTTTCTTTACTTAAAGGTAAGACTGTTTTTGTATCATCAAAATAAGTGACACTTAAATTATTATCAACTATTTCATATTCTTTTATCAGATCACTTAAACGTGCACCTTCATATTCAAATCTCAATATTTATCACCTTGATTAGAATTTAACATATATAAATTCAAAAATCAAATAAAAAAAAAGACTTCTTAAGAAGTTTATTTCATTTCTTGGTGGCTCCAGCGGGAATTGAACCA
>CAYQDO010000070.1:0-2601 GCA_964416365.1 uncultured Muribaculaceae bacterium | reverse complement strand
TTAGAATTGATAAATACTTGCAAGAACATACGGACTATTCTAGAAGTCTAATCCAAAAAATGATTGAAAGTGAATATATTTTAGTTAATGATAAGCCAACTAAGCCTAATTACTTGATTAGAGAAAATGATATTATAACTATTAAAGAAGGTTTTGTTAAGGAAACTAGTGTTGAACCGGAAAATATCCAATTAGATATTATTTATGAAGATGATGACTTAATTGTTATTAATAAACCATCCGGTATGGTAGTCCATCCGGGAAGTGGGAATTATTCTAGTACTTTAGTTAATGCCTTAATGTATTATACTAATTTAAATGAATTTGAAGATGAAGTAAGACCCGGGATTGTCCACCGAATTGATAAAGATACTAGTGGTATTATGATAGCTGCTAAAAACCTTAAAACACATGAACTTCTGACTGAAATGTTTAAAAATAAAGAAGTTAAAAGAGAATATATTTCTTTAGTCATAGGAGAAATTAATCCTAGTTCAGGAACAATTGATGCCCCAATTGGCAGAGATCCTAATCATCGTAAAAAAATGACTGTTACAGACATAAACGCTAAAAAAGCGATAACTCATTTTCAAGTTTTAAAAAGATATAATGGGTATACATTACTTAGATTAAATTTAGAAACAGGCAGAACCCATCAAATCAGAGTTCATTTAAAATATATCGGTTATCCCGTATATAATGATCCGGTTTACACTAATGGAAAGTGTACTAATTTTGGTCAATTCCTTCATTCAAGTAAGATTAATTTTATTCATCCTATTACTAAAAAAGTAATGGAGTTTAGTTGTCCATTACCTCAAGAGTTTGAAGACTTTTTAAAAACTTTAAATTAAATAAATAATGTATATCAAAGTTATAATTAAGTAAATAATAGAAACTAGGTAAGGAATTAGCAAAAGGGAAGATGTTTTATCTAGTTTTTTAGTTTCATAGAATAAATAAATTCCAACAAACAAAACTAATATTAAACTTATTAAAGCATAACCAATATTTTGAAAGTTAAATATAAATAAATTAAATAAGGGGTTTAATAAATAACTGACAATCAATATAAAAATATATTGATTATCTACCAGTTTATCTTTTAAAATATTAAAAGTACTTATTGATAGAAAAAGGAGATTGATTATCCATAATATAATATAAGTATATAAGGGTTGTTTAAATTGAGTAAAAAAATCAGCCGTAAAGTCTATAATACATAAGGGAAATAACCACAAAATAATAATAGTTATTAAGAAAAGTGCTTTTTTAATCAATGTTATCACCCTTTACTTAATGCTTGTTTTATTATAAAATAATATATGAAGAAGGAGAAATATTTATGAGTGTAAAGGTTAATTCTAAAGATGAAATAATCATGCGATTAGTCCATTATTTTGTCACTGAAGAAGACTATCAACCAATTATTGTTAACGGAGTTAAAAATGAAATATGGCTTGAAAACCTTAGTGCGCCTTATCGTATAATTAGAATTAATTCTAATTATATCCATAATGAAGAACAACTCCATTTTGACAATTATAAAGTGAAAAATATTGCTAAACAGATCAAGAAAAAAACTTTATCTTTAAAAGTAAACACTTTGAATATTCTTCTTGATTTAAATGAAGGTATTCAAATAAATAAAGAAAAACATATTGACACTTTAAAAATAAATGATTTAAAAGATGTTAGAAAAGAAAACTTTTTAACAAATATGTTTCCTAAACTTAGAACTTTTTCTGCCAAAAAAGAAAATAGTTTAGATTTAATAGTGAATATTACAAATGATATTAACAGTAAAACTGAGAAGGAAAATGCTAAATATGAGAAAGTATTTGCTCCCAAAAAAATAATAGTAACTAATATATTGATATTTATAAATATTTTATTGTTTTGTTTAGCTCTTTTCTTTCCAGAAGTACAAAACACGCTTATTTTAAGCCCTAGTGCTGTTAAAGGTGGAGAGTACTGGCGCTTACTAACTGCTAGTTTCTTACATGCTGATGTAATTCATTTACTTGTTAATATGTATTCTTTAAGTATTATTGGATCCCAAGTCGAGAATTTCTTAGGTAAAGTAAAATATTTAGTAATATATTTATTTAGTGCTACAACAGCTAGTTTATTATCATGTCTTTTAACTAAATCATTTAGTCTAGGGGCATCAGGAGCTATCTTTGGTTTATTAGGCTGTTTAGTATATTTTGGTTATCATTATCGTTTATATTTAGGCAAAAATTTAAAAACTCAATTATTACCAGTTATAGTATTAAACCTAAGTATTGGATTCTTAATGCCATATATTGATAATGCTGGACACATTGGCGGGCTAATCGGGGGAGGATTTGTGACCATGGCACTAGGTATTGATGGAAAAGCTGACAAAAGTAATACAAACAACGGCATAATTATTTCCATAGTATATATCGGATTTTTACTTTATTTATTACTATTTAAATAAGAAGGACATCCTTCTTTTTTTATCGGATTATTTACGTATAAATGATGGTTTTTATCGCCATTTATAGTTATTCAATAAAAAAAGTAAGCTTTAAACTTACTTTTTAGAACTTGCGATATAATCCAATTGCTTTA
>CAYQDO010000069.1:755-2676 GCA_964416365.1 uncultured Muribaculaceae bacterium | reverse complement strand
CAATCAATATCATAACCACTTGGGATATATTTCCTAATAATAGCTGTAGTGTAATCAAAAATATCATAACTGCCATGTGAATATAAGAATCCAGCTCGATCAGCAAAATAACGATCTGAACCCATCATAAAATAATTTTGATAACCATTGTCTTCTAGTATTTCACCTAGAGTATAAATATTGGTCAAAGCACCAGTGTAAAGATCTTGTTGATTGCCATCACGTTTGCCACTTGGAAGAAGTGGTAGTCCGGCCGACTGACCTATCATACCGGCAACGGTATAAGAGGTACCTGATACTTGATAAAATCCTCCAATTTTATCAGTATGAGAAAAATTGATGTTCTCTTTAGCTAATTTTTCGATTTCCGGAATTATAGATGTATTACGATACCCACCATTTTGTTCAGATAAATCAGCTGTTTCCAAAGATTCAAAATAAATATATATAAGATTTTTTTTCTTTTCTGGTATGGTAATTTTTACTTCTCTTGGATTTACGTAATATTTTTCATATATTTCTGTCTTAATTAAATAACTTTTAATTGTATTAAATATTAAAAAATATTTATCATAAATAAATAAACTAGCTATTAATAATATAATAATCCATAACCATCTATATTTTTTAATAATTTTATTTAAAATAAATTTTTTGGATTTTTGAAAAGTTATTGTAATATCTATTCTTCGATAAATATAATATAATATAATATAAATTATAGCGGCTATTATAAATCTTGGTATTACATTATAAAAACCTTCTGTAACAAAATTACCGCTATTCTTTTTTAAAGGAAACTCTATATGGTAAAGAATTTGTTTAAAATCTAATATACCATAAACTTCATAAATATAATTTCCTAGTATTAAAATAAATATAATTAATAAAACCAATAAATGAAATAAAATGGATTTAATTTTTTTTGCTTTTAACATTTAAATCCACCTCTATATTTTTTTTTATAATTAATTCAGCCAAAGATAAAACAATTGTAGTGGCTATATTTAATGATGTATATTTAACAAAAAACAATATTGTAAATATAATCTCTAAATTACCAGTAAAAAGATACATAATAAACATAGATATTAAATTAGATAGTACTAAATGTCTAAGATATTTTAAAATAATATCTTTCAAATTAGATTTGTCTTTCATAAATAACGTGCTAAATATTGGCGCGCAAAATATAGCTATAAATTCTAGATACTTCATAAAAAACCCCGCACTTCTAAAACTGAGACTCCCCATCTTGAGAAATCAGATTTAAATTAGATATCCCTTTTATCTTGGAAATATCCTCAATTAAATTATCATACATTGAAGCAGATAATTCAAGTAATAAATCAATTCTTTCTTTAGAAACATTTCTAGATTTAATATGATATTTGATTTTCTTCTTTTGTAATATTTTTAATGCTTTTTCTTCAGTTTTAAAATTATCACAATTAATTAATAATAAACATGGTAAAGCTTTAGATGGAATATAATCTAAAATAAACATAGCAATAGTTATGATAATTGATAAAAATACTGATATGGCATAAAGATTAGCTCCAATAATAATGCCATTACTGATAGCCCAGAATAAAAACATTAAATCTCGTGGTTCTTTGATAGCTGTTCTGAATCTTACAATGGATAATGCACCAACCATACCTAATGAAACCACTACATTAGCTTGCATTGCTAAAACTATTGCCGCTGTAATAATTGACATTAAGGCCATCGCATTATTAAAACTTTTAGAATATACCATATTCTTTGTCGTTAACTTATAAACAAAAAATACCCATAAAGAAAATATAGCGGCAATTCCTAAAGTTATTACTACGGTAGAAATAGAAATGTTATTCATGAATTGTTCTAAAAATTTATTTTTAAATCGCGCAACGAAAACACAGGAGGAAAATTCATG
>CAYQDO010000069.1:0-745 GCA_964416365.1 uncultured Muribaculaceae bacterium | reverse complement strand
AATGTTGTCATACTACTCACTCCTAAAATTTATACAATGTTTTCCAAAGATTTATACTTTGATAATATTTAGAAAAAGATGTTTGATTTAAATGATTTAATTCTAATTTATATCTTATAAAATCAGGTATAAAATTGTCATACTTTATTTCTAGTATTGCTTGATTAGGTTCTAAAACCGGAATTAATTTAATTCTCTTATTAAAAAAATTATCAAATTCATTAGAAAAAGCTAAATTATAATCAATTGTTATTCTAACATTACCTGCTTTATATACATATGGTATTCGATCATAGACAATTATTATTTTAGGTCTTAACATTTGATTTAAAATACTTAAATAAAATTCATTTAATAGTTTTGGGTTATTCTTATTTATTTTAATATTCTTTAAATTAATAATGTCGTCAACTTGTTTCTTGGATAATCTTATTTGATATTTTTTATTAAACCCATTATATTTATATTTTTTTTCTAAACAAATATAAGAAGTATCATAATTATAATATCTAATACGCCATTTCCATCTTTCACTTATGCCATTTATAATTTGATTATAACTTGTTTCAAAATAATCATCAAAATATAAACTAATAATTGTATACGTTCCATCTTCTTTAGTATTTTTATCTTGTTCTACAATAGTCTTAAGCCTTTCTTGTAAAATTATTTTATCATTTTTATTTATTAAATACTTTAATTCTTTTCTGTATTTTCTGCCAACCATATTATAGCCCCTTAAATT
>CAYQDO010000068.1:0-2689 GCA_964416365.1 uncultured Muribaculaceae bacterium | reverse complement strand
GAATATATCTTTTGGTTAATCAAAAATGAAAATAGTGTTTTTGTAGTTAAAATTCCACTCTGAATTTTCTAAGAGCTTAACCTCGCCTATTTTGGGTGTGTATATATAAAGAACATCTTTTGCTAAATAATAAACTTCGTCTTGATCAATATAAACAATATACTTAACTTTATTATTAGTAATTAAAATTAAATTATTATCAATGTCTAAATATAGGTGTTCATTGATTATTTTGTAATCATAAATAATCTTCTCACTGAATGTATATTCATTATTTACTAACTTATTTAGAGAAATATTTTCCCATTTCCCAGTGTAAATAGTTCCTTTTTTATTTGCATTACCTATTTCTGAAATTGATTCCTTTTTAATATTGATTTTATACTCTTTTTTATTTTTCTTGTCAACTAAATAAATATTATTCTTGTGTTCTCCTAAGTAATATGAATTATAAGCTATTTCTTTGTTAAATTCGAGTTCGAATAATTCTGTCTTTTCATGATCGATAATCATATACTTAGTAAAATAATATTGTTCATCATAATTAGGAGTTATAAGATAACGATTGTTTTTAAAAACCAAATTATTATTATAGTTATCTTCATCAAGTAAATTAATTGTTTTATGCTCGTTTTCATTTAAAAAGTCATAACCTTTATAATTCCAAATATAAAAATCTTTAGCATAATAGTTATAAATATTAGTATTATTATATTCATTTTTAATTTCGTTTGAATATGATGTATCATCTTTAAATTGATCTTTTATTTCTTGAGATAATAATCTATAATCAACTAATTTATCATCTTTATAACATATTGGATGAATGTTGTTTGCAATAGTTATTATTAAGCAATTCTCATCATTACTTCCTATCTCAGATATTTTTTGAATGATTTTTCGATTACGATGATATTTACCTAGTAATAATAAAGGATACGATTTATCATTATCATTTATTATAAACTGATACAATTGTTTTTCTAAACTATAACTTTCCGTAATTTGAAAATTATTTATTTTATATGTTAGTTTGTAGTTTTTAGGTAAATATAATATTAGTAAAAAAACCATAAAACTTAAAATAAATATTGAAATTAAGATATAAATTTTTTTCATATTTATAACTCCTTATTAAAAAAGAATTCTATAAAGAATTCTTATTTTCTTCTTGATTCTTTCTTGGAAATCTTTTCTTAGCTTCCATCATAAAAGTTGAAACCTTTTCTTGAATTTCTGGAAGAGCTTGATTTGAAAGCTTAGAAACATAAATTACTTCTTTGACAGTGTCAATTATAATAGTACCCCATAATAAACCAGCATTAACTGTTAAATCATTATACAAGTCAGGAGTGATAAATGACACATCGTATCCTACAATTAAACGATCTTGAGCTACTATAAGTCTTTCATTAGTAATTGCTATGACCGCAGTATTGAAGAAACTACTTGGATCATTATCATTTTGGCCAGCAAAAGCATATATAACTTCTTCTTTTGGATGTAAATATTTTTCCAAAAGTGTCGCATGCTTTTTAAGACGCCACCATGTGACAGTCCAAGGATATTTTTTTTTAAACTCCTTTACCAGTCTATATGTTGTATTCATGTTATCCGCTCTCCTTATTTTATCAAGCCAACAGATTTTAATTTAGAAACTAAGGTGTCTTTTCCAACATATCCACTAATACAATCAATTACTTTACCATTTTTAGTAAATAATGTTAGTGGAGTACCAAATCCTTCTGATAAAAGTTCTGCTTTACCAGTATCAGTACATGATTTTGGGATTTTCAAACCTGAGTTCATTACTTTATTATATTCAGTTTCATTGTAAGTTGCTGAGTCAAAATAATAAATATTTAGTTCATACTCTGAAGCAACTTCATTAAATACAGGTTTATATAATTTACAGTATCCGCATGTTTCATATCCAAATACGGCCATTGTAACTTTTTTGCTATCGACTAATTTCTTATATTCTTTGTAGTCTTTTGCTACTTTGTAGACAATTTCATCTTCAGGAATAATATTATTATAATATTTATCGATTAAGACCTTTAAATGATCTTTATCAATTTCTCCTTCTTGATAATAGACAACTTGACCATCTTTTACAAAAACATAACCAGTTTCAAAATCAATTTTAGAATCTGCTAATTTGCTTTTTTGATCTTCAGTCAATTTCTTAGTGTTTAACGCACTGATTGCAATATCTAAATCTTTACGATATGTTAAAAGATTTTTCTCTGTATTATCGTAATCTTTAGCTTTTGGATCACCTAAGTAAATTAGTGCAGAAGCACTTTTTGAAACTTTAAAACTGTAATCATCATATGAAATTACCTCGATACTTTTGGATTTATAATAATCAGTAATAATTGGGATTAATAAAATTATTAAAACTATTACTCCAAAAATCCACCCTTTAATTTTTTCCTTCATTTTCTACCTCCTTAATTATATTTTAACTTTTATTAAGGAAATAATCAATTGTTTTAAAGCAAGTTTATTGAAATTTCCAATATATTATACTGGTGTTTTAAAAATAACTGCCGGAATGGATGTTTTTATAAATGATGGTCTACATTCATTTCATATAAAAACGAACCTTAAGTTCGCTATTATGTCATTATGGTGCGATAATCGTACCTTATATGAACTGTCCCTCGTTGACATTTTCAGTATA
>CAYQDO010000067.1:0-2801 GCA_964416365.1 uncultured Muribaculaceae bacterium | reverse complement strand
AACAATGAATTTTATAAATATTATTTTTCGCAAATATTTTTATAGTATTGCTTTTTTAAATTTGTTTTTTTGTTTTATTTAAAGTGTAAGCTAAATATTCATATGGATCTTTCACTTGTCCAGTATCTCTACATTCAATGGTAAGCATACGATCCGCTGTGGTAAATATCATTGTGCGAAATTTTATAGTGTTAAAAGCTGTAAAATTATTAATAATCCGATTTATAAGTTTGTTAGATACATTTTGTAAGTTTGTAAAGCAACAAGTAATAGCAGATTCACTCCATTGTAATAAGGTTAAGCTTTCGATTATTAATGCAAATCGCTTATCGTTAAAATCTTCATATTCCTCAGGTATAATACCGTCTTTTTTCAAGAAATGCTCAAAGTATTGAATTTTATCATCAATATTTTTTATACCATATTTATCTACTAACTCAGGTACTTTGACTAATTCACTAATAATTTTCCCTAGGACATATTCTTCAGCAATAGCGGATACAACTAAAAGTCTTCTCAAATCCTCTTGTTTTTCATCTTTAGTTAAAAGTTCCTCTAACTCTCTCATATTTCTGATTAAAGCTTCTTTAGAATGTTTTAAAGCATCAGACAATGTGTGCTTACTTTCTATAATATCTAATTCGTCTAGGTCTTTTTGTATCTCACTTATTTTTGCTTTTATATCTTTTGTATTCTCGTAACAAAAAGCTTTATCTGTATAAGCAATCATATTTTCAACATGTTTAACTTCTTCTTGGTCAAAATCAATTAAAAAATATCCTTTTTTTTTAATTTCTTGTTGTGATAAACGATTTATTACAGTGGTCATTGTCTCTTCAGGAACATCAGTAAATAATAAATTATTATCTCTACCTCCTGAATTTATAAAATCTAACACTTGGGTTTCTGTTTTTCTATACATATTACCAAACCTCCCTGTAATAATTATAGCAAATATATTATTTTAAAACTATAATAAATTTAGATTCCAAAAGGCAGATCAAGATATAATAGTTCACAAAACATTTTTTTTTCTTGTTTTAATAAAATATTATTGTAAATATTAACTTTTTAATGTATAATTACCTTTGTCAGTAATTTTTTTGTCTCCATAGCTCAGCTGGTAGAGCAATCGCCTCTTAAGCGATTGGTCGTGGGTTCGAATCCCCCAGGGGACACGAATTACAAAAATTAACCGTTATTAAACGGTTTTTTTATTGTTAAATTTTGACATATGCGTTACATATCTTTAACATAGGTTTTTTTGCTGATAATTACTGGAAGTTCATTTTAAGAACAAATGTTCATACCCAATTTTCTTTTATAACGTGTTATAGTTACACTTGGGAGGATAAAATATGATAGTTTTTGTTACGGGACCTATGTTTAGTTCCAAGTCAAAAAGAATGGCCGAATATTATTACGGCGCAACATTCAAATCAAAAGAAAACGTTTTAGTTTTCAAGCCTTATAAAGACACTCGAGATGGTGCCTTTATAAAATCACGAGAAGGAAAGGAAATTAGTGCTATCCTTATACATAATTTATTAGAGATTATTGATTATGTACACGATGGTATAACAGATATCTTTATTGATGAAGTAAATTTTTTTGAAAACATACCTGATGATACAGAAGAGTTAACAAAAGATTTTTTTATTGAAAGGGAAAAAAGAATTCAGCATATTATCTTATTATTTGAATATCTGAATTACGTTAAAGGAGTAAATATCTTTATGGCCGGTCTAGATTTTAATTCGGAAAGAAAGCCATTTGGAATATCTCCTTATTTAATGTGTATAGCCACTCATGTAGATAAACTAAATGCCAGGTGTAATGATTGTATGGCTCCAGCTACTCATTCTAATTTTAAAGGTGTAAAAAATATTGAAATCGTAGTTGGATCTGATGAATATAATGTGTTATGTTCCACGCATTGGTTTGTAGCTCAAGATGCTAAAGATAACAATTTTACAAAAAAACTGCTGAAAAAGTGATAAAATAGAACTAGAAAGTGTTTATATGAAATATCCTAAAGTATTATTTACTGTTATGTCTTTTGAGGAAAATATTGATGTAATTTCTGGTTTTCTTTTTCATGAATCGCATATTAATGATAGTAATAAGGAAAATATTAAATATTTTCAAAACAAATTTGAAGCTATAAGTGATTTAGATTGTTCCAATTTAAGTCAAGGTGAAATATACACCATATTACATTCTAAATTAAAGGACAGCTGGTCAAAAGAAATAAATGATGGTAAGGAGATAATAAAAAAATATCAACATAATTGGAATGAAATTAATAATGAAGTGATGAAAGAATTAGCCAAAAAATTAAATATCAATTGGCCTACTGCTTTCCCAAATGTCCAAGCCCGAGTTGGTGTATTAAATTCTTGTCCCAGATATATAAATCAAAGAACATTTGACATAAAATGCACTGATGACTTAAATGAAATGCGAATGATTGTCATTCATGAATTATGTCACTTTTTATTCTTTGAAAAATGGCAACAGTTATTTAACGATTATGATGAAAGCCATTATAATTATCCCCATATTATTTGGTATTTAAGTGAAGCTATTATTGATCCTTTATTAAACAATGAAATTTTTAAAAGCTTTACTAAAATTGAAATTAAATCTTATAATATTTTTTATAAAACTATGATTGATAATGAATCTGTCATCGATCACTTAAGAAGCATTATATTTCAAAAACCAATAGATGAAGCAATTATAGAATGTTATAATTTCTTTATTAATAACGAAAATATTATTAAAGGAAATGTAGAACA
>CAYQDO010000066.1:0-2898 GCA_964416365.1 uncultured Muribaculaceae bacterium | reverse complement strand
TTGATTATCCATCATAATATCATTTTTCTTAATAAAATCCTTAATCTTATTATTAGAAATGATACTATTTAAATCATTAACATATTTAACTCCCAAAGTACGTATCCATTTATAATACATGCGAAAACTGTCAAAGATTTTTTCTTGAGCAACATAATCTGGAATTATTCCTGTATCATCAATCGGGACGCTTAAGACTAAATCATTATTACCTAAAAAAGTTAATTTATAATATTTTAATTTTCCGGTTGATGGTGGCATAGAACTCATAAAATAATTATGATGACCTGCCATTTCATATAAAGTAACAGTTTTATTATTTAAATTACATATATTGCCAGCTTTTTCTTCTTCATCACTTTTTGTATAAAAACTATAAACATCATTTTTGGCAATAATTTTTTTATTTATTTTGATATCATCTCTAATAATGCGATCCATCTCTTTTTTTAGATTTTCAATATCAAACTGAGATAAACTACGATTAGATAAGATTTGCGTATATAATCCTTTGTCTAATGAATGAGGAAAATTTACATCACAGTTAAAAATATTTTTTACCGCAACAACCAAAACAAATTTAAGTCCGGCTTGATATACTTTCACATTATATCTGTCTAATAACATTTTGATCACCCTTTTTATTATTACATTATTATCATAGCAAAAAAAAACAATTTTGTCATACCTTTCTATGTATATTTTAATAACTTTTTATTTATGATAGTATTAGGTGATCAAATTGCTAATTCCAAATATCTGTGAAAAGAATCCTCATGGTGAAAAAATATATGATATATACTCAAAATTATTAGCAAGTAGAATCATTTTTATTAATGGCGAAATAGATGATATCTTAAGTAACCTAGTAATTAGTGAGCTTCTTTATCTAGACTCAATTAGTCAAGATGATATTTATATGTACATCAATAGTCCGGGAGGAAGTGTCACCTCTGGGCTAGCCATTTATGACACTATTAAATATATCAAAAGTAATGTCTCCACTGTAGCTGTAGGATTATGTGCTTCGATGGCAGCTATTATTTTAGCGGCTGGTACCAAAGGTAAAAGACTGTCTTTAAAAAACAGTGAAATTATGATTCATCAGGTTTTAGGAGGCACACAAGGACAAGCTACAGATATTAAAATTCAGGCTGAAAGAATTTTACAAATAAAAAAGAAACTAAATAAATTATTAGCTTCTTTATGTAATAAAACCGAAAGTAAAATCACTAAAGATACCGAAAGAGATTATTATATGAATGCTGATGAAGCTTTAAAATACGGTTTAATTGATAAAATTATTTAAGCATTTTTTATTATTATAATCACACACGAAATAAATATTAGTTGTTTGAAGCATTTCTTTTCCACAAAATCTTTTACTATGTATTGACAACCGTCTTATATTCAAATTGATAAACTATTTTAAATGATTTATAATTGTATCATAAGACAAGGTGGAAGATAATGAAAAAATCAAAAGGTTTTACTTTAGTTGAATTAATAATTTCTTTGATAATTATTACAGCTATTGGCTTAGTCGTTGTGACGAATTTTAATAAGTTGTTTGATAATAGAAAAACACAGGACTATGAAGAATACGTTAATAAAATAAAAAGTGCGGCTGATTTTTACCTAAGTAGTAATACCAGTTTGCTCTCAGAATTAAATACTAATAGAGGTTTTATTCAAGTTGATTTAAAAGACTTAGTTGATAATGGACTTATAAGTTCTGATTTGAAAAATCCCGAAACTGGGATGTCAGTTGACAGTAACGAAAATGACGAATTTATTTTAGTTTTATTGGATGATTCAGGAACAGTTAAATTTACTTATCCAGGTGAAAAAAAAGGAGAATATCTTCAAGCTTTAAACAAAATTCTTGATTATAACTCAGTATTTGAATGTATACCTGAAGCAGATCTAGATACAGTAAACTTTGGATTAATTAATGCTGAAGGCAATCTCGTTAGTAATTATTTCAAATCAGACCCTAATAGAATAACATGTAAAACGACTGAAATAGATACGAGTAAATTCGGTACTAATGTTGTTAAATATAGCTATATCACTTTAGACGGGGTGACAAAAGAAGCAACAAGAAATTTTATTGTAATTGACCCGAACGCTCCGACTATTAGTAACATCCAGTATACTCCGACTAACTGGACAAAAAATAATGTAACTATAACTGCTGCAATTAGTGACAATGAAAGTGGTATTGCTGCTTATTCTATCAATTTAAATAGCTGTGGTAATTTCACGACAACAAATGAAAATCAAATAACTTCTATTGTATCGGAAAACGGCTCTTATTCAGTATGTGCTAGAGATGTTTTTGGTAATATTAAAGAAGAGAAAGTAACTATAAATAATATCGATAAAACTGCTCCTACTATTGCAAATATTAATAAAAGTACCGCAGCAGAAACACCTTCATTAACTATCAGTACGACTATAACAGATGATGCTAGTGGAATTGTTGCTTATGCCATAAATCAAAGCAGCAGCACACCAACTACTTGGACTAATATTACAACAGTTACCAGTAAGACTGTTTCCCAAACAGTTACTGCTAATGGAACTTATTATGTCTGGGCTAAAGATGCTGTTGGCAATATTTCCTCTAAAAGTATAACTATAAGTAATATCGATAAAACTGGTCCTACTATTGCAAACATTAATAAAAGTACCACAGATGTAACACCTTCATTAACTATCAGTACGACTATTACAGATAATGCTAGTGGAGTTGTTGCTTACGCCATAAATCAAAGTAGCAGCACACCGACTACTTGGACTAATATTACAGCAGTTTCCAGTAAGACTGTTTCCCAAACAGTTACTGCTAATGGAACTTATTATGTCTGGGCTAAAGACGCTGTTGGGAATATT
>CAYQDO010000065.1:0-2979 GCA_964416365.1 uncultured Muribaculaceae bacterium | reverse complement strand
ATATATTGACAAGTGCTAAATATAATAATATAATGAGACTAGCACTTGATGAAAAGCTGTGCTAATTTAAGGAAGTGATAGTTTTGAACGATCGTCAAAGTGAGCTACTTAAAATTATCGTAGAAGATTATATTAAAACGGTAAAACCGGTAGGTAGTAAATCATTAGTTAAAAAACTCAAATGTTCTAGTGCTACTATTCGAAATGATATGGTGCATTTGGAAACACTAGGCTATTTGGAAAAAACTCATTTATCTAGTGGACGTGTTCCAAGTGAAAACGGATATAAGTATTATGTCGATAATTTAATGAGACCAAAAGAAATATCAGGCGATGATGTTTTAAAGTTACAAACTATTTTAAATAATAAAGATTTGGAAGTTAGTGATGCTATCTTAAAATGTATGGAAATAATTAGTGAAATTACGAACTATACAAGTATCATTTTAGGTAAAGAATGTAAAGACCAAACTTTAAAACAAGTAGATATAGTTCCGATAGATAATCGTCGTGTAGTTGCCGTGTTAATTACTAATACTGGACATGTCGAAAATAAACAAACTATGATTTCGGAAACTATTGATATTAATGAAATTGTTAAATCGTGCGAAATTATTAATAAAAATTTAGTTGGGACTCCTTTAGAAGACATCAATGTTAAATTAGAATATGAAATTAAACCAATAATTGCTTCTAAAATAAAACAATATGAAGAAGTAATGAATTTCTTTCAAGAAGCCTTTAATGATTTTACTTTTAAACAAAGTGATGTTTTCTTTACTGGTAAGACTAATATCTTAAAACAACCAGAATATAATCATCCTGATAAAATTAAAGGTATAATTAGTAAATTAGAAAATATCGAATTAATTAAAAAAATTGAAACTGATGATCAAGGAATTAATATCTATATTGGTGAAGAAAATAAATTTGATGAAGATGTAACCATTATTAAAACCAGTTACAAACTAAAGGGTGAAGAAGGAACTATAGCAATTATAGGACCAAAAAGAATGGAATATGCTAAAGTAGTCTATTTATTAAAATTCCTAAAAAATTATTTAGAAAGGGAATAATAGTGGAAAATCAAGAAGAAACGAAAAAAACTAAAAAAATAAAAGCAAGTGAAGATATCAAAAAAATTAAAGTTGAGTTTGATAAATTAAAAGAAAATTTTGTTAAACTGAGTGCTGAACTTACTAATGAAAAGGATAAGAATTTAAGAATCCAAGCGGATTTCATAAATTATAAACGGAGAAGAGAAGAAGAAGTAAATAATATGTTTAAATATGCTAATGAAGACTTTACTATTAAACTTCTACCGATTATTGATAATTTCGAAAGAGCTATCAAGTTAGATGATCAAGATTTAACTGATGAACTATCCCAATTCCTAGCTGGTTTTAAAATGATCTATGGTAATTTTATAGATATTTTAAATAAAAGCGAGGTTAAAGAAATTGAAGCTTTAGGACTTGAATTTAATCCAAACTATCATCAAGCCGTTATTATGGAAAAAGATGAAAATAAACCTGCTGGAGTAGTACTTGAAGTACTTCAAAAAGGTTATATGTATAAAGATAAAGTTATTAGACCAGCCATGGTCAAAGTTAATGAATAGGAGAGTGAGATAAATGGCAAAAATTATTGGAATTGATTTAGGTACAACAAATAGTGCCGTAGCTGTAATGGAAGGTGGCGAACCAAAGATTATCGTTACTCCAGAAGGAGATCGTACTACCCCTTCAATTGTAGCTTCAAAAAATGGAGAAGAATTAGTAGGTGTTACGGCTAAAAGACAATCTGTAACTAACCCAAAGAATACGATTGCTTCTATTAAACGATTAATGGGTACTAATAAAAAAGTAGAAATGGATGGTAAAGATTACACTCCAGAAGAAATTAGTGCTAAAATCTTAATGAAATTAAAGAAAGATGCTGAAGATTATTTAGGCGATAAAGTTACTAAAGCAGTAATTACCGTTCCAGCCTATTTTAATGATGCGCAAAGACAAGCTACTAAAAATGCAGGCCGTGTTGCTGGTTTAGAAGTAGAAAGAATAATTAATGAACCGACTGCAGCAGCTTTAGCATATGGTCTTGATAAACAAAATAAGACTCAAACAGTTTTAGTTTATGACTTAGGTGGCGGTACGTTCGATGTTTCTATCTTGGAAATTGGTGAAGGAGTTTATGAAGTAAAATCTACGGCTGGTAATAATGCTTTAGGTGGCGATGATTTCGATACTCGCATTATGGATTATCTTGTAGCTGAATTTAAGAAAGAAACCGGAATTGATTTAAGTAAAGACAATATGGCAATGCAAAGAGTTAAAGATGCTGCCGAAAAAGCTAAAAAAGATCTATCTGGTCTTACAACAACTAATATTAACTTACCGTTCTTAAGTCAAAGTAGTGATGGACCAGTTCATATGGATATTAATTTAACTCGTGCTAAATTTGAAGATTTATGTCGTGACTTATTTGATTCTACTTTAGACGAAGTAAGAAAAACATTAAAAGATGCCAAACTTACTGCTAAAGATATTAATGAAGTGATTTTAGTTGGCGGATCAACTAGAATTCCATACATTCAAGATTTAGTTAAAAAAGAATTAGGTAAAGAAGCTAATAAGTCTGTTAACCCGGATGAAGTAGTTGCTATGGGCGCTGCTATCCAAGGTGGGGTATTAGCAGGTGAGGTAGATGATTTAGTTTTACTAGATGTTACACCACTTTCACTTGGTATTGAAACTTTAGGTGATGTTATGACCGTTTTAATTTCAAGAAATACAACAATTCCTGCATCTAAATCTCAAGTATTCTCAACTGCTGCTGATAGTCAACCGGCTGTTGATATTCATGTCTTACAAGGTGAAAGACCAATGGCCTCTGATAATAAGACTTTAGGTCGTTTCCAATTAGGAAATATTCCACCAGCACCTCGTGGTATACCTCAAATTGAAGTAACATTTGATA
>CAYQDO010000064.1:0-3059 GCA_964416365.1 uncultured Muribaculaceae bacterium | reverse complement strand
TTTTGGTGGGTCATTATGAAAGAAGAAATATTCAAAGAGATACTGATGAAGTAATTAGAGAAAAAATAATTACGACAATTAGAAATAAAATGCTTCCTATCTTATGTATCGGTGATAACTGTGAAGATGATTTAAATGCTTTAAAAAAGCAAATTAGTAATACTTTTGATAATTTAGATGTCGATTTAAAAAAGATAATTATTGCATATGAACCAGTTCATAGTATTGGTTCAAACAAAATTTTAGAGCCTCATAAAATAACTGAAAAGATTAAATATATTAAAGATTTTCTTAAAGAAAAGTATTTATTAGATAATGAAATTTTATATGGCGGAAGTATTAATTCTAATAATATTGAAGAATTAATAAAAATTAATCTAATAGATGGGATTATAATTGGCAGTGCATCTTTAAATATTAAAGAAGTTATAGATATCTATAATAAAGTAAACAGTTGAAATGATAATCTACTTATAATATAATAATACTGATAGTAGGTGAAGTATGAAAACGATAATAATAATTAATAAAACATTAATTGGATTAATTATTACAACTGTTTTCTTTTTTCTTGTCGGAGTAACTTATTCGTTTTTCACCTCTGGTTTAACCGGACAGGAAAAATCAACTACCGTAACTATTGATTCAGGATATTTTGAAATTGTATATAATGGAGGCCCGGAAGTTTTTGCTTCAAACATTTATCCATCAACTGAAGCTTTTGCAACTAAAACATTTACGGTAACTGGAACTAATACAACTACAATAGATATGCCTTATAAATTATCAATTAACATAGTGGAAAATACTTTTAGTAATAACGCGATTAGTTTTTCTTTAGAAAGCACTAATGAGGCTCAAAATGGTGAAGTTGTTCCTGAAGTAATTGACAGGTCATCAATTGGCACATTAGAAAAAGTAATTGGCTATGGAAAATTTGAAGGAGAAATTAATGGCGGAGTTCACAATTACAAATTAAAATTTTATTTTTACGAAAATTATTTTGATCAAAGTGAAGATATGAGAAAAACTTTTAAGGCTTATATTAAAATTGAGGAAGATCATTTTGTTGGAAATCCTGATAATAATTTAAGAACTAAAATTATTGCTCAAGGTGGGGGAGTTCCAACAATAGTAGCTAAAGGAAATCCTGATTTTTCAGTTGTATCAACTTCAGTTGATACTGGGTTGTATGCATCAGTAGATGATTATGGAACAAGTTATTATTATCGGGGTAATAAAGATTTATTAAATAATAATTTGTTATTTGGCGGTTTTCAATGGAAGATAATTAGAATTAACGGTGATGAATCAATTAGAATTATGTATAATGGAACTGAAGAACAGTTTAATACTAATGGAAGAGTAAATGATACCGGCACTAATACTGCAATTGGAATTACATATACTTGGAATTCAACATATAATGATGATGCTAAATATATCGGATATATGTATGGCGGTGCAAATGGTGTAAATTCTACATCTCGAGCAGAAACAGTTTTAAATCAAACAAACAGTAATGCTAAAACTAAATTAGATTTATGGTATCAAAATAATATTTCTGGTAAAATTATTGAAGATTCAATAATTGATAATCTATTTTGTAATGATCGTCAATTATATCATGAAATCGGAGGTCCATATTCAGGCCCAGGATTTGGAGCAGTTAATGCAAGTTATTTTGCAGCATTATACCGCTTGCAAAAAAATAAAACTCCAACGTTAAAATGTGGTTTTAAAAATGATCGATTTACTGTAAGTGATACATCATTAGGAAACGGAGCATTAACTTACCCAGTAGGATTAATAAATGCCGATGAAGCATTAATGGCGGGATTAATATTTGCTAAAGAAGATTTTACAAATTATTTATATAGTGGGCGATGGTACTATACTTTTACTCCCGCTTTGTTAAGTTTAGAAGATGGAGCTATTGTGTGGACTGTTAGAAGTAATGGTGGTACCGGATCTTTTGAAGTTTTTGCAGAAGGTGGACTTCGCCCGGTTATAAATCTGAATCCCAATATAGTAGTAACAGGTGAAGGAACGGCAACTAATCCATATAAACATATATATTAAAATTAAAGTTAGTTAATAATTTTAATTTTTTTATACCAAATATTTTTAATTTGTAATTTATTTATTGATGAGTTATAATAATTTTAGAAAGAGGTTATTATGGAAAAGCTAGAAGTTGGTAGCAAGCTTGCTATAC
Organism: uncultured Muribaculaceae bacterium; assembly: GCA_964416365.1. Classification (GTDB taxonomy): domain Bacteria; phylum Bacillota_I; class Bacilli_A; order RF39; family UBA660; genus DUUS01. The sequence continues at coordinate 841 of CAYQDO010000064.1, read as the reverse complement.
ATTGCTACAAACATAATGGCAAAATCCATAGAACTTGGGATGAAGCAATAGTATTAGATATTACTGACGAAATGTTAGTTTGTGGCAATCATCGGGTTACCGTCACAGAAAAAGATGGTAAAAGCCATAAAACAAAAGAAACAGCAATAATAGTTTTTTACACAAAGAAATGGTTTAATATATTTGCACAATTTAAAAAAAGAGGGTTATATTATAAATGTAATATAGCTACTCCTTATTTAATTGATGATAACATAATAAAATTTATTGATTATGATCTTGATTTAAAAGTATTTCCCGATGGAGCATTTAAAGTATTGGACCGTAATGAATATAAATATCATAAAATGAAAATGAAATATTCTGAGGACTTGGATAAGATACTTCAGAATCAACTGACGGAATTAATCAACATGAAAAAAACTGGAGTAGGGCCATTTAATAAGAACATAGTAGATAAATATTACTCAAAATATTTAGATATTATAAGTAAAAACGATTGATTTAGTGTAAATCGAACGTTTTTTTTTACAATGTGCTGGATTTTTTCGAAAATATTGCATATAATATCAAGTATATCAACCCAAATTTTCCTTAAGTTTTAAGGGAAATTGGAAAAATGTCACAAATTTTGAGTTTTTTAAAAAAAATGTCAAAAAACAGTTGACTAAAGAAAAAAGGTTTGATATATTACTAATGCGCAACCGAAAAGGTTGTGATGATCTTTGAAAACTAAGTAAAATGTCAATTTGAGTAGCTAGATTAAACTTGAAAAATAAAATTGTTTTTTTTTTTGAGAGTTTGATCCTAGCTCAGGATGAACGCTGGCGGCATGCCTAAG
>CAYQDO010000063.1:0-3065 GCA_964416365.1 uncultured Muribaculaceae bacterium | reverse complement strand
TTTAAAGCTTCTGGAGTAATATTAATATCTAAATCAAAATGAATCATTTGTTTATAGGCATGAACTCCCCGATCAGTTCTTCCCGCCCCTTTTATAAGTACTTCTTTTTTATTGATTTTAGTTAAAGCTATTTCTAATTCTTTTTGGACTGTTTTATGCTCTTTTAGTTTTTGAAATCCATAAAATTTACTGCCATCATATCTAATGCATGCTAAAAATCTCATTAAAATACACTCCGATAGATATCTTTTAGTAATTCTTTTTCATCTAAGGTATAAGCAAGACCAGCTTTCTTTTTATTAGCTAACTCAATAAATTTAATAATTTCCGGTTTAGGAAGTAAGCCTTGCAGAATACTGTTTAATAAATCACCTTGATATTTTATTATACCCTTTTTCATAATAATTATGGTTTTAGTCATTTTATTTAAGAATGGGATTTTATTACTAAGTACGATTATTTTAATACCTCTTTCAGCATTAATGTTCTTTAAGAAACGCACAAAATTATTTAAATACTTTTCATTAATACCGATTTCAAAATTATTTAAAATAATTAATTCGGGATTTAGTTCAATAATTTTAATAAGTGAAATAATTTTAAATTCGGTACTAGATAAATCACTAATTTTTTTGTTTATAATATCATTATGTAAAGAAAACTTTTCTAATAGGTTGATACTTTCTTTTAAGTAATGTTTTACTTTTGAGTTAACATTTAAATCTATATATTCTATATTATTAACTAAAGAAATTAAATCTTCATATTCTCCTACTAAACCTATAATATTTTTATTTTTAAAATAATTGTTTTGAATTTTCTTAAGATACATTACTTCCATATGCCCTCCACCAGTGATTTATTAGTGTAATATTTTTTAGATAGAAGATTGTAGTAATTTAGTCCACTACTCAGGCTTATTGTAAAGGGTAATTCAAATCCTATTTTTAAAAGCATTTTTTCATCGTTTAAGGTCTTTTTAGTACTTTCGTAGAATATTACCTTAAAGTCTTCCATAACAATGACATCAGTACCTAATAAAAGCTCTTCGGCCATAGAAGTAACATTAAGGATCGATATCTTATTTATTTTGGTATATTTAATTATTTTCAGTTTATCTTCTAAAGTTAAGTAACTAAGTAAGTTATCAATTCCTAAAACAGCAGGTTTTAAGATTAAGAAAGACAATATTTTTATTAAAGCTTTTTCTCTAGTAGTTAGGTATTCTATTTTACTTTCTAGAATTTCTTTTAAATCAAAAAATTCATTAAAACTTTTCAGATTTTCATAAGCTAAACCTGAACCTATTTTTAAGATATTTTGATAATATAGTAATTCTTCATTAACATAGGGAGTATTAAATTTTGAATCATTTAAACAAACCATTAAATTTCTTTTTTTAAAGTCTATATCATAACTAGTTAAAGGTTTATCATCAATATATAAGTCCCCATTTGGTACTTTATTAATTATTTTCTTTAAAAGCGCTGTTTTACCTGAAGATGCTTTACCAATAATATTAATAAAGTAAGTTAATTTAATTTTTAAATTTAAATCTTTAAACTCAATAACTTCCATCATTTCCCCCTTAGACTATGTTTCCTTATTACAATTATTTATTATAATAAAAAAAACTAAATAAAGCTATACCTTATTTAGTTATTTCTTGGATTGCCGTTTGCAACTGATTATCTATTTCATATGAATAAGTAGTATTTTCTTCAATAATAAGTTCAATGGCAATATCTGGATTTATACCTACACCATCTATACAGTTACCCATTGGAGTTAACCACTTAGCAGTTGTATATTTAATCATCGTTTTATCTGATACCTCAGAGGTTTGTTGAACAGTACCTTTACCATATGAAGTAACACCCACTAATTTAGCACCATAACTGTATTTCAAGGCTGCCGCTAAAACTTCTGAAGCTGATGCTGAATTTTTATTAATTAAGATGAAAACTTTATAATCTTTGCTCTCTTTTGTTTCATCTTTATAGTCTTTTTTATTAAGATTAGTTTGTAAGGAATAGATTATTTCGCTTTCCTTAATAAACATTGAGGCAATATCGGTACTACCTTTTAGATAACCTCCGGTATTATTACGAAGATCAATGATTAAATTATTCATCCCTTGTTCTTCTAATTTTTTTAGTTTTTCTCCAAATTGTTGTCCAACTGTTTCTGAAAACTTCGATATTCTGATATAACCAACTTTTTGATTATTAGCTTCGAATAATTCATCTTCAATTACCGGAATATATAATGTCTTTCTTTCTACCACAAATGATATTAATTCTTCATTGCGTGAAACAGTTATTTTGATATTTTTATCTTCACTCTTTTTAATGATATCTACCGCATCTTCTGATGATTTATCAGTTAAATCGACATCATTAATGCTTTTAATAATATCACCATTTTTTAAACCTGCTTCAGCTGCCGGACTGTCATCAAAAACCGTTACGATTTGAATAGGTCCTTCTTCTTGTTTTAATATTTCGATACCAATACCTTGATACTTACCTTTTAATGATTCAAGTAAAGCATTTTTGCTATTCTCATTTAAATAAGTTGTATATGGATCATCCAAATAATCCATCATGCCATTAATAGCGGCATTTATTAAGCCTTCTTCATCTACTTCTTTATAATATTCAGTAACGATAGAATTATAAGTACTAATAAACTCTCCTAGATGTTCATTATTAGTTAGAGTAGAACAATTCTTGATTCTACCACTTGTAAAAAGGGCATAACCAGTAGTTATACTCATAATTATTGAAGTAACAAAAGCTATTAAAATAACTTCCCATAATTCAAAAGTCGGCTTATTTTTTTTCATACTATCACTCTCTAATTATAATAACATATTTTTGAAGAGAAATAATAAAAAAATGGTTAAATTAATAAATATTAACCATTTTTATACAACTCTAAATGAATCATTTACAATCAATCAATTTGTAGCCACTTATTCTAGCCTAAAAAAAGCCTTATTTCAAGACTTTTTCCATATCATTTATCTTTTCATAATATTTTGTAACTTTACCATCCTTGAT
>CAYQDO010000062.1:2676-3109 GCA_964416365.1 uncultured Muribaculaceae bacterium | reverse complement strand
GAGCTAGGGTTTCAATAAATTCTTTTTTAGTGTCCACTTTTTGTTGACTTATTCAGAGTTTTATCAAATCAGTTCTTTTTTAGTATTTTTATATTTCTCTCATTAAATGACGATTTTTATAGGGATTATTTTTATCGATATGATCAATGAATAATATCCCATTTAAATGATCTATTTCATGTTGAAAGGCTACTGCCATATCTTCACGAACTCTAATTTCATAAAGATCCCCATTTTCATCATAGGCTTCAACAGTTATGCGAGCATGTCTGGGAATTAATCCTTCCACTTCGCGATTAATACTTAGGCAACCTTCGCCTTCGCCTACAAAGATTAGTTCTTCACTTCGACTAATAATTTTAGGATTTATAACAACATAACGCTTAAATTTATTTTCTTCAATTTCTTCAGATATAACAAATATTCTTTTAGG
>CAYQDO010000062.1:0-2666 GCA_964416365.1 uncultured Muribaculaceae bacterium | reverse complement strand
TCCAGCCCTTAAATCATATTGACTACGATATTCTTCAATTTGACTCATTTCTAAATAATCTAAAGCATCATTAATTAATTGTTTTTCTGCTGGACTCAAAGGAAATATAACATCTTCCGATACTACTCTTAGTATCTTATCTTTTTCATCTAGTATTTTAATATTTGGTAATTTCATGATTACACCACCACTTCATAACGTATTTTAGCAAAAAAGTGATAAAAAATAAAGAGTCTGACAAAATTAAACATTATCTTGTACTTAAAAAGGCTAATATTTTAATAGGAGAAAAGATATGACAAAAGATTTAACCCCTAGTAAATTTATTTTTATTATATTTTTTATAACCTTAATAGTAGTTGGCTTAATAAGTTATTATGGGGGTTACATCAAAGATGCTATTACTAAAAATTCCTGTAGTCTAATCGGCGAAGATTATGAAAAAGGGTTAAAAAGAGGAGAGGGGAGATGTATAACACCGGTAGGGAAATTTGATTAAAAAAGTATTGACTAATACATTTATATTTGTTATATTATAACTACCAAAAGAAATTATCTTATTTCTTTTGGTACTGAACCAAACATGATTCGTTGTGTTTGGTTCATTTTTATTGACAAAATAATTAAAATTTGATATATTTGAATTCCTTTAAACCATAAAAGACAGGTTAATTGGTTTACACAATTTGACATTAATTCCTAATTATGCTATAATTATAGCGTCATTAAGGATATAGGGGGTAAATTTTATGAAAGGATTTTTATTAGATTATATCAACGAAAACGAATTTAAAAAACTAGAAAGAGCATTAAAGAAATATAATATGCTTGCTTATAAGAAATTAAATTTTGATTATTATCCATCTTTAAGAAATGGTAAATTCGTTGGTGAAAAGATTTCAAGTAATCGTAAAGATAATACTGAAACATATGAATTGAAGTTGCCAAGTGATTATATGTTTAGTCAAGTTCATGGCGATGTAACTTTAAAATATATTGTTTACAAAAATGAAAATGTTATTATGCTTGATACAATAACACCTACTGAAATTTTATTAGAAGGACATATGGCTGAGCTTACTACTTATAAAGGTGTTATGATTAGTAAGAATAATGCTTCAAAAGATATGTTTAAAATCGATTTATTGTATATGATGCAAGGTAAGTAATTACCTTGTTTTTTTGTATTTTTAAGTGTTGTACCTTGATTTGATAAATTATCTTCATTAAAAAATAGCAAATAATTGCTATCTTGTAAGTTTATTTGATACTGATAATTCGTTGGGTTGGTTCATTATTATATCTTCTATTAGTTCAATACATTCTTGAAAACTATCTTCATCTTCATAGTTAATTTGTAAGCCGAAATCAGGAACATATAATGGACTACTAATAGCTCCACATTTATTGATAAAGCAGATAACTTCACAAGCTGTATCTTTATAAGGAAGATTTAAAATTGCTTCTGCTAATTCGTCCCCATTTTCGTTTATATATTCAAACCTGCCGATTTTAGAAAATCTTTCTGAAAGAATTTGCTCTTCATCTTCATCATATAATACTTCATAATTTTCTTTTTTTAATATAATAATATTGTTGTTTATTTCTTCTGAATTGCTATAATTAATCAAATTTTCATTGTATTCCATAATTTTTTCTCCTTTGTTTAATGTTTTTAATAAATCATCTAATTCAATATCATATTCTAGGAGTTCTTCCATTAAAGTTTCGATTGCTTCAACAGTTCCTAGAAAATCAAAATCTTTTTCTGTAGTATTAATCTGAACATTGGATTCAGAAAGAAAAAGCGGTGTTCTAATTTTCCCGTTTATATCAATATAACAGTCAATATCACAATAAGGAGTTTCGTAAACAGCTAAAGCTAATTTTACCTGAAAATTTTCTTTTCTAACAAAGCGTCCTATTGTAGTAAATTGATCAGAAACATATTTGCCTTTAGTTAGATTATATAAAATATCAAAATCGTCAAAACTAATTTTTAAAGTATCATGGTTGATTATTTCATATTGATTAGCTTTAAATACACTAATTTTTTTAAAAGTTTTATTAATAAGTTTGAAATGTTGATATTCAATACTATCTAATTCATTATAACGCATAATTTTTACCATAATATTTCCGTTTGGCAAAATATTAATTTGCTGATAATCGTTAAATTCTAAAACAGTTTGATAATTTTCGTCAATAACACCTTTAATTTTAGTTTCATAGTTATACTTATTTCCCCATTTTTTTCTTAAAGGATTTTGTAATTTGATTTCTCCTATGCCATATCCATGAGTAAATTTAATGTCTGATTTAGAAATTTGATAATTTTCATTTTTATAAGTGACATTAAATGTCTCGTTGCAATTCATAAACCACCTTCACTTCTTGTTTTGTTATCTATTTTAAACACTTTTGTTCAAGTTGTCTACCTAAAATTGCCAATTTAATAAAAAATAACTAATAAAACAATGTTTTTCCTCTACAAAACTTAGAATAACATTGAGAACAATAGCCGGTTTTGTTGCTTAATTATAATTAAAACATTGTCTAAATAGTACCTAAACAAAAGAAAAAGCCTTAATGTAAGGCTTTGTTTACTTTTTGGTGCAGGTAAAGGGACTTGAACCCCCACGGATTAATCCACTAGATCCTAAGTC
>CAYQDO010000061.1:0-3288 GCA_964416365.1 uncultured Muribaculaceae bacterium | reverse complement strand
AACTCTTTTTCCAATATATCTTGTGGTGTTAAATAAAGCCTATCGTTTATCATATTATAAACCATCCTTCTTACTCCCTTATATTGTATTATTTTTACCGGTTTTTGTCAAGATACAGGACTATTTGTCTAGTTTTGAAATAATTTCCATTTCTGTGTAATAATTTAATATGACGTTATCTAAATTCTCTAATAATACATTATAAATTTCTGACATTTCTTCTCACCCAACTCTATAATAATTATTATTAATAAGAAGGGAAAGCAATTCGTCAAATAATGCCAAAATATCTTAAAATCGTCTCAGCTATCATATTTGCAATAAGTTCTTTGTTTTGCATTATCCAATAAGCATCTTTTTCATAATCATGATGGGCAATTTCAAGAAGAATACCGAAAGGAACATACTCATCATTTACTTCACCTAGTGAACCATTAGCATATTTTACGTTTCTGTTTGCTTCTAGATTCTCATTATAATATATGCCATATAAAGCATTTTGCAGTAAATGAGCTAAATTATATGATTTACTTGACTCTTCATTAATCCAAGTTTCAACCCCGTATGACTGATGATCCGTACTAGCATTAGAATGAATTGCTAAATGTAAATCCACCCCATAATATTTAGAATCACTGACCCATAAATTGATATTACCATATGAACTGTTGCGATATACTTTAACACCATGCTGCTGAAGTCTTTTTTCAATATAATTAGTTAAATCATTCATTTCTAACATTTCATTACGATATCCGGTTTTAGGAACACCATAATTACCCTCTTGATTAGAGGGACTTAAATATACAGAATAAATATCTTTTGTTCCGACATTAATATCAATAGTTTGAACTATACTATTATTTTTATTTGGTTCCATTACCACTGCTTTAAGAACCATGCTAGCATTTACCATAATAGGTTCAGTATATTTTGTACCATTAGAAATAGGATCTTCACCATTAGTTGTATAGTAAATTGTTCCATCAGAATTGGGATTATTAAGAATAATTCCTGTACCCGGTTTAATATATTTTGGGCTAAAATTTATATAAACTGGTTTTAATGTATCTTTTTCATTCATTTTAAATTGTACTTCACTAGATTTAGTATATTCATTATAATCTTTATATTTAGCATTAATCTTAATCTTATAATTAGCTGCTTTTTCAAAAAGATCAGACGATATAACACATTTATTTTTCTTTACTTCTGACTCCTTTATCAAATGATTATCTTTATAGATTTGAATTAAATATTTGGTAGCATTTTTTCCACCTTCATAAATTAAAGTAACATCATTATAATTAAGCGTGCTGTCATTTCCCGGTGTTTTAATCGCAACATCACTAATTGGACTCATGTTATTGTATAAAGTTGTTTTATCAATTGAAGTAATACCGTCTATTATTTCTACATCTAATTTTTGTTCTAAACCTTTATAATATTTTTTATCAATTATATATTCATTGGCAGTTAATTTTTCTTCAATTAATTTATAACCATTATCTGATATTCTGATTAAGTAGTTTTTCTTTTGTAAATTACCGTCAATTAATAATTTATAATCTTTATCATTCATAATCAAATCATTTTCATCACTGAATGTCGGTTCTGAATAGGTAAAAACATATGGATTTAGTACAGCAACACTGTCTCCTAGTTTATCGTAAGCATATATAACAATTTTGTATTTGACATTATAATTAATTCTATCTAAATTTATATTTATATTTGTTTTATCAACTTTTTCAGAAAAAACCTCTTCATTATTTTCATTATATACAACTATTTCATAATAATTTGCGGCTTTAACCTTTTCAAAATTAATAGCAAAAAAATGAGAAACATTATCTACACTAATGATACTAAAACTATTTAAAATTTTATCACTGTTTAAAAGAATTGCTGATACTACAAATGTAACACCAATAAAAGTTAGTAAAACGAAAATAATTGCCATAATAATTCGTTTCATATAATCCTACTTTCTTAATCATTATATAATATTTAGGCAAGAAAAAAAAGGCATGAGCCTTTAGATTTTTTCAAACATATCTTTTTTTCTTACTAAGTAATAAGCAACTCCACCAATAATTATTAAGCTAATTACTTCAAATGGCATAGTTACCTCTCCAGTTGGTGGACTGGCCACTGTAGTAGTATCTCCTATTTTACAATCAATATACATTTTATGAATCTTAATAACTGGTCTTATAACATATTCATAATTATTGTCGATTGAAGTAATATCACGAGATTTTACATAAGCAAGAGGTGTTAGCGTATCACCACTATAGTTCTCATTTAAAATTACCGCAAATACCGAAGTGTTTTCTGCGGATTCATCATAAATTTGGGTCCAATAATTGTAAGCACTTTCTGGGTTTTCCAAAGTAGGATATTCAGATAAAACTATGGGAGCAATTTCTCTGCGATTAGCCATTATTTCATATTCACCAGTAGCTGTGTTTTTCTTTAGTCCTAAATCTATCAAATCTTGTTCTTGTAATAATCTTGTAACTTCAGAGCGCCAATGTTCTGTTGCGTTCAAAAGGACTTCATGAGCTATGGTTTCTCCCCAGATAGTTAAATCTTCGTGTTCACCAGGTGTGATTTCATCAAAGACTGTAATCGATTTGCCTGCAGTGCTTTCGACATTTTGATTCAATATTAACCAAACATATGGATCATAGGCTACACTTGGTTTAATTACAAAAAACTCTACACCATCTTGATCATTTTCTAGTAATACTCTAACCCTATCACCAATACTAAAAGGTTCTGAAACATCCATGGCTTCTACAGATAAAGGTAGGAATAAGATCCCTATTAAAAATAATAAAATCTTTTTCAAATCCATTCACTCCTTTATTATATTTTGCATTTTTATATTTTTAATATAACATAAATTGTCCTAAAATGATAGAAAAATATTTTATTTGACAACATATTTAAACCATTGTATAGTTATAATTAGGTGGAATAGATGAAAAAGGGACCTTTAAAGCTAAGTGTGATATTCATAATTTTACTTGTATTAACTATTTTATTTAAGGATAAATATATTTATTTAGCACCAAGTCTAAATATAAGTATATCCTCTTTTATCTATGCTTTTACTTTTCTAGTACCCATAATTATGATTAATAAATCTAAATTAAAAGATGCTAAAAATATTACTCGTATTAGTACAGTAACAATGTTTTTATTTATAATATTAATTACTATTCTATGTTCTATTCCCGCTAATTTAGAATCTAAAGAAATTGAGCTATCTCTTAGAAC
>CAYQDO010000060.1:0-3339 GCA_964416365.1 uncultured Muribaculaceae bacterium | reverse complement strand
TTCAAAATAAAAAGTAAGATTTTTCTTACTTTTCTTCACTTATAAATTTATTGGTTTCTGAATTTATTTTGGTCAATTTGTCATATTTGTAAGTTTCGGTCGGTAATTTCTTTTTAACTAAGCACGTGTTACATTTATTAGTTAAATATCCATATAGTAATGCAAACAAAGGCACACCTATTAACATACCTATTAAACCAAATATACCACCAAAAATCATGATAGCAAACAATACCCAGAAGCTTTTAATACCAATCTTCGTACCAGTTAAGAATGGTCCTATTACATAGTTATCAATTTGTTGAATAACTACTAGGAAAATTATAAAAGGCCAAAATTTATCTGGTGCTTGCAATAAAATTAAGAAGGCACTTGGTATACCACCAATATATGGCCCGAAGTATGGAATAACATTAGTAATACCAAGAATAACACTTATTAATAATGCATATGGATATCCAAAGATAGCCAGGAAAATAAATGATAATAAACAAAACACAAATGTTTCTAATATTTTACCAACTATAAAATTGCCGAAAACCTGATCAGTATGACGACCATTTTCAATAAGCTTGTTAACAAATTTTACATTAAAAATACTGTATAATGTCTTTTTTAATTGGGCTTTAAAAATTTCTTTATCATATAGGAAATAGATGGCAATAATAAAGCCCATGATAACATCAAATAAGACTTTAACAGCCCCAAATAAACCACTAGAAACTATCGTAATCCATTCTTCTAGTTTTGGTAAAAATGATTCGTTAATAATATTCATAAAGTAATTATTAATGGCATCATAGTTATTTAAAACTATATTTCTTAAATCATCATGGTTATCAAGTAATCCCAATAAATAATTTTTGGTTGTTTCCAAATACATTGGAATATTCATAACTAAAGTTTCAATACTCTGTAGTAGCTCTGGAATTACAAAACTAAATAAAAGAACAGTTAATCCGATAGTAACTATGCATGTGATGGTAATACTTGAAAAACGACTAACCTTTTTTTGAGTTGACTCTTTTAATTTTGATTTTTTAAAAAATAATTCTTTAATCCAGTTTTCAAAAAATATTACTAAAGGATTTAATAAATAAGCAAAAGTAAAACCAACAATGAAAGGCGTAAATATTTTTATTAACCATTTAAATCCCAATATTATATAATTTACTTTTTCAATAATAAAATAAAATGTAATACAAGATACTATTATTAAGAATACTGTTAAACCTAATTTAAAATACTTATCCTCGATTATTTTTTTCATTCTTTATCACTCCTATCTTCTTAGCTAAAGGTAAATTTTTGGTTTTTTGATAATATTCTTCATCGAATAAAGCATGCATTAATTCTTTACCGGATTTTAGTACCCACTTATTAAGTTCAAATCCTTCCGCTTTAGCTTTTTTCATTTCATTTTTTACTTTGATTTGATAATCACAAGATACTATAATTCCCGCACCTACCGTAATAGAAGCTATAATGGCCATTATAATATCTTGATTGGCGACCATATCTTCTAAAAAAATAATTAATGCTTGCCCAATTTTAGTAGAGCTGTTAATACCACTAATTATATCATTAATATAGATAGTAGCAAAACCTAAAACTATAGATAAACCTAATACCCAAGTTTTAATTTTTCCTAAAGTACTACTATCGGTAGTAGAACCCCCAATTGCTCCTCTGGTATTAATTATTGAAATAATAGTTTCTGTTATGATTGGAAATAACATAATTGCATATCTTCCAGCTAACACAGCTAAACATGCTATTCCTAAAAATTTATCTGCAGTAGCATCTAAAATACTTCCAAAAATAGTTGTTGCTTTTAACCTTCTAGCTAATAATCCATCTAAGGCATCAGTTAAAAGTAATAACCCAATATAAATAACTAGTCCTGCTGGGGACATATTTTGACTAATAAAGGGTAAAACAAAAGTACCTATAACTCTAGTCATAGTAACACTGTTAACTATAATTACAGAAAACTTATTTTTCATATTTACCTCACACTAGTTATTTTATCATTTTTGATTTTTATGTGCAATAAAATACTATTGTATTATGCTATATTCCAAAGTATAAGTAATCATACCGTCAAAAATAACAATTTTCTCTATTTCATTTTCATTCAAGTATAAAGAATAAGATTTGGTATCTATTAAATAACTGACTACCTTTTCATCTTTCGATATACTTCTTAATGATGAATTATCATCTAAAATATCCATGATCTTTTTAGGAAATAAATAAATTAAATTTATATCCTTCAGTAAAGTATCATTTGGTAAGTCTTCATTTTTTTGAATCAAATATACTTTATCGTCCATAATTTTAATTTTTTTCATTTCATCATTTATTTCTAAAGTAGCTGATAAGACATCATCAATAATCGTACCCTCCAAATAATAACTCTCAATAGAGTCAAGTTTATATTGAATAGTTAAATTCTCAGTAGTTAAATTTTGTTTCATAGTATTATAAGAAGTAAATTTCTGATTATTAGATTTATTATCCCAAGTATTAATAGAAGCCAAAAAGAAAAAAATAGCAAAGAAAATTGCGTACCCGCCTAATTTAATCAAACTTTGATATCGAGGAACAGCCCATAATTCACGAAATCTTGAATACTTTTTCTTCATTATAGTCCACTTCCTTACCTAAAATAGTCTCTTTATTAAAACCATTGAAAAAGTCTTTAACAGTCATAACATTTTTACCTTTTGGTTTTATTTTGGTAACTTTAATTCCCCTGTCAAGACACATTATGACTAAACTTGCTTTATCAGCTGAAACTATTTCTCCAGGTTTTCCTTCCAAATCAACTATTTCACATTCGGCTATTTTATATTCATTATCTAAAAGATTAAAGTATGCTAACGGTTCTGGAGATAAAGCTCTTATTTGATTAAAAACATCTTTAGCATGACGATTAAAATCAATTAGTTCATCAGTTCTTTTGATAATTGGGGCAAAAGTTACTTCGTCAATATTTTGTTTTTCTCTTTTGTTAGTGCCATTTATTATACTAGGTAAAGTTTCAATAATAATTTTTTTGCCAAGTAAAGATAATTTATTAGATAAACTTTCTAATTTATCTTGCTTTTCAATAATAATAGTTGCTTTTTTTATTATATCTCCTGAATCCATTCCTTCGTCCATATACATAATTGTTATTCCTGTTTCTGTATCCCCATTCATAATCGCATGATGAATTGGAGCTCCACCTCGATATTTTGGTAGTAATGAAGCATGAATATTTACACAACCAAGTTTAGGTAAATCTATTAATTCTTTAGAAATTATTTGTCCATAAGCACAAGTTATAATAAT
>CAYQDO010000059.1:0-3413 GCA_964416365.1 uncultured Muribaculaceae bacterium | reverse complement strand
CAAGTTTTAATAACTTCTTTTTTTCCTGTTTCATTTAAATTTTTAACTTTTTTCATTAGGCTCTCATCAATAAATGGGCCTTTCTTTAAACTTCTTGCCATCTTAATCCTCCTTATTTCTTTTTACGACTAACAATTAGTTTGTTAGAAGCTTTCTTATTTTTACGAGTTTTATATCCTAAAGCTGGTTTACCCCAAGGAGTAACTGGTGATTTTAAACCAACGCCAGTTCTACCTTCACCACCACCATGTGGGTGATCATTTGGATTCATTACCGAACCACGAACAGTTGGTCTAATGCCTAAATGACGAGTACGTCCGGCTTTACCTAAATTCACAAGTTCATGTTCTTCATTTCCTACAACGCCAACGGTTGCCATACAAGTTCCAAGAACTCTTCTAGTCTCACCTGACTGTAATCTTAAAATAACATATTTACCTTCACGACCAAGGATTTGAACACTAGCTCCAGCACTACGACAAATTTCAGCACCTTTTCCAGGTTTTAATTCAACATTGTGAACTACAGTACCAACTGGAATATTTTGTAAATGCATAGCATTACCTACTTTAATATCACAAGTTTCACCTGATTCAACAATCATATCTACTTTTAAATCTTTAGGTGCAATTATGTATCTTTTTTCTCCATCTAAATAATGTAATAAAGCGATATTAGCACTACGATTTGGATCATATTCGATAGTCGCAACTTTAGCAGTAACACCGAATTTATTTCTTTTAAAATCAATAACACGATATTTTCTTTTTGCTCCACCACCGATATGTCTAACAGTAGTTTTACCTGAATTATTTCTTCCACCACTTTTATTCTTAGAAGCAAGTAAACTCTTTTCCGGTTTTGAAGCAGTTATTGCTTCGTTAGTAAGAGTACTCATATTTCTACGACCAGGTGTGGTTGGTTTATATTTTCTAATTCCCATCAGTAATCACCTACATTTCTATTGAATATCCATCAGCTAATATGATGATAGCCTTTTTATAAGTTTTTGTTTGACCTGTGTATTTTCCTACTCTTTTGTCCTTTGGTTTAGTATTAAGAGTGTTAACACTTTTAACCTTTACACCAAAAGCTTCTTCGATAGCTTGTTTGATTTGAATTTTATTAGCTTTCTTATCAACTTTAAATACATAAGTTTTACCATTTTCAGCTAAATTTGAAGACTTTTCTGTGATAACCGGAGAAATAATAATATCTGATTTCATTAATTAAAAGCCTCCTCAATATATTTTAACGCTGCTTCATCCATTACTATTTTGTCAGCGTGAGTTAAATCTAATACATTTATCTCATTTACCATAATAACAGCAGCATTACTTAAGTTACGAGTTGCCATATATAAATTTTCAGCATCTGAAGCACTAATAAATAGTACTTTTCCTTCTAACTTAAGATTTTTCATTAAATTTATAATATCTTTAGTTTTTAATGAATCTATTTCTAAAGACTCTACTAAAACGATAGCTTTATTGTTAGCTAAGTGAGTTAAAGCACTTTTAACAGCTAAAGCTCTTTCCTTCTTATTCATTTTAAATGTGTAGCTTCTTGGTGTTGGAGCAAATACAATTCCGCCGCCTCTATAATGAGGAGCTCTGATTGAACCTTGACGAGCATTACCTGTTCCTTTTTGACGGTATGGTTTTCTTCCACCACCTGATACTTCAGAACGAGTTTTAGCTTTTTGAGTTCCTTGTCTAAAAGAATCTAATTGTAATTTAATAGCTTTTTTTAAAACTAAACTATTAGGTTCAATTCCAAAAACATCTTCATTTAATTTTAAATCCTTAACTTTTTCACCTTTAAGGTTAATCATATCTATTTTTGTCATCTTCAGCACCTACTTACTTTCCTCTACTGAAGCAGTTTCTTCTTTAGGCTCTTCTACTTCTTCAGTAGTTTCTTCCTTAACTTCTTCAATTTGAGTTTGTTCTTCTGCAGCTTCTGTAGATTCAACATTAGTTTGCTCTTCTGCAACTTCTGTAGATTCAACATTAGTTTCTTCTACTATTTCATCTGCTTCTGTTTCATAAGAAACTAATTCAAATGTTTCTTTATTTCCAGTTTTAACAGATTCTTTAATTAATACTACAGAATTTTTTGCACCTGGGATATTTCCACTTACTAAAATGTAATCTAAGTTAGTATCTACTTCAACAATAGTTAAATTTTGAATAGTAATTGTTTCATTTCCCATATGACCAGCTAATTTTTTACCTGGCATTACACGCATTGGACGCATAGTTCCCATTGACCCAGGTCTTCTATGATATCTTGAACCGTGAGTTTCTGGTCCTCTTGATTGACCATGGCGTTTAATTACACCTTGGAATCCTTTTCCTTTAGATGTTCCTGTAACATCTACTCTTTCGCCAACTTCAAATATATCAGCAGTAATTGTATTTCCTACTGTATAATTTTCTGGACTTGATATTTTTATTTCTTTTAAGAAGCGCTTAGGCGCAGTGTTTGCTTTTTTAGCCTGTCCCATTTCTGCTTTAGTTGTTCTATTTTCTTTTTTATCAGTAAAACCAATTTGAATTGCATTATAGCCATCTTTTTGAGCAGTTTTTACTTGCATAATTACATTTTGATCAACAGCAACAACTGTAACAGGAATAATTTTTCCGTCTTTCGTAAATTTTTCGGTCATCCCGACTTTACGACCTAAGATTCCTTTCATAATTTTCCTCCTCTATAACTTTCTATCTATTTTGTTTGGATTTCAATATCTATTCCACTTGGAATATCCAAGTGAGCTAAAGCATCCATTGTTTCCTTGCTTGGATTTTTAATGTCGATTAATCTCTTATGAGTACGCATTTCAAATTGTTCACGAGCATCCTTATATTTATGTACTGCTCTTAATACAGTATACTTTTGAATCTCAGTAGGAAGTGGAACCGGTCCAGAAATTTCCTCATCTGATTTCTTAATTCTTTTTACTGTATCAACGATTTTTAGTGCCGCAGCATCTAAAACTCGATGATCATATGCTTTTAGTTTGATTCTAATTTTTGACATTTGTATGTCCTCCCTTCGCTTATATCTTGTATAAACATGGCTCCGTAACAAATTTACCTGATATACTAAGTAAAATTTATACAACTCTGCCTAGTGTATCAGCAACCTCGCACATCTAAGCCAGTCAAACCTCAACCATTATAACAAGATAATATATGAATTGCAAGAGTTTTTTAGCATATTTTTCAAGAAAAAAAGATGCATATTATGCACCTTTAAGAACAACCCCATTGTGTTCTAGCGGTAAGTAAGCTTGTTAAAGCTGTTGAACTTAAACCATTAAATATATCACAAGCTGAATGTTCTAATTTTGAGATATCCCAACCACTTATATCTCCGATTGACCAAGTTGTTGCACTGTATCCAGCATA
>CAYQDO010000058.1:0-3426 GCA_964416365.1 uncultured Muribaculaceae bacterium | reverse complement strand
TAACTGCATTCAGCTTGAACTTCTAATATACTGAAAACAGATGCTAACATTATGAATAATACTTTTTTCATATAGCCTCCTTTATTCTATGTATAGTATAACATAGGTTTTTATTTTTTTAAATAAAAAACATTACCTATTTGGTAATGTTTTTATGGCCATGATGGTAACTTAGCATCTTCTTCTGGATAAGCACCATTTGGTAAAATATTTTTCATCTTGCCTTTTTGAATAATTCCATTAGCATAATACTTCCATAAATATTCACGAGCATTAGCTAAAATATCAGAAGTACCTGATTCTTGAGCCCATTTAGTTAATAATGCACTTAAGCATTCCTTAGCATATTGATTGCATGTTATTGTATCAAAATCTTGATAGTTTTGATAATTTTTCTTAATTTCTAGCATTCTAGTTGGAGTTAAAATAATTGATGCTTCTAGATATCCTTTAGAGCCATCTGTATCACTATATATTTCATCACCAATAGATTGAATAAGATCACGAACTGTTTTACCTTTGGCATTGGTCCAGTTTGCTCCAGTTTCTCTACCAGACGCACCCGCATTGGGAAATATATTATCGGTAGCTACTGATCTAGTAAAGTATTGTGGTTTAAATCTTTCATCACTGCAATCAACGCAGTCATTTTTATAAATTATTTCTTCATTATTATAATAGCAAACATTATTAAACATCGATTGATCCATATTTTCATTTCGGTAAATATTTAAAAGTGTCTGATCATTAATTTTAGTTAATGTAGCATTTACAGATTTTTGAATATTAGAATCTAGTTTTGGAGTTACACGAGGATTACGCATTAGATGCCCAATTTTATCTATACTAAACCAAGTATAATATTCATTAGTAAAATTAGTTATTTCAACATTAAAAACATATCCAACATCTACATATTGACGAAGACCTTGATACATTGTTCTACTAGTGACGTACTGACCATCGGGTAATAAACTAAAGTATTTTTCAGTAGGTATATAATACAAAGTTTGCGTATATCCCGTGGTATAAATCTTAGTAGTATCAAATTCTTTTGTTTCACCATCCTTATAGTTATGGCCCCCATATTTTACCTCAAATTCTTGTCCTTTGTATTCACCTTCGCTCGATAATTGTTGAGGTTGTGTGCTAATGTTTGGCCAGTATTTTTCAGAAGTCCAGGAAACTTTCATAGGTACTTCAGTTACCAAATCTTGGACACTATTTGTATCGGGATTATAATATATTTGTTTATAGGTGAATTTTAAATCTGGTTCTAAATAATATTTCCATTTAGAAGCAATTTTTGATCTGGATTCACATTGTTCTTTATATTTTTCAAGATTCTCTCGGTGAGTTACTGCTCGTTCATATATTTTTTTTAAATCGGTTGCTCTTCCCTTAGAAGTTAAACTGGTATATACATTACCATAACTTCCAGCTCCACATCCACAACTTCTGGTTGCATAAACGTTTCCTAAATCACTTCCGTTTGCTCTATAATATGTTCTTGATGGCGCATGCTTTGTATTAGTTCCTGTATAATATACATTACAAGGCGTATAACATATCATAGCTACACCTGGTGGAGGACAGCATCCACACGTCACAACGCCTCCCTGACCATTTGGAACAGTTTTACAATCACTTAATTGATTTTGTGCATTTTCTACTGCCGAAGCAACTTGCCAATCATCATATTTATTCTTTTCGTCTAAAATTGCAGCATCATAATCTCTTTTCCAACGGTCATAATCGGTATAAAAAAGTGCATTAATGGTGCCTTCAACTCTTGGTTGATTATCAAAAACAAAGAATCTTCCACTTGTTGCTTCAGTAGTTCCTGGGAAATAAATATTTTGGTCTTCTGTAGTATAAAGCTTGCAAAAAGTATTGCTAGAGTCGAAATAGGTACTTTCTACATCATTCCCGCTGGATATGTATCTATCATCAAGGTTATTTTTATCCAGTTGTTTTAATTTAGTATTGTTTCCAGAAGATTCATATTCTTTTATTAATTTTTCGATAGTATCTATTGTTTTAACTTGTTTAACAGTTGATTCACTCATATCATTAGGATTACCATCATTATCACATTTGTAATCTAGATTAACAATATCATTAGCTGCACAGGTATTTATATAATATTGGCGATCACTTTCACTTGTTAATTCATTATATTCAACATCACAGCACCCTTTACGCAAATAAGTGGAAATATTAGCAATTTTTGCTCCAGCATAATAGAATTCACCATTTCTTCGTTCACATACAGTTGGGTTGTTGATAACTAATGACACATCAGCATTTTGTTCTCTCATTGGCATAAATATAATCATTCTTTGACGATATTGTTCAGTTAAGTGATATCTTAAAACAGCTAAATTGTTACTATCTAAAATATGATTATATTTATAATCAATCAAAATCTTGGTACTAGTTATATTTTTAATATCATCAACACTACCAGACACTTTAACATAAAATGTATATTCATTACGATTTTTTTGAACTAAATTGGTTGTTGGAAGACTAGAATCTTCAAGAGTACAACTTAATTTATTATTTTCACATTTAACACTACTAATATAAAAGCTTGGACTAGTTATTTCATAAGCTTGGATATACATAGCACCTAAGCCAGTTATTTTTACCGGTACTCTTCTTTCAATTTTATTACGATTAAGACTTCCGTTTTCTATTTGATTAGCGTCAACATCGAATTTAAAGTTAAATTCATGCAAGCTAGAAGTTACTCCCGAAACATTTCGGCATGCCGATAGAGCATCTCTAGCTATATCACATTTTTTACATGAAATAATGGCCGAACAATAATATTTTCGAGCAGTTTTGTATGCATCAGATGTTTCAACAAGCTTTGGATTAGGGGCTGTTTTTCCTTCAAATTGTTTATAAATATTATCAAAATGATTTGAATAAACTGATCCATCAATAATATCATAACCATATTTTATGGTTATTGCTCTCATGGCTACATTAGTAGCTTGTTTATATGTTTCTAAAGCTATATCTAGTGATGATCCATGGTTTGCTGCATAGACAACATCATTCATATATTCAGTATATACTTTGGCTATCGCTCTATCATAATCATTTTCAATGTTAAATGAACGAGCATATTTATATGGTTGTGATCCCGGTTCTGGCAGATTGGAATCGATACAGAACATATCTCGTTCTATACCTTCGACTATACCAAAATAATTATATCTAGACGGACTTGAGCCATTAGTTAGTACTAATGGTTGGTTTCCAAATTGTTCTCTGGAGATATTTACATTCTGATTTAATTCACAGTATCCAGTTGCTACAGCTTTCTTTTTATAACAGATTCCTGTGTCATTGGTTGCTCCTTCTACTTTAATACCTATTATGAAGAAACTTATTATAATTAATATTATTTTT
>CAYQDO010000057.1:0-3466 GCA_964416365.1 uncultured Muribaculaceae bacterium | reverse complement strand
ACTTTTTCATTACTTCGACAATTAGGCCTATTAAACTTGCCAGTCTTTTTATTAACATCAGAAGCTATTAATTCTTTTATCCCTAGTTCTTCACAAATTGGTTTTAATAAAAATTCTGGAGAAGCCGAAATAATAATATCTTTATCGTGTTTTTTATCTAAATAAAAGTTCTTAACTTTATGTTTATTTTGTTTCCAAAAATCGTCTACATAACTATCAATATTTTTAATGGTTTTTAAAAAAGAAAAAATTTCTTCTTTAAATTCTGTAGTACTTATTAATTTAAATATATATTTTAAAAAATAAGGAATCTTTTTTATAAAAAACCAAAATAATTTTTTATTTTTCTTTATACAATAAAAAAGAAAATCTATGGATGAATCACCATCATAAATAGTTCCATCCCAGTCGTATAAATATAGTTTCATAACATCAAACCTCAAAGATATTTTAACAAAAAAATAGACTAATTGATAGTCTATTTATAATCCATAAACAATAAAAGTTATTAAAACTATAAAAATAATAATTAAAGATATAAGTTTCCGGTCACTTAAAATAACTTCCACCGGATCACCATGAGAATCTTTTTCGATATTTAAACTATATAGCTGCAGTATCACCATTAAAACTGGAACAGTCCAGTATAATAAATCATTATTGATTCTTGTAATAGTAACATCATCTACACACCATAAAGTATAAGATACGATTGCTAATGTTAAACAGACATACATATTTTTATCTAAAAATTCTTTAGTATAAAACTGTAATACTTTACGGCTCTCTTTGCCATTTTTAATGATTTCATTTCTTCTTTTACCAAAGCCCATAAATAATGATCCAAAAATAACCATTAAATATAACCATTTAGATACTTCAATGTCAGTTATAACACCACCATAGATAATGCGAAGTAAGAAGCCTACTGATAAAACTACTACATCAATAATTGGATAATGTTTTAGGATAGTACTGTAAAAGATATTTAAAATTAAATAAAAGATAGGGATTATATATATCAAAATACTTTGGATAATATTAAAATAAGAAAAAGTCATTATAATTAAAGATAAAATAAATAAAATTGCAATTACGCCCTTAGCCTCATTTATACTTATAATTCCAGCAGCTAAAGGTCGGTTTTTCTTTATGGCATGTTTTCGATCATTTTCAATATCCATAATATCGTTAATTACATAAACTGTAGAAGATATTAACGAAAACACAAAAAAGCCCATCAAACAAATCAATAGTTTATTTGATTCAAATATACTTCTATTAAAAAATAAAGGGAAAAATATTAAAGCATTTTTTAACCAATGCTTTATTCTAATAAGTTTTAAATACTTCATTTTAAACTCCTGCTATCCTTATCATATCACTTATTGAATTAAAATTAAATAACAACTCAGTAAATAAAACTATAAACAAGGAACAAAGAATTACTTTATCATATTTTTTATAATGTTTAATAATTATACCAATAAGGAAGATAAATATATAAAAGAAATGAGGTGTATATAAAAAGGCTTCATATAATCCAAATTTATATCCATAGTGTAATACTAAATTAAATAATAAAATTATGGTGCATGTCAAAATATTTTTGTTATATTTTTTAAATATTTTACTAATAAAAAGTCCTATGAAAAAATACATAAATGAAGTAAAGACAACTAAATAAATATTAGCTGAGGCTATAAAGGAAATAGATTTACCTATTCCTATCCCTAATTGATTGGCATCAACAGTATCAATATAAAACCATGGTGATACAAATAAATAGTAAAAAACATTTCTTAGTGACTGTCCGTTATTACCATTATACTTAAATGTTTGGATATTATATTCTACTATATCGAAAAGCTTTTCTCGAATTAATTCTAGATATGCAGGTTCGATAACATAAATTAATAATAATATTCCACCTGAGGAAATTAAAAAGCTTAATATCATCTTTAAATAAGTTTTATATTCTTTAAAACCATTTAAAAATAGTACCATAATTCCCCAGATAACTACATTGGTTATGGTTGTACCCAAAATTAAAGCACCTAATAACCCACTAATCCACACATTTTTTTTGGATATAAAATAATAACTTAAAACCAGTAACATGGCACTGCAGGCAAAACTTTCTACTAGTATCGTGGAAATAATTGTACAGTTAGCAAGTAAATAAATTATTGATAATATAAATGAGTATATAACATTAACTTCAAAGATATTATATAAAATTAAAAATATAAATATAGTACCGATAGTTGTGCATATAACTTGAATGTTAACAACATTTTGATAATGTTGTTCAAAAGTCAATTCAGGATAAATTTCACTTTCTAATTGAGAAGTATAATTAGCACCAAAAACTAATAAAGGATGTTTAATTACTGATTCAAACTTTTTATATTTAACCTCTGGATCAGGATTATAAATATGGTATACATAATACAAATCATCATAAGAATAAAAACGATCTCCAACAGACGAATTACGATATATTCCCTTATTATTTAATTTTAAACAAATTATATTAAACATCAAACTAGCAATAATAGTTAATAAAATGATAGATATAAACATAATTTTATTTTTTGAATTAAAAAAGCTTTTGCATTTTAATATTAGTGATTCCATATTTACTCCTGTGCTACGGTATAATTGTATCAATCAGAATTTTAATAGTCAATTTTAATTGAAAAAATAGACTAATAGTCTATTTGTTACATTTACCATTTAATAAACAAGTTTTGTAATAGAAAGAATTTTTTGATAGTTCATTATAGAAGTAATCATAACCTAATTCTTCAGCAAATGTATCTTCACATGCAAATAAATTAGTTCCAAGTCCTAGTCTATTTTCTTCTATTTCTATTCCTAGTGCTGCGAGTGTAGTAGGAAACATATCAAATGTAGTCATTATTCTATTTTTATTACATTTAGTAGTCAAAGGAGAATTAATAAAAATATTTAATACTGTTGGATCATAGTCATCAGGCATTGTGTCACGAATATCAGCTTTAACCATATTTAAATGATCTCCAACTATGATAACAGTTGTATTCTTATAGAATGGCTGTTTTTGAACCCATTTTATAAAATCATATAACATTTTACTACCACATTTATAAGCATTCTCATAATGGGTTAAACTATCATCAACTTCACATGTTTCATCTAGATATCCCCCATGTGGATGGGTATCAACGGTTAATAGTGATAAATTAAAAGGCTCATCATTTTTAGATATTTCTTTTAGTCTAATTTTAGCATACTCATAAAGTTTCTTATCTTCAAAACCCCACCAATCAATATCATATCCAGTTGGAATATATTTTCTGATGACAGCAGTAGTGTAATCAAAAATATCATAACTACCATGAGAATATAAATACCCTGCCCGATCAGCAAAATAACGATCTGAACCCATCATAAAATAATTTTGATAACCATTATCTTCTAA
>CAYQDO010000056.1:0-3524 GCA_964416365.1 uncultured Muribaculaceae bacterium | reverse complement strand
TTTTTTTTAATAATAATTTTAATTAAGTGAAGCAAATAAATATATTTATATGCTATAATTATAATGGTGATTAAAGATGAAGAAGAAAACAGAAATTGAAGGACAAAAAAAAGCCAACAAAGACATTTTATTAGATAATTTACCGTATATAATTATTATTTTAATAATTATAATTATTCGTACTTTTATTGCGACACCGATTAGAGTAAATGGGGATAGTATGGATTCTACCTTACGTGATGGTGAAACAATGATTTTAAATAAACTTGGTATGAGAACAAGTGGTATTAAAAGATGGGATATCGTGGTAATTAAAACCGATGATAGCTATTTGATTAAAAGAGTTGTTGGTTTACCAGGAGAAACCGTTAAATATGAAAATGGTAAATTATATATTGCTAATAAGGAAGTAGAAGACAAGTATTCAATAACTAAAACCGAAGATTTCGATGAAACAACAGTTGACGAGGATGAATATTTTGTTATGGGAGATAATCGTTTTATTTCTAAGGATAGCAGAATTATTGGTAATATAAATAAATCAGAAATTTTAGGAAAAACTAACATAATAGTTTTCCCATTTAATCGTTTTGGGTTAGTAGAATGAATTATTTAATTTATTCTTTTTCATTAAGACTACTTTATGATGAAATAATTAAAATAACTGGTGATAGTACTAATATCATAAGAATGAATCTAGATGAAGTGACCATTGATGATGTTATCAATGAATGCTCATATTATTCATTATTGAATGAAACTAAATATATTATTGTCAATAATTTCAAATTAAATAAAGAAAATAGTCCTATTTTAAAATATTTAAAAGATCCTCATCCGCAAACAGTTTTAATTTTAATCACGAATGCTTTAGATAAAAGAAGTAGTATTTATAAAGAATTTAATCAAAATGGTCAAGTAATTATTATTGATGAACTAAAGAATGTTAATAATAAAATTAATGAATATTGTAAAAAGAAAAATATTACTATCGATTATTTGGCGATTAATCAATTAATGATTAATAATTTAAATAATTATGATTTGGTTCTTAATGAAATAGATAAAATAAATATAATTACTAATAAAATTACCAAAGAGGATGTTAATAAGTATTCCATTCGTTTAATAAGTGAAGATAATTTTGCTTTCTGTGATGCTGTTATTAATAAAAATTATGCAGATATTAATAGACTTTTGCAAGATTTTATCCAAACAAGCGGGGAAGTTTTACCTTTTATAGCGCTTATGGCAAGTCAATATCGTTTAATATATGCGGTTAAATCTATTAATGATGCGACTGAAACACTAGCTAACAAATTAGAAATTCATCCATATCGCGTAAAACTTGCTAAAGAAAAAAGTATTACTTATACCAAAGAGGAACTTCAAAAGAAATTGTTAGATTTGTGTGATTTAGATTATTATTTAAAAACAAGTAATTTAAATCAGTATATTTTACTTAAAATTTTTATTGTAAATATTTAAAAAAACCAAGAATTTTATTCTTGATTTTTTAATAGTTTTTTATTTTTTCGGTATTCTTAAAACTAAGCTTAGCAATTTCAAATAATTTTTTTTCACCGTATTTTTTAATTATTTCTGCTCCTTGTTTATCTACTTCAGGACCAGCACCTTTTTTTAGAAACATTTTTAACTCATCACCGATTTTTTTAAATTCATTTATAAATAAATAACGGCTTATGATTGAAGCTGCTGCTACACTTAAACATTTATCTTCGGCTTTAGTTGTAAAAGTGATTTTAGTGCATTTTTCTTTAGCGTCTTTAATATAAGCAAAATAGTTTCTTGGATAACAGAATTGATCTACTACAATATATGAATAATCGTAGTTGTCTTTTTTTAGTAGGGAACATAATACTTTATTATGCATGATCGCTTTAATCTTATTCATATTAGTTGGATTGGTGTTATATTCCTTGTTTGAGAGTATTTGACTTACATAGGGAATATTTTTTATAAGGATTGGGGCAATTTTCATTATTTTATCATCGGTTAATTTTTTGGAATCTTTAATTCCTAAATCATATAGTAAATTAAAGTGTTCTTTACCAACATAAGTAGCAGTAACTACTATTGGTCCGAAATAATCGCCAGTTCCAACCTCATCTGAACCAATAGTTGGTTTACCAAGAAAACGTAAATCTTTTGGTTCTTCTTTTTTTGCTTCTTTTTCCGCCAGTTCAGCATCTATATCTCTTTTATTAAATGAAGATTCTAGATCTTTCCACATATTAGCATCGATATCAGCACTTAATCCTTGAAATACTACTTTTCCAGATTCGTATAATGTTATGATAGTGTCTGCTTCTTTAGCTTGAAAAATAGCGTATTCAGGAGTTTTTGGTTTTTTTTTATCTTCATAATATTCAATCATTTTTTCTTTAATGTTATCACTAAGTTTAAATGAAATAGTCATTTTGATATCACCGATAACATCATAACATAAAATTACCAATATTTCTTTCTTTTTTTTAAAAATTATTATATAATTAATACTAGGATGTGAGTACCATATGAATATCATTGATTGGCTTATAATTATTATCGTTGGTTTTGCGATGATTAATGGTTTTCGCCAAGGAATAATTAATAGTGTAATAGCTTTTATTGGGACTTTATTAGTATTTATTTTAGCTTTTTATTTAAAAAACCCAATATCTACTTTCTTATATGAAAAGTTTCCATTCTTTAATTTAGGTGGAAAATTTGCCGGAGTAACTGTATTTAATGTTTTAATTTATGAAGGAATTAGTTATATAATTACTATTTCACTACTAGCGATAATGCTAAAGGTTATATCTAAAGTTACAGGTATCTTTAATAGTTTATTAAATGCTACTTTGGTATTAGGTATACCAAGTAAGATATTAGGGGCTTTAGTTGGTTTATTTCAAGGATATGTTATTGCTTTTCTAGTTGTATTTATTTTAGGGTTAATAAGTGGTACTTCCACTAAAGTTAATGAAAGTAAATATGCGGGATTCATTATGAAGGAAACTCCTATTTTATCTGAAATAGTAGGAGATACTTATAAATCTATTACTGAAGTATATAAAATAAGTGTTGCTTATAAAGATCAAGCAAATAAAGATGAAGCTAACCTACAAAGTTTAGAAGTATTATTAAAATATGAAATATTAAGTGTAGATTCAGCTGATGTATTAATTACCAAAGAAAGAATTACGACTCCTGGAGCATCAGTAGTGGTTGATAGATATAGAAAGGAAAACTAATAATGGAATATTTAAGTGGACAAAGTTTAGAAGAAGTATTAGATAATAATATTACAATAGTGGATTATTTTGCCAATTGGTGTGGTCCATGTCAAATGTTATCTTTAGAATTAGAAGATTTATTAAAAACCGAAAATAATCTTAAAATTGTTAAAGTTGATGTTGATAATCATCAAGAATTAGCTCAATCTAAAGGAATTATGACTATTCCCTTTGTTGAAATTTATAAAAATAAAAAATTAGTTACTACTTTTTTAGGTTTTAAAA
>CAYQDO010000055.1:0-3749 GCA_964416365.1 uncultured Muribaculaceae bacterium | reverse complement strand
ATATTTTTAGGATTCATTGTTTTTGGTTTTACCCAAACTATTTATTCAGTATTCATTTTACTTCTTAGTAGTAAAATTGTTAATATTATTATTTTAGGAGTTAAGGATTCTAAAATGTGTTATATTAAATCCAATAAACCAAAAGAAATTCTTGACATACTATTAAATGAAGTACATATAGGAGTAACTGAATTTGCAGGAAAAGGTGGATTATTTAATAAAAATGAGCCAATTCTTCTAGTTATTGTACCTTTTGATCAATATTATGGATTTAAACATTTAGTTAAAAATATTGACCAAAACGCCTGTATTATTACCAGTGACTGTCATGATGTTTCTGGTGGTTATAAAAAACAATTCTTGCCTTTCTAACTTTCTAAACATTAGATTTTATGTTATACTTTTGCATAGGACGTGATTAACGTGGATAAAGATATTGAAGTCTTAGATACTAATAATAATTTTGAAACACTAGATTTTACAGAGAATAAAGAAGAATCTAACAATGATAAATTTAGTATTATTAAAAACTATGGAGAAAATTTAAGTAAAAGAGAGTATGTCACTAATCCCGCTATTGGTAGAGAAACAGAAATCAAAGAAATGATACTAGCTTTAATTACTCCTGATAAAGGCGCTCTTTTAGTTGGTAAACCAGGTATTGGTAAAACCGCTATTGTCGAAGGCTTAGGTTATTTAATTCAAAGAGGGGAAGTACCTGAAGCAATTAAAGATTGGGATGTTATAAAAATCAATATTACTAGCTTACTAGGGTCATCAACTAAAGATGGTAATACTGATTCAAGGCTAGAATTATTATTACAAGAATTAAAACATCGAGAAAAGACAATTTTATTTATTGATGAAGTTCATCTTTTAGTAAGTAAATCAGGAAATACAAATATTGATTTTGCTAATATGTTAAAGCCTTACCTTGATCGCGGTACCATTAAAATGATTGGTGCAACTACAACGGAAGAATATGAAAGTTATGTTTTAAGAGATCGTGCTTTCTTAAGAAGATTTCAAAAAATAGAAATAGTAGAAGCTGATCAAGAAACAGTTATTAAAATTTTGATGGGAACTTATCCTAAATTTGAAAAGAAGTTAGGAGTAAAACTAGCTTATACTGATTTCCAAAAAGATACTATTTTCAAGTTTTTAGTGGATATGACAAGTGAATATAAAAGAGTATATGAAATAGCTAGTAGATATCCAGATATTTGTTTAACCGTTTTAGCAAATGCTTTCAGTTATGCGGTTTTTGAAAACAATATTGAGGTAAGAATTAAACATATTTATAAAGCAGTATGTAATGCTAAAAATATTTATCCTGATGCTTTAAGAAAAGAAATTGAAAAATTTAAAATTACTTTCAAAGAACTTCTAGAAGAAGAAAATGTCAACTTGAATGAAAAATAAAAACGGTTAACCGTTTTTTTTAAACAAAAATGTTATAATGAGAAAGGTGTTAAAAAATGAATGAAATTATAATTAATGAATTAGCAACTGAAATTAATATTAAACAAAAACAAATAGAAGCTGTTTTAAAATTACTGGAAGAAGGATCTACTATTCCTTTCATAGCCAGATATCGTAAAGAAGCTACCGGTGCTTTAGACGAAAATGTTATTCAAAAAATCGAAGAAAAATATCGCTACTATGTTAATTTAATGGAACGAAAAGAACAAGTCGTTAGATTAATTGAAGAAAAAGGAATGCTTACCGCAGAACTTAGGCAGAAGATTATAGACTGTACGAAACTGGTCGATGTTGAAGATTTATATTTACCTTACAAAGAGAAGAAGAAAACTAAGGCTACGGAAGCTATTAAAATGGGACTAGAACCTTTAGCTAAAATGATTGTGTCTTTTCCTACTACTGGTAGTTTGAACGACTTATTTAGTAAAGCCCCCGTCTCTAAAGAGGATGCTAAAGAGCATACAAAGTATATTGTCGCGGAGTGGATTAGTGATAATGCTTATTATCGTAAATTTATTAGAAACTATATTTTCAATAATGGTATGATCGTATCTAAAGTAAAAAAAGCTGCCGTAGATGAGAAAAAAATTTATGAAATATATTATGACTTTAAAGAAAAAATTAGAGGTGCTAAAAGTTATCGTGTTTTAGCTATTAACCGTGGTGAAAAAGAAAAAGTTCTTAATGTCACTCTAGATTATGATGGGGATTATATTTTTGGAGAATTAAAAAATAGAATTATTAAAAATCCTAATTCCTTTGTATGCAGCTATGTTGAGGAAGCCATCAAAGATGCTTTAAAAAGATTAATGTATCCTAGTATTGAACGAGATATTCAAAATGAACTAACCGAAAAAGCAGAAGATTCCGCCATTGAAGTATTCAAAATAAATTTAGGAAATCTTCTGATGCAAAGACCTCTAACCGGTTATCGTGTCTTGGGATTTGACCCGGCCTATCGAACTGGATGTAAACTCGCTTGTTTAGATGAAAAAGGTAATGTACTACATATTGATGTGATATATCCTCATGAACCCCATAATGATAAAGAAGGATCCCGTAAAAAAATTATCGAACTAATTAGTAAATATAACTTAAATTTAGTAGCTATAGGTAATGGGACAGCTTCTAGGGAAAGCGAAGAATTTATTGCGAATATCGTAAAAGAATTAAATGAAGTTTTTTACGCAATTGTTAGTGAAGCCGGAGCTTCAGTGTATTCAGCCTCTAAAGAAGCTCAAAGAGAATTCCCAAATTTAGAAGTGCAAGAAAGAAGTGCAGTAAGTATCGGACGAAGAATTGAAGATCCATTATCTGAACTAGTTAAAATAGATCCTAAATCAATTGGCGTAGGCGAATATCAACATGATGTGAACTCTAAAAAACTAACTGAAAGCCTTGATTTTACTGTATCAAAAGTTGTCAATAATGTTGGAGTAAATATTAATACTTCCTCAGAATTTATATTAAAGTATGTTTCTGGACTTACTAAAAGTGTTATAACGAAAATTATGAAACATAAAGAAAAACATACTTTTACTTCAAGAGAAGAAATTAAAAAATTAACTACACCAAAAGTATATGAACAAGCTATTGGTTTCTTAAGAATTAACAATGGAATTAATCCATTAGATAATACCGGTATCCATCCAGAAAGTTATGAATTAACTAATAATATTTTAAAATATTTAAATCTTGATATTAAAAATGTCCAAACAGATAATTTTAAAGAAACTTTAAAAAATGTTGATATAGATGAACTTATTAACAAATTTAATAGTGATGAATATACTGTTAAGGATATCATTAAAGAATTATTAAATCCCGGATTAGATCCTAGAGAAGAAATTGATCCGCCAATTTTAAGAAGTGATGTTTTAAAAATAGAGGATTTAACCGTAGGTATGGAATTAAAAGGTACGGTAAGAAATGTTTCTTCCTTTGGCGCATTTGTTGATATCGGAATTAAAAATGATGCTTTACTACATATTTCTAAAATGAGTAAAGAATTTATTAAACATCCAACTGATGTCTTATCAGTAAGTGAGATTATTACTTGTTATGTTTGTGAAATAATGTTAGACAAAGGAAAAGTAGCCCTTACTTTATTTAAATCATAAAAAATACTTGAAAAATCAGCTAGTTATGGTATAATTTAACTTGCTGATGCAGGTGTAGTTTAATGGTAGAACTTCAGCCTTCCAAGCTGATCACGTGGGTTCGATTCCCATCACCTGCTCCAAAATGTATTAAACGGATTCTATAAG
>CAYQDO010000054.1:0-3772 GCA_964416365.1 uncultured Muribaculaceae bacterium | reverse complement strand
ATGGGTTGTACGCATTAAATGATCATCAACTAAATGAGCAAAATGATAAGTTGGAATACCATCAGATTTAAGCAAAACGATATCCATATCATTTTCGGGAAATTCAATCTTTCCTTTAACTAAATCTATGCATTCAATCTTTCTGTTAAAGTCTCCTGGAGACTTCAATCTAGTTACAAAAGATTCTCCGTTATTAATTTTTCGATCAATTTCTTCTAAAGATAAATGGCGGCTTCTAGCGTATCTACCATAAATGCCGATTCGTTCTTTCTTATTTTCTTGATTTTTTCTTATTTCTTCAAGATCTTTTTCAATCATAAAACAAGGATAAGCTAACCCTTTTTTAACTAAATCTTTAGCATAAGTTTGATAAATTTCCGCTCTTTCACTTTGGAGATATGGTCCATAATTACCAAAGTCTTCTGTTTCGCCAATTCTTCCTTCAGCAATAGGAAATTCAAAATTCTTAAAGTCATCTATAATGCCTTGGATACCATTTTCTACACTTCTTTTATCATCGGTATCTTCGATTCTTAAATAAAACACTCCATTAGTGTCAGAAGCTATTTTTCTGGCAACGAAAGCTGTTCTTAAACTACCCATATGAACAAATCCAGTTGGTGATGGTGCAAATCTAGTTACAATTGCGCCTTCTGGTAAATCTCTTTCTGGATATAATTTTTCATAGTAATCAATATCTTTATCAATATTGGGAAACAGTAAATCTGCTAATTTTTGATAATCCATATTCTTGCCTCTTTCTTTATTTAATATAACACAAGTTTATAATAAAAAAAACTAACATTTTATGTTAGTTTTTTATAGCTTCAAGATATCTATAATAAACTGCATCCCAGTTTATTATATCCATCATTTTATTTAAGTATTCTTCTCTTTTTGTTTTATAATCTAAATAATAAGCATGTTCCCACACATCTATAACTAAAAGAGGAATAAAGTCCCATATAGTTAAATTAGAATGTTTTTCCACTTGGAGAATAATTAATTTATTGTTTGATTTACTATATCCTAAAATTCCCCAACCAGAGGCTTCTATCTTTACCGTACTTTTAATAAAATGCTTAACAAAAATATCGAAATCTCCAAAATCTTCTTGAATCTTTTTTTCAAGTTCTTCAGGAACTTCTTTTTTATTAGGTGTTATATTTTCAAAATATAAGCTATGAAGAATAGCTCCTCCACCTTGAAAAGCAAGTTCTTTTTCTAAAGATTTGATATTATCATAGTTATCTTGCAGACGAGCATTTTCTAAATCTCTTAATACTTTATTATAATTATTAACATAATTTTCATATAAAATATTATAGTGATTATCTAAATTATCTTCACTTAAATATCCTTCAAAATCCTGTAATGAATATGGTATTTTTAGTTTTTCTAACATTTTAATCACCTTTCTTTATTATATTATGATTTTTGTCTGTCAACTATCCAAGTATGAAACCAAAAACCAAACTTTACATATATATCATGTTTTAAATCATCTTTATAAGAAACCCCTGGCCTACGAACAATTTTATAATTTAGTCCATAGTATTCTATTTCAGGACCACCTTTATCAAGTTCGGCTATAACAAAAATTGGTTTTTTATTTCTACTAATTAAATGATAATCTACACTACCAGTAATAAAGCCTAAAAGAATTAAAACTACTAAACCAATTATTATTATTTTTCGATCTTTTAAGAACATTTTTTTACTAAATAGCCAAATATTTAACCAAGTTATAGCTAGTAAAAATGCCGGAATAAATACTACTCTTAATAAAATTTGCTTATCAGGAAAACCATCCCAAATACAAGTCCCATTAAAATAGAAAATCAGTAAAGTTAATATAAAATAAGCTAAATATAATCCTATAGAAAATAATATTTTCATCTTATCATTCCTTATAACGAGTATAACATATTCGATTTTAAAAGTATAATTTTTATTTATAAAGTAGCCCAAAATCTAGTGACACATATAATATAAATGTATAGTAAATAGAAAGGTGGTTTACTATGATGACTTATACTGTAATCCGTGGGGATACATTGTGGCATGTAGCTAGAATTCATGGTTTGACCTTACAAGAATTATTAGTAGCTAATCCGCAAATAACTAATCCTAATTTAATATTTCCAGGTCAAGTAATTAATATACCTAAAATAAATAAAAATTCTTATACTGTTAAACAAGGTGATTCGATATGGCAAATTGCCAAAGAATTAAATGTAACGTCAAATGATTTAATAGATACTAATCCACAAATATCAAATCCGAATATGCTTCATCCAGGCCAAATAATATATACTCCTTCAGCTCCTAGTTCTCCTACTACCCCAGTAGTACCTAGTGATATTAAAAATATTGAAACTGAATTAGTAAAATTAGTCAATATAGAAAGAACAAAAGCTGGAAGACCAGCCCTAACTGAAAATAGTAATTTGAATAATGCTGCAAAATTAAAATCAGAAGATTTTATAACTAAAAACTACTTTTCCCACGAATCACCAACTTATGGAAGCCCATTTAATATGTTGAGTTCTTTGGGGATTACTTACACAGCCGCAGCTGAAAACATCGCTAGTGGTCAAAGAAGCGCGGAAGAGGTTATGAGATATTGGATGAATTCTCCTGGACATCGTGCCAATATTTTAAGTGCTACCTATAATCAAATTGGCGTTGGTATTGCTAGAGATAAAAATGGTAATTTATATTGGACACAGTTATTTATAAAAAATTGAAAAACAGCATTTATTTTGCTGTTTAATTTTTATTAGAACTAAATATATTTTGTCTCTTCATAAATATTTATATTTGGCATTTTCTTAACACGAGTTTTTCTCAAATTAGTTTTTTCTTTCTTATTTAATGCGTCTATTAAATTCTGATGTTTTTCCTCTACAAAACTTTCATTTGTTAGTCCGTACTCTTCTAATAGTAAATAATAAAAATCATTAGTTATTTCAATTTCCCAAGCAGATTTTTCTGTGATTTCTTTCTTTTGATTTAATTCTTGTAATTTATTTTCATAAGCTTTTATTTTTCTTTCATTTTCGATTACTTTATAAGAATTTGGAGGAACCACTAATCCAAAAGTGTGTGATAAAAGATCATGTGAACAATTATTTATTTGTACATCACATATTTCTTTATAGGTATATAATTTTTGTAATTCGTATGAAATTCTTTCTCTCTCTCTCTCTCGCATTTGCCCGTTTTCAATTGAGTGATATAAATGAATTTCACCAATCTGCATTGTTTTATAATCTTTTGGTATCTCAAAACTTTTATCAAGTAAGGAATAGTCTTGGCAATCAAAATTATATAATTGGGGGGATTCTCTCTCTACAGAGGGATAAATACTTAATCCACCCAAACTTGTAACGATATTATATCCGTTCTGAGTAGCTAATCTGAATGCGTGATTGTATATATTGTATATTGCAATTTTTTTGTATACTTCTAGTTCGGATAATGCTATTCTTTCATCATTTCCAATATTTTCTTTGATTACTGAAAACTCTATTTCTATTAACGATTCTAAATAGTCTATTATTGGTTTCTGTAAACAATTTTTATACTTTTCTAATAAGATTATTAATTCTTCTTTCGAACTTATTTTGTTTAAATCATTATCAAAGGCAATTTGATTTAAATTAATTTTACTCATATACCTAAAAACCCTCCAAATCCCCCAATTTATTTCTTAATTATTATAACATGTATAATCAAAGTTATAAATAGATTGAAAATAATTTATGAC
>CAYQDO010000053.1:0-3775 GCA_964416365.1 uncultured Muribaculaceae bacterium | reverse complement strand
ACTTTAAATGTCGGATGGACTTATGAAAAAGCAGGTTCAGACTATCTTAAAAATATGATCGAAAATCAAATAGTATATTTAGCAATTATTAATGATGAAATTGTTGGCTACTTGGCAGGTAAAGTAGGTTATACTAAATCTAAATTAGCAGAATTAGATAATATGTTTGTTACTCAAGAATATAGAAAATATGGTATTGGCGCAAAACTACTTGATGAATTTAAAAAACATTGTTTAACTAATGGAATGGATAACATAAAAGTAACAGCTTTCGCTAAAAATAAAAATGCTATTGCATTCTATATAAAAAATGGCTTTGAAGAATGGGATATTACTTTAAAATGTAAATTGTAGTTTTAAGTCTATTAAGATTTATAACGAACTTCAATGTAATTTTTAGAAAAAACTCCTTAACAGGAGATTTTGTTAATTATACAACACAACTTCAAAAGATTCGTAATTTCTTCTTAAAATATAATTAAAATCTTATATTCTTAGCTATTGATTGATTAGGATTGATAGTTTCTATTATAGATCCATCTAATATACTTACTATAACAAAATTATAAATATATTTTTTTACTAAATTTACTATTTCTTCATAAAGATATTTACTAATAACAGTAGGGTTAATATATATTCCAACAGCGTATGCATCCAAAGAAATATCATCATCAAACATAATTTCTTTGTCAGTAAAAGCATCATCTATTATCGTTAGTTCATCTAATAATTTAGGATCAAATAATATACCAAACTTAGAATAATTAGTAGCTACAGTATATCCGTTATCATATGATATTTCTTTTTTATATTTTACAGAATAAATGCTATCTGGATGACATGCTACGAACGTAAAATAATATGTGTAGTGATTTGCTTGGTCATTATGTGTTATCCCATATTTTTTAAATTCACATGGCCTATAAATAAAACGGCATTTTAAAATACTATCTAGCTTTTCTAAACAAAAAGAATCTCTAGAAGTATTTTCATTATAGTATAACCAATCAACTATACCGTGAAATAAATAATTTTTTAGGTCAATATTACGCATAGAATTACCCCGATTGGTGAATACATTATCATATTGATTAAATAATGTAAAGAAGTTGAAATTTTATTATAACTAAAAAATTTGCAGATAAGTAAGATAATGTTCTGAATTCTCTATACTATCTAAAAATCAATTATCGAAATACAAAGCATTAAATGGATTTGAAATTTGGAATAATATATTAAATTAAAGTTGTCTATTTTTTTTATATGTTATAATACATTTTTGTTGGTGGTTTTTATGTTTGTATCTTATGATCCTTATAATTGTTTTGATGTGTACAGGCCTCAAGATAGATGTGTTTGTGGTTGTTCATCAAGATTCACAAGCTCTAGTGGTGAAGACAAGGGTTATTGTGTAAAATGTGCAGAAGACAGAGAACACTTTGTTGAAGATGTTGTCGGGAATATTAAAATAACTGACAACCCGTTTCAAAATGTTTTTAGTCTTTTAGAAGCATCTAGAAGAACTTTTTTAAAGATAAAATGTATTATTTAGTTGATAAATACTTTGCTGAATATGAAAAAATAAAACCACTTGTATTACCATATAATAATCCAGTTTTTTTGGCTGGAATTTATGAAGAAAAAATAAAATCTTTGAAATTATTTTTAGATAGTATAGATCAAGAATTAAATTTAAAAAAACAATTCAAATGTTGTAATGATTTTGAACTAGCAAATTATGAATCTTTTAGGTATTACTATATTCAACTAGTAGAGATGGCACAAGAAGACACTATAGCATTATCTTATTATCAAAAATCTACTAATACTAAAAAAGTTGCTAGATAATAAATTAATTTTTAAGAAATTGACATTTAATTGCAAAAATGCTACTTTAAGTTAGAGGTAATATATGGGTAATGCTAGATTTAAAATGATAGATGAAGATTTTGTTTGTGAAATCTGCAATGAAGAAGTAAAAGCTTTAGGTTATACAGCAAGAGATCATTGTCCGAAATGTTTATATTCAAAGCATGTTGATAATAATCCAGGTGATAGATCTAATCAGTGTCATGGTATATTAAAACCAATTGCGATTGAAAAAGCAAAAAAAGAAGAATATAAAATAGTCTATAAATGTGATAAATGTGGAATTTTAAAAAGAAATAAAACAGCCATAGATGATAATTTTGATTTAATATTACAAATAATGAGTAATCCGGTAGATTTGGAAGAATATAAATAACTACACTTGTGTGTAGTTTTATTTATCATTATAAAGTTATCTTTTCTTAATTAAATTAGTTCTCGTTTGATTTTTAAGATTTCTGCTTCAACAGTATTGCTTTCAATATGTGATTTAATTTTCGGTTGTTTCGATCCATACATTTAACTCCTCATTTATTATATGAGAAGTTAATAAACAAATAGCTATATAAAAACTTCTAGTTTTTTCTAGAAGTTTTTGTTTCTATTTTTTGTCATAGTATTTTCAACTATTTTAGTTAAACAATCTAGTTGCATTAATGTTTTGACGTCTTTTTTTTGATAATCATATAAATACATATATCTTCGGTAACCATCAATAGATGGATTACGATTAGTTTCTAAGTAGTACCATTGATAGTCTTCAGAATTATAGATGAAATCAATTCCTAAGATTATACCTTTTTTAGTACCCCAATAAGGAGCAATTTTGCTTACTTGTTGGGTTATTGAAGAAGGCAGTTCTAAAGTTTCCGGATTAATTTCATGAAGATTTAGAATAATTTCGTCCGATGCACTTAACTTAGCAGTTTCAGGATTTAAAGGGAGTATCTTACCACCACCTGCAGCATTAGATACAATACTTTTAGTATTAAGATAATATGGTGAACTAGGATCGTTTAAATATTCGCAAGGATTAAATATATCTATCCCATATTTTTTAATTCTTTTTTTAGGTGCGATATCTAAAGAATAAATAAAAGAAGCAGATAATATTTCTCCAGTACAAGAAGCAAATACACGAATTGAACTATTGACATCAGTAAAACTCTTTATATAATCTTGAACAACAAATTCATTTTTGATATTTAAATTTTTGCTTTCTGACAATTCCAATACAGCTATTATTTTATCTAACTGTTCTTTGTTTTCAATTAAATATTTATCTTCACCACGATTAGCTGTAATATTTTTAAATATTACAGGAAAAAACGGATTTTTTTTATATTCGTCGACAGTAAATGTTAAAGGGTGATTAATGTCTGGAATATCTATATATTCGTCTTCTACTAGACCTTTTTCAGATGTTTCTCTGCCTAATAGATCATATAATTTTCCATCTTGATGAAAATCACTCATTTTATTTATAATGGTAAAGCCTATTTTTTTAGCGACTTCTTCAAATTTATTCATTAATAACACTAATCTCATAGTTAAAGAAATAGGCATGGGTTTACCGTAACTTAGATAGTATTCATATGCCATTTCATTTAATTCTTTTCTTTGTTCTGGTATTAAAAGATAGGTTTTTTGATCTAAACGATAGGGCAAATCTTTTACAATTTCATCTGCCAAACTTAAAAATATTGAATTCTCGTTATGTGATTGTTTTATATAATTTTTAATTTTGTCTGCTATCAAATTTATCACCTGTATTCTATCCATCAATTATTATAACATGTATAATCAAAGTTATAAATAGATTGAAAATAATTTATGACTTTTTTTCTATTTATATTATAATAATTCTACTACTTTTAGTAGAATTAAAATTTAAGTTAGGACA
>CAYQDO010000052.1:0-3835 GCA_964416365.1 uncultured Muribaculaceae bacterium | reverse complement strand
ATTTATTTATGTCAACACTTTTTTTCATTATTTTTTATAAGCAGCTAATAATTTTTGATGAATATCATTATCAACTAATGATATGGAATTAATAGCTTGTTCTAAAGCGTCTTTGTAATATCCATTAAAGAATTTTTTTTCAGATTGAATTAAGCCATTATTTAGGGTCACATTTAATGGTTTAAATCTATTACCGTAGACAATAGTTTGTTCTGCTAAATTAGCTGTCTTAATTGTTTCATTAGTTGTTTTATACAATTTAAGTGCTAAATCTCTTGCTGTATCCACTCTCGTATTTAATGTCTTAATAGATATCGGTTTACGATTTAATTCATCAATCATGTCAGTGATAGCTTCGTTAGCTTCGTTTAACTGAATAAAATAATCTTGGGGAACAACTGGTAATTTGAAGCTTTCAATTTTTTCTTTAGCACTTTTTAAAATTTGTTCTATTTCATCTAATTGTTGATGAGCTCTTACCTCGTCTTCTTTTAAGCTTTTTAAACTCTTAAGGGTTATTTCTAATTTATCTTCATTTTTAGCAAGTCTTAAATTAAGATGTTCTAATTCTTTATTGAGTCTTGAGAATGCAAATGATCTATTACGATAGTTTTCCACAACGACTTCATAATCATTTTGGATAGCTTTAATACTAATATTTAGTTCATCTATAATTTTTACTTCTTCATTGGTAAGATCATAACTAAATTTAATATCCTCTATTTTGGAAGAAATACGACCTATAATATCAAGCATTCTTTTACATTTGATAGCCACCCTGCGCATATTTTCTTCAAAAGCTTTTTTACAAATTCTTTCATTGTCAAAATCATTATAAAGACTTTCAAAATATGAAAGGATGGTTTTAAGTTCAAAGATTGAATCGGTTAAATTTAAAACATTCAAACGATCATAGACATCAGCAATTTTCTTTTCAGATTCAGATATATTATAATCAATATTCAAATAATCAAGACTATAGCCTTCTTTATTCATTTTATTATAGATTAATCTGACATCGTTAATTTTAACCGGGATTAATTTTTTCCCCATTAAAATTATAGTTGGAGCTTCTTCAATAACAATAGTTAAGTTACCTATGGTGTCATCCAAAGCCTTAACAATTTTGCTTACTTCACTGTAGGCATTATTTTCCATTGCTAGTTCAAAAGCAGCAAATAATTTATCAATATTTTCAAACTGTAATTCTATAGGTACTTTTATTGGTTCATATTCTTCAGGATTACGATGATATTTTAAATATATATCTCGATAATCTTTTTTTAATTTAGTAACAATTTCTCTATTCTTACTCTCACTTAAAGATATTTCTCTGATTTCGCTTAATAAGAAGTCACTTTTAGTTTTAATATAATAGATATTTAGTTCTAAATTAGCAATGGCTTTATTTATATCTTTAAATGATCCTTTTCGAAATAATTCTTCTAGTTCTAAAAGATCGTCATTTAACTTAGGAATATCTTTTTCTTTGATTATTTCATAACGATTTTGCCACAGTTTATATTGTTTTTCTAATTCTTTATTATTTATTAATGCTCCTACTTTATTTAGCTCATTTTGAATAGCGCCAGATAAAATAAGATTTTTCTCTTTTTCTAAGCGAGATAAAATTTCATTATACTTTTTCTTATTATGTTTTTTTAGTAAGATTAATACTAAAATAATCAAGATAACAATAACTGCTACATAGATTATTCCTAAAACCTTATAAGTGTTATCTGACATAAGCATATCTCCTCTATATTAAATATTATCATAAAACCCAAATTTTTAATAGCAAATAAATCATGTTTTTTACTTTATTCAATATAAAAATGTCTTTTGAAAAGACATTTTATTTTTGACAGTTTGGACAATAATATGTACTTCGGCCATTTATTTTAACTCTCAGAATGGGTGCATGGCATAAAATACACGGCTCATTTTCTTTTTTATGAACTTTTAAATATTGTTGATAGTTCCCAATCACACCTAAAGAAGAAGTATAACTTTTAATAGTAGTTCCCCCTTCTTTAATGGCTAAATTTAATATTTCAACTGATGAATCAATAATATCAGAGGCTTCTTGAGTAGTTATATCCTTTCCTTTTTTGAAAGGATTTATTTTAGATGCAAATAATACTTCATTAGCATAAATATTTCCTAAACCATTAATAATTGTTTGATCTAATAATAATGTTTTAATAGCCACATCTTTTTTATATATGTTATGATAAAAATCCTTCTTATCTATTTCAAAAGGTTCAGGGGCTAGTTTTTTTAAAGATGTGACTTTATCCAAATCTTCCTTTTTAAAAAGTACCATTCGGCCAAATCTACGGGTGTCATGATATCTTAAAGACATATTATCTTCAAAATTGATAATAACATGTTCATGTTTTTCTACAGGGACATTTAGCTCTTTAATAAAATATTTGCCTTCCATTCTTAAATGGCTTATTAAAATATATTCCTCATAATCAAAAAGTAAATATTTTCCTAAAGTATTTATATCTTTTAAGGTTTTATTAATAAGTAAATCGAGATTTAAACTATCTTTACTTATTATTTTAGGATAAATTATATCAATACCTATAACTTTTTTATTGATTAATTTTCTTAAAGCTTTAGCAACTGTTCTTACTTCTGGTAGTTCTGGCATAATTAAACCTCATACCAATTAGTACCATAATCTACCCCAACTTTAAGTGGTACTTTTAAGGAAACAATATTTTCCATTACATCTACTACTAATTTTTCTAAAACTTCTTTTTCTGATTCAATAACATCAAAAACTAATTCATCATGAACTTGTAGTAACATTTTGCTTTGAAAGCCTTCTTTTAATAAAGTTTCATCTATTTTTACCATAGCCATTTTAATGATGTCAGCACTACTACCTTGAATTGGAGTATTTAAAGCTATTCTTTCTCCAGCTGATCTAATCATAAAGTTTTTATTATTAATTTCATCAATAATTCTCTTGCGATTGTATAAAGTACGTACTGAGCCATATTCATGAGCTTCTTTAATAATGTTATCCATATATAATTTAACCCCTGGATAAAGCTCTAAATATTTATCAATAAATTTCTTAGCTTGAGATGGGGGTAAATGTAAATTTTCCCCTAACCCAAAACCACTTATTCCATACACTATTCCAAAAATAACGGCTTTTGCGGTCCGCCTCATTTCTTTGGTAACAGCTTCTTCAGAAATATCAAAAATATCACTGGCTACTTTAGTATGAATATCAGAACCTTGTTTAAAAGCATTTATTAATTCTTCAGAATTACTGATATGCGCAAGTAATCTTAATTCAATTTGGGAGTAATCACAAGATAAGAATAAATCATTGACTGGTACAAAAGCTTTTCTTACCTT
The DNA here is from genome assembly GCA_964416365.1 of uncultured Muribaculaceae bacterium. Classification (GTDB taxonomy): domain Bacteria; phylum Bacillota_I; class Bacilli_A; order RF39; family UBA660; genus DUUS01. Next base: position 451 of record CAYQDO010000052.1, on the reverse strand, counting down.
TCTACCCATTTCATCTCGAACTGGAATATTTTGTAAATTAGGTTCAACGCTAGATAAACGACCCGTTCTAGTTAATGTTTGTTTATAAATAGTATGAATTAAACCATCTTCCATAATGTATGGTTTTAAACCTTCCAAATAAGTGCTGCTTAGTTTTGCTAAGTTTCGATATTCAAGAATTAGTTCAATAATTGGATGAACTCCTAAAAGCTTTTCTAAAGTTGTTGCATCGGTTTTATAATTTTTAGTGGCTGTCTTTCCTTTCGGTGTTAAACCTAGATGATCAAATAAAACTTCCCCTAACTGTTTAGGACTACCAATATTAAATTCTTTTCCCGCTGAATTATAAATTTTATTAGCTACATTGTCTATTTTGATTTTTATTTCTTCACTCATCTCATTTAATACTTCAGAATCACATTTAATACCGGTCATTTCCATTCGAGCTAAA
>CAYQDO010000051.1:0-3947 GCA_964416365.1 uncultured Muribaculaceae bacterium | reverse complement strand
GTATTGGTTTAGGAGTTGGAGAAAATAGAGCAATTGAAGCTGCTAAACAAGCTGTTTCATCACCACTACTTGAAACAAGCATTACAGGAGCAACTGATGCCATTATCAATGTTACCGGTGGAACAAGCTTAACTTTATTTGAAGCTGAAGATGCTGCCGAAATAGTTAGACAATCAGCTAATACTGATATTAATATTATCTTCGGTGCAGTTATTAACGAAAACTTAAATGATGAAGTTATTGTTACCGTAATTGCTACTGGATTTGAAGAAGAAAATGATATCGATGATTATGGTATGAGAGCCGAAGAGAAACCAAGAAAGATTATCGATGATGAATCAGACTTCGATATTCCACCATTTTTAAGAGAAAGAGATAATTTTTAAATAAAAATAAAAAACGACACTTTATACGGTGTCTTTTTTTTATAATAAAATAGGTGAGGTTATGATAATTTATGTAGATTTAGTCATCTTAATCAATTTTATAATTGATACCTTGCTCCTCATCAGTGTAGATTTACTTTTAAAAAGAAAAGCTAAATTTAAAAGAATTCTTATAGCCTCACTATTAGGTAGTCTTTCAACTTTAATGTTATTTTTATTTAATAATAATTTAATCTTGTTATTATTGAAATTTTTAATCAGTATTTTAATGGTTATAATAGCTTTTAAATATGAAAGTTTCAAGTATTTTAAAGATAATCTTTTCTGGTTATATATAATCAGTATTATTTTAGGAGGTAGTATTTATTTATTAAATGATCAAATAGCGCTTACCAATAATGGTTTAGTTTTTTCTAATAATGGTTTTAAAATTAATCTATTGTTATTAATTATCATAACACCTATTATCTTATATAAATATATCAAGTATCAGAAAAGTTTTAAAAATAATTATTCTAACTATTATGATGTGGACATATACTATATGGATGAAAAAATCTCGGAAACTGGTTTTTTAGATACGGGTAATAAACTAATTGATCCGATATTCGGCAAACCTATCATTTTAGTTAACAAGAATTTAATTAATAAAGAAGTAAAGACTTTTTTTGTACCCTATGATGTTTTAAATAATCATGGACTATTAGAGGTATTTAAACCCGACAAAGTAATTATTAATAATAAAATAAACAAAAAAGTACTAATCGGTTTAGCTGATGTTAGTTTAAATGGCGTAAAAATCATATTAAATACGGAGGTTATATGAAACAAATTCTTTTATGGATATGTAAAATTTTAAAAATAGATAGTAAATTATTTTTTGTGGGTGCAACCGATGCTCTTCCACCCCCATTATCAAAAGAAGATGAACTTAAATATATCATAAAGGCTAAAGAAGGGGATATTGAAGCTAGAAATATCTTAATAGAACATAATTTAAGACTAGTTGTTTTTTTAGCCAAAAAATATGAAAGCACCGGATATGATATTGAAGATTTAGTCAGTATTGGTTCGATCGGTCTTATTAAAGGAATTCAAACTTATAAACCAGATAAAAATATTAAACTAGCTACTTACTGTAGCAGATGTATAGCTAATGAAATCTTAATGTTTATCAGAAAAAACAAAAAAAGAAAAAGTGAAATTAGTTTTGAAGATGCTTTATCTTATGATTCAGAAGGAAATGAGCTTCATCTAGAAGATATATTAGGCACGGAAGAAGATACAGTATATCAAGAATTTTCTGAGAAAATAGATAAAGAAAGTTTAGAAAAAGAACTAGCTTATTTATCAAAAAGGGAAAAACTTATAATCTCTTTAAGATATGGATTAAATAATTCGGAAGCTTATACTCAAAAAGAAGTGGCTGAGATTTTAGGTATAAGTCAGTCCTATATTTCCCGAATAGAAAAAAAAGTAATTAAAAAACTGCAAGGAGTCTTAGAAAGTAAATAAATGTGCAAAAAATGTCTAATCATAATAAAACTTTTGACTTTTAAATATTTTTATACTACAATCATAATATAGGAGCGTGTTGATATGGATACTAATATAAATAACGCAGTACCAGTAGAAAATAAAAAGGTCATGAATAAAACAGTAAAAGCAGTAGTGATAGTGCTTGTGATTATATTAACTATTTTAGCAGGTGTTGCTATTGGTTATGGATTATTTAAGTTGGTTAACCCAACAGCTTAAATAAAGTTTAGGATGTGAATAGAAAAACTTCCTTTTGCTCAATATAATGAGGAAAGGAGTTTTTTATTTGAATAAATTTAAAGTTGAAATACCCGGTGTTGACACAAATAATCTAAAAGTTTTAAAAAATTCCGAAATGATTCCTTTATTTAAAAAATATCAAAGTGGAGATTTACCAGCTAAAGAAGAACTAGTTAATGGTAATTTGAAATTAGTTTTAAGCATTATTCAAAAATATAATAATGGTAAATATGATATGAATGATTTATTTCAAATTGGTTGTATTGGACTAATCAAAGCCGTAGATAATTTTTCTTTAGAATATAATGTTATGTTTTCTACATATGCTGTTCCGCTTATTTTAGGAGAAATAAAAAGATTTATCAGAGATTCTTCGGTTGTAAGAATAAGTAGAAGTATAAGGGATAATGCCTATAATATCTTAAAATTTAAAGATGAATATTTACTTACCCATGGTATTGAACCTTCCAATAAAGAAATATGTACATCATTAAACATAACCGAATATGAACTGGCGACAGCTTTAGAAAGTTTAATTACTCCGATGAGTATATTTGATCCCATTTACAATGATGGGGGAGATACAATATATTTACTTGATCAACTTGCTGATAAAAAAGAAAGAGTAGATAAAGATGATGTGATAAGCTTAGAAAGAGCATTAAGTAGGATTAACGAAAGAGAAGCAGGAGTATTATACGCTAGATATATTTATGGTAAAACTCAAATGGAAATAGCAGATGATTTAGGTGTATCACAGGCTCAAGTATCCAGAATCGAAAAGAATGCTATTAAAAATGTTAAAAAATTAATGAAATAACATATACTTTATTGGTGAAGAGTATGCTAATGAGTGATTTACAGCGTAAAGATATTGTTAATATAGCAGATGGCGCTAGACTAGGTAAAATAGTTGATTTAAATATTAATGAAGAAGGACTAATTATTAATTTAATAGTCGAACCTATCAAACTACTAAGAAGAATAAGCTTTGCTAATGAAATAAATATTACCTTCAAACAAATCGTCACGATAGGCAGTGAAGTTATTTTAGTGGATTTAAATCGACAATAGTTTGCAATTATTGCCGAAATTTATTATACTATAATTAGTAATATCGTATAGAGTAGGTGTTTTATGAAGGTAGTAAAAATAGTCAACAAAGTATTGCTTGTTATAGTTATATTAACTGTAGCAGTATTTATGCTAGGTGTATCATATTCATTCTTTACTACTGGCTTTATGGGATCAGAAGGAGATACTTCTGTTACTTATAAGACAGGAGATATGACTATTACATATGATGGAGGCCCAAATATTGAAGCAGTAAATATTGAACCATCATTAAATCCTTTTGCTACTAAAATATTTACAATAACTTGTAATAATACCTTTGCTGATAAAGACGTTTGGTATGAATTAACTTTAGTAGTTGAAGAAAATACCTTTAGTACTAATGCTATAACATATACTTTAGAAGGTGTAAACAATAGTGAAAATGGAACTCTTGTTAATAATGTAACAACTAGAACAGGGATAAATACTTCGAATATTAAATTTGGAAAAGGAAAATTTACGGGAGTTTTAGAGGAAGCAGTGCATACATATACTTTAAATATTTATTTTTACGAAACAAATACTGATCAAGGAATAGATTTAGGAAAGAAGTTTAAAGCTCATTTGACAACTGAAAAATATTTACCTGTTCCTTTAAATAATTATATAATAGGATTAGCAGGAACAGATCAAGGAACTGGAAAAGTAATAAATGAAAATGGTTAT
>CAYQDO010000050.1:0-4221 GCA_964416365.1 uncultured Muribaculaceae bacterium | reverse complement strand
CTTGTTTCAACGCCTAATATGTATACATCTTTCATTAACTATTGCTTCTTTCCATGATGATGGCATCTTCATTTTCATAATATCTTTCTCTTCTGGCTATTTCTATAAAATTAAACTTGGTATATAAAGTGATAGCTGCAATATTAGATTCTCTAACTTCTAGGATTACGGACTTATTTGTTTCACTAAATAAATAATCTAATAATAAACTTGCTATCTTTTGATTACGATGCTCCGGATTTACTATAAGATTTAAAATTTCTACTTTATCTAAATCTAAAATGTGTAGAAACCCTAGTACTTTATCATTTTCTTTATATACAAAAATAGTTTCATATTCATTTAATTTATCAATATGAAATAAGTTATTAAATTTAGGATTTACTTCGAGCCCTAGATTTTCTATTTCTTTAATATCTTCTTCATTATATTCTCTAATCATTGTAATGCCTCTATCTTCTTTATATATATTGGATTAACTATATGAGGATTAATTCCTTCTTTTTCGTTTAAATAATTATATATTCTTTCAACATCTATATGTTCATTATCGATTATTTTATAACCCAAATAATTTTTTAATAATTCTTCAAATTCCGAATTACTTAAATATGTTATATCATTTATTAGTTTATTATTTTCAAAAATACCATAGTATTTTCCTTTACGATCTGAAACAATAACAATTTTTTTAGAAACATCATCATTTAAACCTAAAGCTTCGACACTGGTAATAGTCTTTATTTTAGCTTTTAAGGTATGTGCTAAGGTTTTAGCTACGGTAACACCAATTCTTACTCCCGTAAATGAACCAGGTCCATTAACAACTATTATTTCATTAATAGCATTTACTTTCACATTACTCTCATCTAATACTTTTTCAATAGTAGGAACTAAATTCGTACTATGATTATTATTAGAAGATATTTCTTTATTTAAAATTAATCTTCCATCTTTTAATAAACCTACAATAACTGTTTCATCAAAAGTACTTATAAATAAAGTGTTCATAAAATCACTCCAAACAATTCTTTATTATATTACATTTTAAACAGAATAAAAACCTCATTAAGAGGTTATAAGACAGAATTAACTAAATCTTCGTATTTCTCCCCATATGGTTTTAATATCATCACTCTCGTGTCTTCATCAATTACTTTAAATTTAATTTCTAATCTTTCTTCTGGTAACTGATTTTCAATTAAATCAGCCCATTCAATAATGCATATAGCATCTTTATTAAAGTAATCATATAAGCCTAACGTAGAAGGGTCTCCCTCTAAACGATAAACATCCATATGATATAATGGCATTTCGCTATTAGTATATTCTTTTATTAAAGTAAAGGTTGGACTTGTAATTGTATCTTCAATGCCTAATGATTTGGCAAAGCCTTTTACAAAGACAGTCTTACCACTACCTAATTCTCCTATTAAACAAATTACCATGCCCGGAAATTTCTCAGATTCGATATTTTCTGCTAATTCCATTGTGTCTTCTATACTTTTAGAAGTATATTTATAATCCATTTCTATCTCACCTAGTTTTATTATATATAAATTATATTTTTAAGTAAACCCTAAAAAAGCTCATTTGAATAAAATGTTGGTTGTGATGTCAAATTTACGCCTAAATTTTTTAAAGCTTTTAAATCTCCATTTTGAACAATATAGGTCGAATGGACATCACAATTCTTGAATTTATCAGCATTTTGCAAAGCTTTGGCTATCATTGGATTAGTAACGGAACAGATTGAAAGTGCTATTAATACTTCTTGTAAAGATAACTGCTTTAATCCTTTACGTGTCTTTAAGATTGGCTCTAAAATGGTGGGGCTTAATAAATCAATCTCATCCGGAATTTTAGTTAACACTTTCATAGCATTAATAATTAAACTGCTAGCTGGTGATAAAAGATCTGTTTCCCTACCGGTAACTATCTTTCCATTAGAAAGTTCAAGAGCCATAGCATGTTTTTGACTTTTTCGAGATTTATCAATTGCTGGTTTTACAACCTTTAAATAGTTCTCATCTATATTTATTTCCGTTAATAACAATTTTATACGTTGAACACTATCATAATCACAAAGACCTAACTTATAATTAGCCTGTTCACCATAATATCTTCTTACGATTTCCTTTTTGGCAGCCTCTTCAATTATTTTACTATCAACCATTCCTTCTGCCACCATATTAACTCCCATATCAGTTGGTGAATGGTATATATTTTCCTTGGCAATCTTATTTAAAATATTTTTTAAGATAGGAAAAGTCTCAATATCACGATTATAATTAACTGCCTGAATATTATATTTAGCCAAATGGAAAGGATCAATCATATTGACATCTTTACGGTCAGCTGTTGCTGCTTCATATGCCATATTAACAGGGTGCTTTAACGGTAAATTCCAGACTGGAAAAGTTTCAAACTTAGCATATCCAGCATTAACCCCTCTTTTATGTTCATGATAAAGCTGGCTTAAACAAGTTGCCAGTTTACCTGAACTAGATCCCGGAGCATTAACTAAAATTAATTTTTTAGTTGTTTCAATATAAGGATTAACTCCATATCCTTCATCACTAACTATAATTTCTATATCAGTAGGATAACCCTTGGTTGCAGTATGAATATAAGTCTTAATATTATGTCTTTCTAATTTTTTTATGAAGTTATCAACGCTTGGCTGATTATTATATAAAGTAATAACAACACTATTTACTAAAAAACCTTCTTTGACAGCATTATTTATTAAATTTAACATCTCTGTATCATAAGTAATACCATATTCTGATCTAGTCTTACTTCTTTCAATATCATTAGCATTGATACAAAAAATTATTTCCAAATCCTTTTTAAGTTCAGTAAGAACTCTAATTTTAGCATCAGGTTCAAAACCAGGAAGGACTCTGGCAGCATGCGTATCATTAAATAATTTTCCGCCTATTTCTAAATAAAGCTTGTCAAAAAGCTTTACTTTTTCCTTAATTCTCTTGCTTTGAATTTTAACATACTTGTTACAATCAAATCCTACTTTCATAACTAACCTACCTCTACCATGAATAGAATATCATAAAAAAGTCAGGAAATGGTTAAATAAAAACTTTTATTTTAAAAAAAATAAAAAATACTGAATAAATCAGCAAATATTAATGTCAAGTCATTTAAACTCACTTGACTTTTTTTAGACAAATCAATTTATAAATAAAATTTTATCTTTCTAATTTTTTTAACAGTCTTATAGCCTCTTCTTGAGGATAATTTGAAGAAAATTTACTAAAACCGTAACTGCCCCTTTTTTCATAATTTTCTTCAGGTGATAAAATTCCTACATTTAACAATTCCATAATAAAAGATGTAAATTCATCAAATTCTTTATAGCTACTCCTAGCAAATTGCTCTGGAATTCCGATATTTTCAAAATCCCTGCCGTATGGAATCTGATATATCTCATCCCCAATACAGGAATACTGGTATGTCTTTTCATCAAAATGATATTTACAAATAATATCATAAGGAATAGAAAATTCCAAAGCTAATCGATAAGGCTTGATTAAAACGTGATTTTTATCATAAACAGAAGGATATATTCCCAAACCTAAATATTCTGCTAGGATATTGATATCAAATTCAAATTGAACCACATGGGGATTTCTTCTTTTATATGCTAATTCTTTTTTAATACATTGTGCTCTTCTAACAGCATCTTCGGCATAAAAATAAAAGTATTGCCCTTCATTATCTTTTACTTTATTAGCTTCAATTAGTAACATAATAAAAATCTTTATCGGTATTATTTGGGAAAAACCATATTTTTTCCTTTAATCTCTCAATATTTTTTGTCCAGTATACTAATCGATAAACTTGCATAAAATCAACCTCGTTTTGAATGAAAATTATTATATCACAACCCATAAAAAAACAACGTAAAGTTGTTTTTTAAGCAAAAAAAAAATTATTGGCGATTACCTATTTTAGCGTTTCCACTATCGTCGGCGTGTAAGTGCTTAACTGCTCTGTTCGAGATGGGAAGAGGTGGTTCCACTTAGCTATTGTCACCAATAAAGGATTTTGTCCTTTAAAAACAAGATAATGTATCATCAAATTAATGTGATTAAATCCTCGATCTATTAGTACTAGTCACCTCAACATATTGCTATGCTTCCAGCTCTAGCCTATCAACCTCGTAGTCTACAAGGGATCTTACTATATACATATGGGAAA
>CAYQDO010000049.1:0-4230 GCA_964416365.1 uncultured Muribaculaceae bacterium | reverse complement strand
ATATTTTAAATATCAGTTTAATGGATATTAAATCCGAAACATTTATTCATGCATTAGAGAAACATGAAATTTTTGTTGGAAGTAATACTGCTTGTTCAGGCGGAAAAATAAGTGTTGCAGTTTTAAATCTCTATCAAGATAAACAAAGAGCTTTAACAACAATTAGAATCAGTATTTCTTATTTAACCAAAAATGATGAAATTAATGTTTTTTTAGACAATTTTGATTTAATTTATAACCGTTTAAAAGAACTTGCTAAATAAAAGGAAAACAATAATAAATAAAATTATAAATATAAAAAAGTAATATTGTTTTTATTGTGGTATAAAATATCATTTTTATTGTACAATAAAAATGATAGACTAAATTTCGTTTTTAGCTATAAAAAAGAATTTCAAATAAAAATTAATTATTTGATTTTTTAATTATATGTTAAAACATACTAGTATATTTTTGCATGTTAAACTATAATAGAAATAAGATAATAAAAAAGGAAGTGCTTCAATGAAATTATTAAATATTAAAAAGATTGTTTTTAAAAAAAGATTTTTATTAATTAGCGCATTTGTTATATTTGTTATTTTATTATTAGTTCTAAACCCGGCTTTTGGTATTTTTAGTAATCGAGAAGCAAAAGCGATTGCTAATATAAAAGTGGCGGGGATGGAATATAGTATAAAAGTAAATGGCGTACTTGGAACAAAAATAACTGCAGGAGGAAATAATACTACAAAAGCAAATTTAATAGTGACTTCACTTAATTCTCGTGATTCAAAATATGAGCTGATATATAAAGTATGCACAAACTCATCATGTACTAACTTTATTGAAAAACCAGCTGATTTAACGATAGAATATTCATCAAAAACAATAGATACTATAACAGGAGTAATAAACCAAGCTGAAACAAAGCAAATAAGAATAGTGATAACAAATAATAGCTCAAATACTTATTATATAAAAATAGATATTAATGCGGGATTTATTCATAATACTTTAGCACTTCAAAATTTAATAACAACTGAATATAATGAAGAGGATATTATTATAGCTGCTATGATAAATGGTGAAGTGTCTACAACTTTTCCAACAACCTATGATTATGCTGTCTCAGTAAGCTGTACAGTTAATAATAATCCATCAAATACTACTGGTACAGTTATATGGAATGGAAGTAAGTGGATATTAAATATTACCGGAGTTGATTCAGGAAGAACAGTTTGTAATATTGATTTCTTTGAATCATTAAAAACCAGAATTTTAGCGCAAGGCGGAGGGGCTGCTGCTATAAAATCTAAAGGGAATCCTAATTTTTCAAATAATTCTACATCAGCAGACACAGGGCTATATGCTGCTGAAGATGAATATGGCACATCATATTATTACCGCGGGGAAAAAGCTTTACTTAACAATAATATAATTTGGGGGAATTTTCAGTGGAAAATAATTAGAATCAATGGTGATGGTTCAATAAGATTATTATATAATGCTCCATGCCCAAATAATGATTGTCCAATTTATGAACCTGGAATGCCAATATTTGATTGGTACAATTGGGCTACAAATAATGATGATACCAAATATTTAGGCTATATGTATGGTGGAGCAAATGGCGTAGCATCAACATCAAGAGTAGGTGCTGTCTTAAATGAAACATCAAGCGAAATGAAAACAAATTTAGAAAACTGGTACCAAACTAATATATCAAGTAAATCTTTCGAATCGCAAGTTGTAGATAATTTATTTTGTAATGATCGCCAATTACAAAGTGAAGTAGGGGGTGCAGCAACTGGTCCCGGTTATGGTCTAGTAACACATACATTTTATGCTGCCCAATACCGTTTAGCAACAGCTAAAACGCCGACCTTAAAATGCGCTCAAAAAAATGATCGATTTACGAAAAGTGATGTAAATATAGGAAATGGAGCATTAACTCATCCAGTTGGATTAATAACCGCTGATGAAGTAGCTATGGCGGGATTCTATAAGATAGAAAATGAAACAAATGATACAAATTATTTATCTACAAGAATCGAATGGTGGACTATGTCACCGAGTGCAATGTATGTAAATAACTACGAGGGTAGTAACTATGGTTTTCCAATGATGTTTTTTGTAACTGAAGATGGACTATACAATAATGATTTTAGTGGTGCGGCCGCACCACGACCCGTAATCTCAATTAAATCTGAAACACTAGTAACAGGAACAGGAAGCGGAGTAGATCCATTTAAAGTTATTTCTTAACAAGATTTTACTGATAAAAATATAACTATACTTATTGTATAGTTTTTAAATGATATTATTTGAAATTATGCTAATACTTATGTTAAAATCGTATAGATTAAGAAAAGAGGGATTATGAAGAAAATCATTATTATAAAATATGGGGAATTAACTACTAAGAAAGATAATATTAATTTTTTTATTAAAACTTTAAGAGATAATATAACTTTAGCTTTAGAAGGTATAGAACATAATAATATTTATGACAAAGGTCGAATGTTTATTGAAACCGATTGTTTTGAGGAAGTGACAAATATTTTAATTAAAACATTTGGCATTCATGAAATAAATATTGGTTATAAAATAGATTATACAGATATTGAAGAAATCGGTAGTAAATTACTTGACCTTTTAAAAGATAAAAAATTTAATACTTTTAAAGTAGAAACTAAACGAAGTAATAAGAATTATCCTTCAACAAGTATGGAAGTAAATAGTAAATTAGGAGCATTCATTTTAAAAAATATTGCTAATGTTAAAGTGGATGTTCATAATCCTGAATTAGAAATAAATATTGAAATAAGATATAAAGATATTTATATTTATTTTGCAAAAATTCCAGGAATAGGTGGTTACCCGGTTGGGACTTTAGGTAAAGGAATGTTAATGTTATCTGGAGGAATTGATTCTCCGGTTGCTGGATATCTAGCTTTAAAAAGAGGAATCAGATTAGAATGTATTTATTTTGAAAGTCCACCTCACACTAGTGAAAATGCTAAAAATAAAGTATTAAGTTTAGCTAAAGTTTTAAGTGAATATAGTAGATACGTGAAAGTTCATGTAATTAGATTTACAGAGATTCAAGAAGCAATTTATAAAAATATCCCTAAAGAGTATATGATAACCATTATGCGTCGTATGATGTATCGCATAAGTGAAAAACTTGCTCATCGTAATAATTGTAAAGCTATCATAAATGGTGAATCTGTTGGGCAGGTTGCCAGTCAAACTTTAACAAGTATGAGTGTTATTAATGAAGTAATTAAGATGCCGGTGTTAAGACCAGTAGCTTGTTTTGATAAAAATGAAATTATCAAGGTTGCTAAAAAGATTAATACTTATGATATATCAATTGAACCTTATGAAGATTGTTGTACTATTTTTGTGCCAGAGCATCCAGTAATTAATCCCGATAGTGATAAAGCTTTGGAATATGAAAAATTAATTCCCTATGGAGAATTAATTAATGAAGCGATAAGAAATATCGAAACTATTAAAGTTACTCCAAAAACTCAAAAACATAGCAATATTTTATAAACAATTACCCATAATACTAATGGGTGAGTGATAGTGATAGTAAAGGGATATAATATTGATTCTAAGAATAAAGATCGGTTACTAAATGAATATATTTGCGAATACGGTATAAATTTGAATCATAAGGAAAATGTTGATATTTTCAAATCCTGTATGAAACCGAAAGAAAGCCATAAAAATATTGGAAGAAAAAAAGAAAACTTGTAATAAAGGTTTCTTTTTTGTATAATCAAATAAGGTGAGGAAATGAAAATATTAAGTGTTAACGCCGGATCATCGTCTCTAAAGTTTACTTTATTTGAGATGCCGGAAGAAAAAGAAGTAATAAGTGGGGTATTTGAAAGAATTGGAATTGATAATTCTTTTTATACTATTAAATTAAATGGGGAAAAAATCAAAAAAGAAACCACTTTAAATAATCATAAAGAAGCTTTTGAAATTCTAGTTAAAGAATTATTGGATAATAATATTATTAAAGACTTACAAGAAATTAAAGGAATCGGACATCGTATAGTTCAAGGTGGAGCATTTTTTAAAGAATCTGCTATTGCTACCGAAGAAAACATTAAAATAGTAGAAGAGTTATCTACTTTAGCACCACTTCATAATCCGGCTGCTGTAGTAGGTATTAAAGCTGCTCAGGAAACTTTTAAAGATGCCGTGCAGACTTTAGTTTTTGATACAGCT
>CAYQDO010000048.1:0-4279 GCA_964416365.1 uncultured Muribaculaceae bacterium | reverse complement strand
CGTAATTTCTTCTGGTCCTAATTTAGTATCACGACAATCAATATCATAATGTTCAATATGAAGTGATGTATAGACATCATCTTTTACTAGTCTTTCATTTAAGATAACCGCATCTTCATAGTTATATCCATTAAAGGTCATAAATGCGACAGTCATATTCTTACCTAAAGCGAGTTCTCCACCATCAGTAGATGGACCATCAGCAATTACCATACCTCTATGAACTTTATCTCCTACTCTAACAATTGGAGCATGGTTAATATTGGATTCAGCATTACTTCTTTCAAAGTTTGCTAAATAATAAACATCTTTGTCTTTGGCATTTTTAATAACAATTTTCTTAGCATCAACATATTCGACTACGCCATCAGCTTTAGCTACTACTACAGAACCTGAGTCACGAGCAGCAACATATTCAACACCTGTTCCAACAATTGGTGATTCGGTTTGTAATAGTGGAACAGCTTGACGTTGCATGTTTGAACCCATTAGGGCTCTGGTTGCATCATCATGATCTAAGAATGGTATTAAACTTGTTGTAATAGATACAATTTGACTTGCTGATACGTCAATGAAATTAACTTGTTCAGACGTAACCATAACGTTATCACCATTTAAACGAGCAACTACTTCTTCATCAAGAATATAATTGTCTTTCATCTCAATAGTTGCTTGACTAATATAATAATTAGCTTCTTCATCAGCCGTTAAATAAACTATTTCATCAGTAACCTTACGGTTTACTACTTTACGATACGGAGTCATAATGAATCCATATTCGTTGATTTTAGCATAACTAGCAAGAGAGGTAATCAAACCGATATTTGCACCTTCTGGAGATTCAATCGGACAAATACGTCCATAGTGACTTACATTAACGTCACGAACTTCCATGCCAGCACGATCACGCATTAGACCACCAGGTCCAAGCGATGATAAACGACGTTTATCAGTAAGCTCAGCAATTGGGTTAATTTGATCCATGAATTTAGATAATTGCGATGAACCAAAGAATTCCTTAAGTGCTGCAGTTACTGGTCTAATATTTATTAAAGATTTTGGTGTTACACTTTCAATCTCTTGGGTAGTCATTCGTTCACGAATGACTCTTTCCATACGAGAAACACCAGTTCTAAATTGATTTTGGATAAGTTCTCCAACTTGACGAACTCTTCGATTTCCTAAATGATCGATTTCATCAATACTACCAATATTAGAAAGAAGATTTAAATAATAACTAATTGAAGCAAAAACATCACTAATAGTTAATCTTTTTTCGATAATAGTTTGATCATTACCTACAATTTTAACAACTTTTTCAGGATCATTTATATCGTATACTAAAACTTCTTGAATTTTATTATAACTATCAAGTTCTTCATTTATGTTAACTTCTTTAACACTCAAGTCTTTTTCAAAAAATGGGCGAAGTACTTCTAATCTTGCTTTATCAATAATTTCGCCTTTAGAAACAATCACTTCTTTACCATCTTTTATATCTTGAGCGATTTTTTGACCAACTAAACGATCTAAAACATTTAGTTTTTTATTATATTTATATCTACCGACTTTAGCTAAGTCATATCTAAACCTATCGAAAAAACCAGTAATTAAGTGGTTTTTAGCACTATCTAACGTTGCTGGTTCACCAGGTCTTAATTTTTCATATAACTCAATTAAAGCTTCATCAGTATTTCTAGTACTGTCTTTTTCAAAAGTATTAGATAAATAATCATTTTCACCAAATACTTCGGTAATAGCTTCATTAGAAGAAAGTCCAAGAGCACGTAAAAGAGTCGTAACAGGTACTTTCCTTGTACGATCAATACGAACATATACAACATCTCTAGCATCTAACTCATATTCAAGCCAAGTTCCCTTATTAGGTATGACTTCACCTGTAATAACTGGACGTCCATTTTTATCTATTTCTCTTTTAAAATAAATAGATGGACTTCTAACTAATTGTGAGACAATTACTCTTTCCACACCATTAATTATGAAGGTACCAGCTTCAGTCATTAAAGGCATATCTCCTAAGAAAACTTCTTGTTCTTTAACTTCGCCTGTTTCATGAATGAAAACTCTCGATTGAACCTTTAAAGGAGCTGAATAAGTTACCATTCGCTCTTTAGCTTCTTTGATTCCATAACGAGGCGTATCAAAAGAATAACCGCTAAACTCTAGCGATATATTACCAGTGAAACTTTCGACTGGAAACAGGTCGTCAAATACTTCCTGGATTCCACTTTCTAAAAACCATTGGTATGATTTTTTTTGAATTTCTAGTAAATCTGTCAACTCTAAGGTGTTTGTGGTTTTAGAAAAAGTTCTTCTTTCTCTATGATCCCCAAATTTTGCTGTTTTATATGCCACTAAAATTTCACCCCAAACAATATTTTTTTATAAGTACGCACTTTAAAAGAAAAGATACGGCTTCAGACTAAGATTCTAACAATTTAAAGCTTCTGTGTCAACTCATTTTTGCCAATATTACATAAAAACCTTTATTTTTTTGTAAAATTTCTGTTTTTCGCATCTTTGCAAGATTTTTATAGACAGTTTTTACGCCATGATTATTCCTCATAACAAACCAAAGTTCTCCATCTTTATTTAAATGATTAAATGCCTCTTCTATAAATTTCATATAAATTTCTTTTCCAGCTCTTATTGGCGGATTAGTAATTATCAAATCATATTTATCTGTTACATTTTCATATACATTACTTACGAAAGTCTTACCTGCAGTTTTATTCTGCTTTAAGTTTATTTTACACAAATGAAGTGCTCTATTGTTAATATCAATAAAATCTACATCACAGCCCATTACTTTTGATAAAGTAATTCCAATAAAACCATATCCACATCCACCATCTAAGACTTTAATATTTTTTCTTCCATGTTTAAAATATGCTTCAACTAAAGTCTGACTGCCTAAATCAATCTTATCTTTAGAAAAAACACCTAAATCACTGTTAAACATAAAATTGTATTCATCATAAGAATATTTTAGAACACGAAGCTCGCTTTTTAAGTCTTGATTATCCGTAAAGTAATGGTTCATATTTAGCCCCTTTTAAAGATATAAATATTTTAGCTTAAAATATTATAAAAGTCAATTAAAACTGGGGATAAAGTGAGAAAAATAGTATTTAAATATTTTCGATTTTTAAAAATTTTATTAAACAAAAAAGAGAAGAGTGTAAAGTTCTAAAATTAAATAATCATGAACTTGCATATCATTTTAGAATATGCTACTATTGTGGTTCGCTCAAAGAAAGGAATGTTTTTATGCTTAATTTAATTTGGATATTTTTAGTCAAAGTTTTCGATAATGTTTTAGGAACTGGAAAAACTATTTTAATTCAAAAAAATAAAGGTATTCTTGCTGGAGTAACCGTAATACTCAGTCAAATTATCTTTTATAAACTTATTGATGCTGTAACAACTGGCGGAGACTTAGTTATGTATTTAATTTCTATTGCTAGTGGTGTTGGTACTTATCTAGCACTTCTTATTAATGATAAATTCTCAAAAGAAAAAACCTATGTTAATGTTATTCTATCTGATAACAAAGAAGAAATGATTAAATTACGAGATTTCTTAAAAGATAATAAAATTACTAATCTAGCAACAGATGGTTACACTAAAGATTGGAATAAATCAATTGCCATCACTGCTTATGCTGAAACTAAACAAGAAAGTAAATTAATAGACAAATATATTAATACTTCAGATAATAAATTTAAAAGAATTATCAATATAAAGTAACCAACAAAATTGGTTGTTTTTTAATTTGAACTATATCTCAGTTCTGTTTTTAAACAAAAAATATTTTTATAAAAAGCTCAGATGATATATTGTTCATCTTGAGCTTTTATTTGATATTTAATATTAATTTAGCAATACTTTAATCTAGTTATTAATCAACAACTCTTTTTGTCATGTTTATTTATAAAAATTTTGCACTTACCGGTCGCTTTTTTGCACTCTCCAACCTTTTATTTATCAGGGAAAGACTAAAACAGTCCGTTAATCAGCAGTTAAGATAAATAACTCTTTGATATAACCGTAGTAATAAGGTCACTACTAAATATAGTTTATCTACCGGAAATTGCTGGCCGAACGCCGACGGTGTTACCCACGTAGTTGTCGTTCAGGCCCCCACCCGAGAGCACGACAAACACGAGAAAAGGCGTAGCCAGTAAATAGTATAATTCCTACTATATATATTTAATATAGCCATATTTATTAATATACTTTCTTTAAAAAAGAAAAT
>CAYQDO010000047.1:0-4588 GCA_964416365.1 uncultured Muribaculaceae bacterium | reverse complement strand
CCGGTTATCAAAATATCAGAGTTGATTGAAATTACAGGTCGTACCCCCATGGTTTCGTTAACTAGTGCGGGGATTATATTGCCTCCAGAGTCGTGCCTGAACACACGGGTTGTTTCATTAATTACACTAGGGGACAAACACCACCAGTCATAATATGTATCTAAGTAATTGGATTTAGTTTCATTAGCTGAATAGGATGTTAATCCTGCCATCCTTGCTTCATCTACTGTCAGTAACCCAACCGGATATGTTAATGCTCCATTACCTATGTTCACATCACTTTTGGTAAAGCGATCATTTTTTAATCCACATTTTAAAGTAGGATTGTTTATTTCATAATGACGATAGTCAGCTGCATATTCGGCACCCCAATTAGGATTACCAAATCCTTCTCCTGTTACTGGGCCTCCTACTTCACTTTGAAGTTGTCTATCATTACAAAATAAATTATCCGCCACTTGTGATTCAAATGATTTACCTGCTATATTGTTTTGATACCAAGTATCTATTACAGTTTTTATATTTGATGATGTTTCATTATAAGTAGCTGCTGCTGAGGTTTCCCCATTTCTTTCTGTTGAGGGTTCTCCATTTACTCCACCATACATGTATCCTAAATACTTTGCATCATCATCATAAGTAGTGTTCCATTCCGCAGTATCTATTCGAGTATTTGTCCCACCATAATTAATTGTGCCATTTTGATTAAACTGCCCTTCTGTTCCATTATAGATTAATCTTATTGAACCATCACCATTAATCCTAACTATTTTCCACTGAAAACCACCAAATAATATATTATTATTTAAATAGTCTACAGCTCCACGATAATAATAAGAAGTACCATATTCATCTTCTGCTGCATATAAACCTGTATCACCTTTATCAGTAGTCTTGTATATAGGAGATAGTCTAATCTCTGTCGCAGTTATATAATTTTCAAAAATAGATTTTAATTTAAATAAGGAAGTTACCGCTCCTTCTTCATAATAATTCTCTGGAAAAAAATACTTATTAACATGTTCATTAGTTAAAGTAACATTTAAAGTATAATTATCTAAAGTAAAATAACCTGATTCATTAAAAATATAATCTGATGCAATCATCCAGTTTCCTTCAATTGTTGACATATCTATTTCCATGTCACCTTGTTTTTCAATATCTTTATATTTTGCTATTTCATATGATAAGGGAGATTGATTTGTAAAATCAGGACTGTTTTCAGCTTCTATTGCTGCGGCACCTCCACCTTGGGCTAATATAGTATCATGAAGTAAAGTACCTAAAGGAGGGGTATAATTTTCAATTTGGAGATAAGCGCCAAAGGATTTCTCTTGATCTATATTTTGGTTATAAGCTTGATTAGGAAAATAAATTTCTAATCTATATGTATGAGTTTTATTTCCACCGGTAGGAACTCCAAAAGAACCTATTCCTAATTCAATAGTCTTGGCTCCCGTACCTAAGTTAGTTGTATTTATATTAGGAGCAACTATACCATTATTATCAGTATTAGTACTAATAAACTTATATTTTAAAGCATCCTCGCTAAAATCGTTATATTCAACAACAAAACTTATTTTATAATTCATTTCTACTTCAGTGGTATTATTACCTGTTACAGTAAAAGTTTTAATGGCAGCTGGATTACTACTTGGAATAATATTAGCAATATTAATATCATTTCCACCATCATAAGCAATATTCATTGATCCACCTGTTACGGTGATAGTATCAGTATCTTCTCCACCAGTAAATTGGGCAGTAAAATATGCATATGTTATGCCTACTACTAATAATAAACTAATAATTACTCCAGTAAGTATTAATATTGTTTTTTTTTCATTTGTAATCTCCTATTGATTAGTTTAATTTATTTAAATAATATTATTCATATCTTTGGACTTTTATAATATTATTATATAATAAATATTTAAAACATACTAGATTATTCTAACAGTTTTTTTGTATATATTTAAAATCATTTTGAATATTTGTATTTCATTAAAAAAGACAAGAACTTTTTATTTCCTGTCTACTAAACTGAAATTCACTCGATTATTTCCTTGTTATTTAAATAGCAATAAATAAAGTAAAAACCCTATAAATATTACTGAAATAATTAAACCATTTGCTCTGGTTGCCTTATCATTTTTTTCATCAATACCTAGTGCCATGGTAATAAATCCCCCACCGATTAGTCCACCTATGTGACCAGCATTATCAATATATGGCATTAAAAATCCAATACTTAGATTTAATATTATTACTGGCAATAACTGTGTTTTTAAAGTTTTGCCTAAATATAAACGATAATGATATCCAAAATATACAAGACAACCAAGTAACCCAAATATTGCTCCAGATGCTCCTAAACTTAAAGATTTAGTTATTATACTAGATAATAAACTTGCAGTTAAAGCACTTCCTAAATAAACTATTAAATATTTAGTTCTTCCTAAAAATGTTTCAACCTGAGTACCAATAATATTTAAAGAGTACATATTTACTAATAAATGAATAATATCTCCATGAAGAAAACTAGCTGTTAATAAACGCCAGTATTCTCCTGCTTGAACAGCTCTAGGACTTAAAATTAAAGCATCTTGAAATTCTGGTAAAATGAGAGTTATACCAAACATTAAGACATTAATTATAATTAAAATATTAGTAACAATAATCTTTTTAGGTTTAAAAACTTTTTCATGGCTAGCATTTTCTTTTTCAGTTTTTTCATTAATATCATTAGTAATATTAACAATTAAATCTAAACTATTACCTCTTTTTACTGTAAAAGTTTTAAGTTTAGGAAAAATGCGAGCTAAACTAGTATCTTTTCTAACATCTTTTAAATCATTAATTTTATAGGTATCAATACTTTTATCTTCACTTATATTGACATTTTCATTTAAATCAAGAAGAATATTCAAAGTATTTACTTTAAATGATAAAGTTTTCTTTTTTATTTGTTTGGCAATACTTTTTACTTTAAAGTTATCAAAATTTAACTGTTCTTCGTTATGGATATAATTAGAATTAATTCTAACAATACGATATGGGGCATTAAGATTTTCTAACCAGATTTCATTTTTAACCCCATTAACAATTATAGGCTGATAATCTTCTTCAGTAACGAAATAATGCACTAATCGCATAATTATTTCATCTTTAGAACTAACCTCTACACTCATAATTATTTCTCCTTTTTCATATAATATTTTATAACAAAACTAGCTTTAAGTAAAGGGTGATAATATTGTTTAAAAAAGCTTGCTTTTTATTATTAATTGGATTTTTTTGGTTACTACCATTAAGTTTTATTAATTTTAATAATGGTTTTTTTGGACTTGAAAATCTTTCCTTATATACCTATATTATATTATGGATAATTAATATACTTTCACTTTCGTTAAGTACTTTTAATATTTTTAAAGATGAACCTATAAATAATCAATATTTATTGATATTAATTATTAATTACTTAATTAGTCCCCTTTTTAACTTGTTTTTATTTAATTTTCAAAATATATTATATGCGTTTTTAAGTTTAATTATAATCTTTATTTTAGCATTATATTTATTTTATGAAACTAAAAAACTAGATAAAAAAGCTGCCATTTTGATTATACCTTATCTAGTTTTAAATCTTTATTTAATTATCACTCTTATTTATATAATAAGTCTTAATTAAGTAATTCTAAATCTTTTAAAAAATCATTAAATTCTTTTGGTAAAGGACATGTAAACTCCATAGTCTTTTTTGAAATAGGATGAATAAAATGAATTTTACTAGAATGTAAAAATTGTCCAAATTCTGTACATTTATTATTAGTATATACCGGATCATTAAAAACTGGATAACCGATATATTTTAAATGAACTCTTATTTGATGAGTTCTTCCGGTTTCTAAATTTAGTTTAAGTAAAGTATATCCAGAATATTTAGTTAAAACTTGAAAATGAGTTATAGCCTCTTTAGCATTCTTATCTATTACGGTCATTTTTTTACGATCTTTAGGATCTCTACCAATCGGGGCATCAATTTTTCCTGTATCTGGTTTAATTTCCCCAATTACTAAAGCAAGATATTCTCTTTTTATTTCTTTATTTTTAAACATTTCAGTTAATAGTTCATGTGTTTTATTGTTTTTAGCTGCCATCATAATTCCGCTAGTATCTTTATCAATCCGGTGGACTATTCCTGGCCTTGTTTCATCTTCAGAATCACTTAAATTAGTGTGATACATTAAAGCATTAACTAAAGTGTTATTAGAATTTCCATTCCCTGGATGCACTACCATTCCTGATGGTTTATTAATGATGATTAAATCATTATCTTCATATATTATATCTAACTTTATATTTTCTGCCTCAACACTGGTTTCTTTAATAAAACCATCTTTAATAGTTATGACATCATTTTCTTTAATCATATAATTAGCTTTTATCGGTAAATTATTAATTAAAATATACTTGCTTTCAATCATTTTTTGAATTAAACTTCTAGAATATTCAGTATGTTTTTGTAAATACTTATCAATTCTTTCTTTTTCTTCGGTTACTATTATTTCCATAATCTTCTCCTTTT
>CAYQDO010000046.1:0-4759 GCA_964416365.1 uncultured Muribaculaceae bacterium | reverse complement strand
TAGCTACTAAAGTTTATGAAGAAGCAGCTAAATCAGCAGAAGCAAATAAAGATAAAGAAGACAAAGACAAAGATAAAGATAAAGAAGATCCTAAACCAGAAGAAGCAGAATTTGTTGATGAGAAATAAAGAAAGTTCTAGAATAACTAGAACTTTTTGCGGAGGTAAATATGGATTATAAATCTAGAGATCAAATTAACGAAGCGTATAAATGGAATTTAACTACTAGATATAAAAATGATATTGTTTGGGAAAAAGATTATAAGAAAGAGCTAAAAAATTATAAAAAGATTAGTGAATATGAAGGCAAAGTTTTAGAAAGTGCTGATACTTTTTTAAAAGTGTTAGATACTTTCTTTGCTATTCAATCAAATATTATAAAAATATATGTTTATGCTCATTCCAAACATGATGAAAATGTCGAAGATTCTAAATATGATTTAATGTTAAACCAAGCCGTATCTTTATATTTTAAATTTATCGAAGCTAGTTCATATTTAAAACCGGAAATATTAAAAGGAAATAAAATCACCTTAAATAAATATCTTAAAAGTACTAAGCTAAAAAAGTATCACTTCTATTTATCCAAATTAATTAGACAAAAAGAACATACTTTATCAGAAAAAGAAGAAAAAATAATATCAAAATTAAGTGCAACCAGTGATTTAAATAGCAATATTAGTGAAGTTTTAACAAATGGCATTATTGATTATGGAAAAATTGTCGTTGATGGGGTTGAGACAGTTCTAACCAATAATAATTATCGAGATATTATTACTAACAAAAATCGTAATACTCGCATTGAAGCATATAACATGATGACATCTAGTCTCAAAAAATATGAGACCCTTTATGGAATGAATTTAGCCTCAAGTATGAAATTTGTTAAAAATTTATCGGAAATCTATAATTTTTCTTCAGTATTAGAAATGGATTTATTTGACTCTAATATTCCTAAAGAAGTTGTATCTAATTTATATAGAACTCTAGAAAAAAGACTAGATGTTTTAAGAAAATACCATTTAATGATTAAAAAATCACTAGGCTTAGAAGAGTTAGAATATTATGATTTAAGAGCAGAATTAGTTAATGCTAATCTTACCTTTACCATTGAAGAAGCGAAACAGTTATTAAAACAATCATTAGAAATTTTAGGTGAAGATTATTTAAAAATCTTAAATAGAGCCTTTGAAGAACGCTGGATAGATTTTGGTACCTATAAAGGAAAAACATCAAGTATTTATGCCACCGGCAATTATGGCAATCACCCTTTGATTTTAACTAATTATTTAGGTAAATTCCAAGATGTCAGTACTCTAGCTCATGAACTTGGACATGCTATTAATTTTGAATTAAGTATGGTTCAAAATTATCCTGATTGGGATGGTGATTTATTAACGGCTGAAGTCGCATCTCTTACCAATGAAATATTATTTTCTGATTATATTATCAAATATAGTAAAGATATAAATCTAAAATTAAAGGCAATATCTAATTTACTACAAACCATCGAAAACAATTTATTTGGCGCCTGTATTGAAGGGAAATTTGAAAATATGGTTTATGAAAAATTAGAAAACGGCGAAGAAGTTAATGCCTTAATATTTAATGATATTAATTATGATATTCGTCAAAAATATTATCTAGATACTATTAAGTTAGATAATCGTGTTAAAACCTCTTGGATTAGAAGAATGCATTATTTTTCACCATATTATTTGTTTAAGTATGCTACTGGTATATCTTGTGCCCTTTATATTGCAAAGAACATAATTGATAACAAAAATAATATGAAAGAAAAATATTTAAAATTTTTAACTAAAGGTGGTTGTGATTATCCAGTTAATTTATTAAAAGAAATTGGAATAGATTTAACCAAACCAAAAGTAATTAATGAAGCCATAGACTACATGGACTACTTAATTGATGAATTTAATAGAATAAGCGAGGAGTAAAAATGGCCAAAAAAGATTATTATGAAATTTTAGGTGTTAGTAAAAATGCTACGGATGATGAAATCAAAAAAGCTTTTCGAAAGCTAGCTAAAGAGTATCATCCTGATGTCAATAAAAATCAGGGAGCAGCTGAAAAATTTAAAGAAATAGGTGAAGCTTATTCAGTATTAGGAGATTCATCTAAAAGAAAACAATATGATCAATTTGGATCAGCAGCTTTTGATAATAATGCTGGGGGGTTCGGAGGATTCTCTGGTGGCTTTTCGGGATTTGATTTTGATGATCTTGATTTAGGAAGTATTTTTGAACAGTTCATGGGAGGTGCCTTTGGAGGGCGAAACCGCAGTCATACAAAAAGAGCTACTAGAGGAGAAGATTTCCTTATTAAAATAGATTTAACTTTTGAGGAAGCTATTTTTGGTACAGAAAAGAAATTCGATATAAATATTGATGAACGTTGCTTAGAATGTAGTGGCGAAGGCGGACATGATGCTGAAACTTGTTCCACTTGTCGGGGACGTGGTAGAGTCATTACTGAACAAAGAACCATTTTAGGAATGTTTCAAACCGAAACAGCTTGTCCAAATTGTAAAGGGCAAGGTAAGGTTTTCAAAAATGCCTGTTCAACTTGTCGGGGAAAAGGTACTGTTAAACAAAAGAAAAATATTAATTTAAGAGTACCTAAAGGAGTTAATACTGGCGATCAAATGCGCATGAGTGGCAAAGGATCAGCCGGTCAAAATGGAGGCCCAAATGGGGACATTTATATTGAATTTAAAGTTAAAGAACATCCATTATTTAAAAGAGAAGATATTAATATCTATTTAGAAGTACCACTAACTATTACCGAAGCAACCTTGGGATGTACTAAAAAAATACCAACTGTTCATGGTACTGAAAAATATTCTTTTTCAGCTGGAACGCAAAGTAATGAAAAAATTCGCTTAAAAGGAAAAGGAATTTCTTCTGAAAAAGCTAAATCTACCGGTGATATGTATCTGATTACTAAAGTAATTATTCCAACTAAATTAGACCGTAAGCAAAAAAATTTATTAAAAGATCTAGATGACACAGATTTAGATGAAGATGTAGTATTTAGACAATATAATAAATATTTATAGGAGTTTAAACTCCTTTTATTTATGCTATATTCAAAACAAGTGGTAAAATAAAATAGAAAAAAATCAATGTCCTAATTTATATCTTATTAATAGCTATTTTAGGTAACAGATAATCACGGAATGCCTGAATTAACTCTTAAATATAAAAACGAGGATATTATTAAAATAATATTTCAGTAATTTATTTAAAAATTGCTAATAAATATTTCTTGCTATTGTTAATAAAGTATGTTAAACTTGCATAGCTCGTCAAGTTATCCCCTTTATTAAAGGGATGTTTACTTTGGATATATAACTCTTTTGTGTATCTTTGAAAGCACACATATATTATAACCTATATGGTCATAACTTATTGAGTATTAATTATAAAAATTTAAAATAAATAGAGAAAAAAATTATTTATTATATAATTAATCAAAAGAGATAGAATAATACTATCTCTTTTAAATGTTTAGACATATTATAGGAAGAAGGAAAAAAAATGTCATTCAAAGAACTAGGTTTAGAAGAAAATTTATTAAAAGCAATCACTGAAAGTGGCTACTCTAATCCTACACCAATCCAAAAAGAAGCTATACCACATATATTAAAGAAAGAGGATATTTTAGCTAGTGCCCAAACAGGTACAGGTAAAACTGCTGCTTTTGCTATCCCAATATTGCAATTATTACTTGATAAAAAAGAAGTTAATTCTAATACTCGTAAAATAAAAGTATTAGTTATAACTCCGACAAGAGAATTAGCAATTCAAATAAGAGATAATTTTCGCAAATATGGAAATTATACTAATTTAAAAATTAGTGTTGTATTAGGTGGAGTTAACCAAAAATCCCAAGTAAGTACTTTAAAACAAGGAGTGGATATTTTAGTAGCTACTCCAGGAAGATTACTTGATTTAATCAAACAAAAACATGTTAATATGGATTTTATTGAAACCGTAGTTTTAGATGAATCAGATACAATGTTAGATATGGGATTTATTAATGATGTTAAAAAGATACTTGCCAAAGTACCTCAAAATCATCAAACTTTATTGTTCTCAGCTACTATGCCAACTGAAATTAAAAAATTGGCTTTAGAATTATTGAAAAATCATGTTACTATTAAAATAGATTCGGTTTCATCTGCAGCACCTAATATTAATCAATCACTATATTTTGTTGATAAAAGTAATAAAGTAAATCTTTTATTAGATTTATTTAAAAAACAAAAAATAGAGTCACTATTAATATTTACTCGAACTAAAATGGGTGCTAATAAATTAAGTAAAGCTTTAAATGAATATAAAATACCTAATGAAGTAATTCATGGCGATAAACCGCAAAGAGCAAGAGTTGCCGCTTTAAAAAAATTTAAAAGTGGGCAAAGTAATATTTTAATAGCAACAGATGTTGCTGCTCATGGTATCGATATTAAAGGATTATCTCATGTTTTAAATTATGATTTACCAGACCAAGCAGAAACTTACGTTCACCGTATTGGTAGAACGGGTAGAGCAGGGGCTACTGGTATCGCGATATCTTTTTGTGATAATAGCCAAAGAAAAAATCTTAAAAGTATTCAAGCGTTACTTAAAAAAGATATTGTTGTTGAAGAAAATCATGATTATCCTCTAAAAGACGTAAAAAACGAAAATAAATCATCTAATAGAAATAACTATTTTAAAAAGAAAAAAAATAGTTAT
>CAYQDO010000045.1:0-4875 GCA_964416365.1 uncultured Muribaculaceae bacterium | reverse complement strand
ACTTCTGCAGCGGTTTTTTGTAAAACTGGAGTGCCCTTTTCTTTTGCTAAGTTATATAACTCTTCGGCTTTATTTTTAATGTTTAAAGCTTGCTTACGAGCAATAGCTCCAACTTTTTCACCATCTAATGTCATTAATTCGGCTTTTAAACTATCAATTTTTTCAGAAATAGATTCCTTAACATCTTGAATCTCAATCTTTTTAACTTTATCAGCTAATTCATTTAGTTTTTTCATTAAGTCTTTTCTAGTTTCCGAACCTTTTTTAGGAGCAAATAATACTCCTAACCCACAACCAATTAATACACCGGTTATTAAACCGCATCCTTTTCTTTTACTCATAATCTTCATCGTCATCCTTTCCACTTAAACCAAATATTTTATTTACAAAAGATACTACTGTGTCGATTACTCTGGTACTTAAATAGTTTATTTTCTCAGAAGCAAAATTAACTATTTTAAACATACCATTTAATGCATCGACTTTTTCTTTCAGATTGTCAATTATATTATTTACTTTATCTAATGCTATTATAAGCTTGATTCCTAAAATAATGACAATAATTAATAAAACTACTAATAAAAAGTAAATTACAATTGGCAATATTGTTGATAACGCATCAATCATTCTTCTTCACTCTCCTCTTTATTTTCATACATAGAATCAATTAAATTGAATAAATCAGATTCAATTGTATTGTCTATGTCATGGCCTAATTTTTCATCACTGAATGGTTCATCAGGTAATTCATCATCTTCTATTTTTGGTACTTTCACAGATCTAGTTTCTTTAATAACTGTTGTTTCTTCTTCCATTAGAATTTCATCTAAAGTTTTTAAAGCATCATCTTCAATTACTTCTTTTTCAAGTTTAATATCTACTTTTTTTTCTTTGATACCATATGCTTTTTTTCTGATCTCATCTAAATCGGGTTTTTTTACTCCCACATCAGTTTTAACTATAACATCATCTTTACTATAATTCTGATCTAAAATCCCATAAACCGGACTAATTATCGGTGTCGGTTTAAAAGCATCTTTTGATTTGTCTTTCTCTTTTTTTATATCTTCATTAAAATTTTTGGAAAAATACGGTTCAGGTTTTCTAACCGGTTCTTCATTAAAATCATAATTTCGAGTACGTCTTAGAGGTGTGTCATCAATTTCCACGGGAAAATTGAAAGTAGATTCAGATTTTATTAATTCACGTTCAGTTAATTCCTCTTTAGGAATTTTTATTTCTTTGATAGTATTTTCCTCTTTATATTTTGGCAGTTTTTCTTCTTTTTTTTCAACTTTTTCATTTTTGGTAATGATTGGCAATTCTTCTTCGACATCAAACAAGACATCTTTTAATTTTTTAAATACTCCCACGTTCATACTCTCCTTAATTAATTAAATCTGGATCCGGTAACTCATCTTCATAAGAGTCATATTCTTCTAAATACTCTAAAAATTTACTTTCCCGACCACGAACTTCAAATATATTTAATTGCTCTTCTTTAGAATTTAAAATGTTTTCACCCATCATGTTTTCAATAATATCATCATTATACTTAATAGTCGATAAAATAATCATCGAATTAACAATTGCTTCATTTATATAATCACTATCTACTATCACTTCTATTTTAGCATAATTATACATTATTTCAATTAGATATTTATCTTTTTTAGAATTTATTTCTACATAACCTTCAATACCATCATAACTGATATTTTTACTATAATAACTATTAGGGTTTTCTTTATATTCCTTTTTTATATTATCAAAATAACTTACTAAATCAACATATATATAATATTTATAACCATGATGAGTAATTATCTCATTTAAACCATGAACTTCTTTAACTTGTAAATGAGTTGGTAAATAATATTTATAACCTTGGCGATAAGTATTATCTAAGTTAGTTTTACTTTTTTGAATTTCATTAATTAAATTTTCGGTTGAAGAATTATTAATACTTGTACAACCGGTAATAAATAAAACTAAAAAAGCCATTAAGAATATTTTCTTCATAATCTTCTCCTAAAGTTTATTATAGCAAAAATAAAAGTCTTTTTAAATCTTTTTAGTAGCATGTAAATAATTAATTAAAATGCCTTGCTCGGAAAATTTCTTTTCATATTCTGTTAAAACATTAGGAATATCCTCTCTATGCAAATCTAAAGATACTTTTTCTAATAGATAACCATTCTGACTTAAAGATTCTAGAGAATAAGCAAAAAGACCTTTATTATCAGTTTTCAGGTAAATATTTACTACACCTACAAATATTTTTTCATAAAAATCTAAAAAGTATTTATTAGTTAATCTTCTTTTGGCATGACGTTTTTTAGGCCAGGGATCAGAAAAATTTAAATATAAAGCGGCTATTTTAACATCAATATAAGTTGCAAGATATTTAGCATCCAATCTCATGAATCTTAAATTATTAGGCATCTCTTCAACTTTTTGAACAGCTCTTACCATAACTGATTCATATTTTTCCATACCAACAAAATTGATATCGGGATACTTCCTAGCCATTTCAATAATAAAGTCCCCTTTACCCATCCCAATTTCTAAATGGATAGGATTTGGATTATTAAAAGTTTCTTTAGTTAATTTAGAAATTACCAAAGGATGATTATCTACAATATCCTTAGCATTTTTAATATTCCTTAAACGCATATTTATCCTCCTTTAAACATTTATCACGGTGATACATATAATAGGTTAGAGGTGAAAAAATGAAAAAAAATCGCAATGCTTTTTTTGAAAGTTCAGGTTTCAATGTTGTAAATCCAGGAATGAATCCTCAAATGATGAATCCTCAAATGATGAATCCCCAAATGATGCCAGGACAAATAACCGGTCAATCTCAGTTTTATGCAGGTCCACCAGTCGGAAGTTCTAATATGCCACCTGATTTAGATGCAAGACTATCTAAGATTGAAAGACAACTTAATCGCTTAGAAACCAGAGTAAATAAATTAGAGGGAGATACTGGACAAACATCTTATCCGGAGAACGACTATAACTACTCTAACTCAATGTATATGGTCTAATTTTTATTTTTAATTTTAAACTTACCAAAAGTAAGTTTTTTTATGATTTTAGCTAAATCTTTTCCACCAAAAATATGTTGTGGTATTTTCATTTTAATACTTAAACCTATATAAATAATTCCACCTACTATGGCATTAATTATCACCAATACAAACGAAGATGTACGGCTATAAACATTAAATGGTAGATAACTATTTAAAACAACTAAGACAAATGCCATAACTGCACCGGGAACCAAAATTTTTAATACTTGCATTAAAGTATCCTTATAAGACATTTTGTGATCTTTACCTATGGCACGTAACCCGATACAAATTGAAATACCAAAACTAATTAAGGTAGCTGCTAAGGCTCCATAATAAGCATCAAGTCCAACTTTATTACTTAAAATCATCAAAGGTACATTCAACAAAACTTTAAATAAGAAACCATATATACTACATCGGTATACCGCTTTATATTTATTTAAACTTTGTAAAGTAGTAGTAACAATCATATATAAATTACCACCTAATGCGGTAAATATTAATACACTTAAAATTTCTCCTCCATAACGATTAATATTATAGAAAATAGTCCAAACTGGGGTTGCTAAAATTGATAAACCTAAAGTTAGTGGTAAAGAAATATAAATTATCATTTGTAAAGACTTATTAATTTTATTATTTAAATCTTCCCAATTCTTGGTAGCATAAGCTTCGACAATTGAGGGAATTAAACTGACTGTCATCCCCATAGCGATGGAGTTGACAATCATACACAGCTTACTACCCCATGTAGAAATAGCACTAGTAATAAATTCCGCATCAGTTGCTGTATAACCTAAATGATCAAGAGTTCTTAAAATTAATACCATATCCACAAAATTATAAATACTATTAACTAAATTAATAATGATAAATGGTATAGCATAAGTCGCAATCTTTTTAATTATTTCTTTATTCGTAATCTTATCTTTTTGATATTCTTTATCTAAATTTAATGAAGTTTTATTTTTATTAATACTTTTTTTTAAATACCAGTATGCTATTAATCCCCCAATAAAAGCTCCAAAAACAGCTATACCCACCGCTAAAGTCAAACTTGAATCAAAAACTTTATAAGCTAAATATGATCCAACTAAAATAATAAATATCCGAACAATTTGTTCTATTAAATTACTATTTGATGGTGGGGTTATATAATTATGACCTTGTAAATATCCTTTAGTAACACTTAAATGAGGGATAACTAATATAGCAAAAGAAACACATCTAATTACAAATGCGACATCTCCAATGGTATTACCACCTGTTAAATCACCTAAAATGAGTAATCCTAATTCTTCAGCAAAAATAAACAGAACTAAAAAGGATATTACGGAAGCATAGCCAATAATTTTCTTTCCAAGTTTAAAAGCCCTGGTTTTAGCTTCTATCATACCCAAAGCATTATATTCACTGATGATTTTACTAATAGCATTAGGAAGACCGGCTGAAGAAATACTTAAAAAAATAACATAAATATTATAAGCATAACTATATAAAGCTCCACCTTTAGATCCGACAATAATATAAAAAGGTACAACATAGATCATCCCTAGTATTTTAACTAATATTACGGATGCCGTTGCAATAAATGTGCCTTCAATAAAACTATTTTTCTTCATTTTAAGTCACTCACTAATCTTTATATATAATCATTGCTGTAAAACAATATAACTGGTCTTCACCATTCGTAGCAATTGCTACATTATATTTAATATCCCATAAATCAGAGACATTTGTTAAAAATGCATTAACCGAAGTCTCTAAATCTTTTTCATGAGATTCAGCAAATATT
>CAYQDO010000044.1:0-5022 GCA_964416365.1 uncultured Muribaculaceae bacterium | reverse complement strand
ATGTAAGAAAAAAGATCTACTCCATATACATCAGCTTTTAATTCATTACGGACAAAAGAAAGTATGTCTCCAGTTCCCATCCCGACATCTAAAACTTTTTTATTTTCAAAATCAAAATCACAGTGTTCTTTCAATATTCCTTCCATATTTAATGCTGAACTATCTACAGAATTATTATTTCTATTAGTATATATACATACCGTTCTATTACTATCATCATTATAATCGTGTTCTAAATATTGTAGATGACTATACATACTTTTGTATGGATAAACTATTTTCATATATAATTACTCCTTAAGTGAGAGTTATTATATCATTAAAACTATAAATATTCTATAAAAAATCATATTACTAATTGTTCGGAATTTTCGCACGGTTTTATTAAAAATTTAGAAGCCATAAATCAATAAAAATACCAATACTAGATGGTTCTGGTTATATTGTGATGGTTTTATATATAGAATCTAATCACATACTAAAATTTTTACTTAAATTACCTCTAATAAAATTGTAACATAACAATAAATCGGGGTTTTAAATAATTTAGCACAAAAAAAGCCTTAAAACATAAGGCTTGGATTACTTATTTGGTGGAGAATGTGGGACTCGAACCCGCGACCCTCTGCGTGCAAGGCAGATGCTCTAGCCAACTGAGCTAATTCCCCAAACAAGAACATATTAATATTAGCATAGAGAAGCTTTAAAATCAATACTTTTCCTCACCATTTTTAAGATTTCTTGTGATAATAGTGGAATCAGAAAGAAGGCTAGAAGCTTTTAAAAGACTATTAGCTCCATATTTTTCTTTAATTAAATCTATTGCTTTATTAGCCTTATCTTTTAAGATAGTATTTTCAAAGGATTCAAAAAGATTAAGTTGTGTTCCATTAATATCAGTTAAACCTGATAAATAGATACTTACTTTTCTAATAGGTAGGGATTCATAATATTTATCAAATATATTTAGACATATTTCGACAATTTCACTACTATCTCCGGTATGTTTGTCTATTTTAATATTGTGACCAAATCCACCACCAATTGCTTTGGAATAACTAATTCCAAAACCAATAATAGATGCTTTCTTTTTCATATTTCTTAGTCTTCTGGTTAAGTAATCAACCATTTCTCTGATAATTATAGGAATATTAGTTTCATCATAATCTTTATATAAAACTTGACTGTGACTAATTGATTGGTCTTTAGGTGGTTTATTTAAATCACTTATTTTAGTTAAATCAATACCATTAGCATGATACCATAATTCTTCACCTAAAATACCAAATTTATCTTTTAAAATTAATCGATTAAAACGGGCTAAATCCCCAACAGAAAAAATTCTTAAATTATTTAATCTTCTTTCCATTCTTGGTCCGATGCCCCATATTTTAGATAGGGGTGTAATGTTCCATAGTTTAGCGGTAACATCATCATAGGTCCAAATGCCAATATTATCTTTAGAATGTTTACCTTCTAAATCCATACAAACTTTAGCAAGTAGTATATTAGGTCCAACACCGGCAACAGCCATTAATCCAGTTTTTTCTTTGATACGGGTCAAAATATCTTTAGCTAGTTCTGGAGCACTTTTCTTATAATAATTTAAATAATTAGTTACATCTAAAAAAACTTCATCAATAGAATAAACATGCATATCTTCATCGGCTACAAATTCTCTGTATACATTAATGACTTCTTTACTTTTTCTTTGATATAAGCCCATGCGAGGTGGAACTTTAATAATTTTAATATTTTTAGGTAGATCGTACACTCTTGTTCTTCCTTTTACACCTTTTGATTTTAAATAAGGTGTAACGGCTAAAGTCATGGCGCCATTTCTAGTAGGGTCACAAACAACAAGGGGAGTAGTTTCTCCATTTAAGTTTCTTTCCACACATTCACAAGAAGCAAAAAAACTTTTAAGATCGATGGCAATTATATTTTTTTTAATATATAATTCGTTCACATCCATCACCTAAATTAATTATAGAACAAACGTTCTATATATTCAAGACAAAAATATGATATAATCGAAATATTGAAAGAAGATTTACATTTCTAAAAAAATCAACTGTAATAGTTGGAAGAAAAATTTGATCCAAGTGAGGTGTTAAGTATGTATGCAGATGTTATTGTTGAATATGGCGTAAAATCATTAGATCGTACTTTTACATATTTAATACCGAAAAAATTTAAAAATAAATTAAAAATAGGAATGAAAGTGGTCGTTCCTTTTGGAAAACTAACTATTAATGGCTTCGTTATTAATATTAAAGATGAAACAGAAAATGCTGATTTAAAAGAAATAATTTCTATTACCAATCCCGAGTTTGCTTTAAATAAAGAACTTTTAGACTTAGGAAAACACTTAAAAGAAAGTACTTTGTGTACTTTAATAACAGCTTATAACACTATGTTTCCAAGCAGTATGAAAATTAAAACCATTAAAAGTAATTATAATTTATATGATACATATTTAAAAATTAAAGATATTGATAAAGCGGAAAGATTCTTAAATACTAATGCAAGAGCTTTTAAAAGAAAAGAATTAATCACCAGATTATTAGACGGAGAAACAATTTTAAAAAATGAATATAGTTTGGAAATCATCAATCCTTTAATTAAGGAAGAAATAATTGAAATCTATAAAGAAACCAAATATCGAATTAATAAAGGATTAGTATTAAATAATAAACCTAAACTTACTTTAGACCAAGAAAAAGCGGTAGGATCAGTTGAATTAAATAAGAATGACATATATTTAATCCATGGTGTTACAGGATCAGGTAAAACAGAAGTGTATATGTCTTTAATTGAAAAGGTTTTAAAATTAAATAAAACATCTATTATGCTAGTTCCGGAAATATCTTTAACAACTCAAATCGTTAATCGTTTTTATGAAAGATTTGGTAGTGAAGTTGCAATATTTCACAGTGGTCTTTCTGATGGTGAAAGACATGATGAATATAAGAAAATATTAGCGGGAGAAGTAAAAGTAGTAGTAGGAACCAGAAGTGCTATCTTTGTACCTTTAGAAAATATTGGTATTGTTATAATTGATGAAGAACATAGTACTAACTACAAACAAGATAATAATCCTAGATATCAAGCTATTGATATGGCAAAAAAGAGATGTAAATATCATAACTGTTCTTTAGTTCTCGGGTCTGCCACGCCATCTTTAGAATCTTTTGCCAGAGCTCAAAAAAATGTTTATAAATTAATAACTTTAGACAAAAGAATCGGTAAAGCAGTCTTACCGAAAATAACTTTAATAGATATGGCTACTGAATTTAAAAAAAGAAATATGATTATCAGTGATGCTTTAGATTCTGCTATTAAAGAAAGATTAATAAGAAAAGAGCAGACCATGTTATTTTTAAATCGAAGAGGTTTTACAACTATTATTACGTGTAAAAATTGTGGATATACTTATAAATGCCCTAATTGTGAAATAACTTTAACTTATCATAAGACTTCCAATAATTTAAGATGTCACTACTGTGGATATACTAAATTAAATAATGAGATATGTCCATCATGTAAGGAAACAGCTTTATCATATTATGGATTAGGCACAGAAAAATTAGAAGAAGAAATAAAAGAAAGATATAAGGAAGCTAGAATTGTCAGAATGGATGCTGATACTACTACCAAAAAAGGATCTCACGAAAAAATTATTTCAATGATTGAAAATGAAGAAGTAGATATAATTCTTGGTACGCAAATGATATCCAAAGGATTAGATTTTCCTAAAGTAACTTTAGTAGGAGTCATTAATGCTGATGAATCTTTAAATATTCCGGATTTTCGTAGTGGTGAGTATACTTTTAGTTTGTTATCTCAAGTATCAGGTAGAGCGGGAAGAAGTGAAATTCCTGGCGAAGTAATTATTCAAACATTTAATCCTGATGATAAGACTTTAAATTTTGTTAAAAATAATGGTTATTTAAATTTATATGATTATGAAATGCATGTTCGTAAAGTATTAAAATATCCACCTTATTTTTATTTAACATCATTAAAAATTGTATCTAAAGATTATAATGAGGCTTCTAAAGAAGCTACGAATACGGTTAATTATTTAAAGAGAGTTTTAGGTGTTCAAACTATTATACTAGGGCCAACTACCGCTGCGATGTTTAAAATCAAAAATTATTATCGTTTTCAAATTGTTTTAAAATATAAAGATTTTAACTTTATAAAAGATGCTTTAAAATATTTAGATGAGATATATAGTAATCATAAAAAGGTATCAATAGAAATTGATATAAATCCTATCAGAATTTAAGGTTTACAATTTAGAAAAACATGATATAATTTAGTTGTATATTTAAAGCGATGACTTCTCTGGCAAAGAAAGAGCTATAACATTAATGAAGACACTTAAGTAGGGTGGAACCGCGAGTTAATCGCCCCTATAGAAAAGTGTCTTTTTTTAAAAATAGAAAGAGGGATATTATGGAAAAATTAACAATGGAAAAATTAGTTGCTTTTTGTAAACAATATGGTTTCATATTTCAAGGCTCAGAAATATATGGAGGACTAGCTAATACTTGGGATTACGGTCCCTTAGGTGCTAGGTTAAAAAATAATTTAAAAGATGCTTGGCGTAAAAAATTTATTCAAGAAAGAAAAAATGCTTATGAATTAGATCCAGCTATTTTAATGCATCCTAAAGTTTGGGAAGCTTCTGGTCATGTTTCATCATTTTCTGATCCATTAATTGATTGTAAGAATTGTAAAATGCGTCATCGGGTTGATAAGTTAATAAGTGAGTTTAATAAAGATACTAATCCCGATAAAATGACTCAAGATGAAATGAGAAATTATATTAAAGAAAATCAAGTACCATGTCCAAAATGTGGTAAACATGATTTTACCGATATTAGAGAATTTAACCTAATGTTTGAAACCTATCGTGGTGTTACAAATGATAATAAAAGTGTTATTTACTTAAGACCGGAAAATGCTCAAGGAGAATATGTTAACTTCTTAAATGTGGTAAGAAGTATGAGA
>CAYQDO010000043.1:0-5045 GCA_964416365.1 uncultured Muribaculaceae bacterium | reverse complement strand
TTGTTTAGCAGCTTCAATTGCTCTATTTTCTCCAACGCCAAGACCGATTCCAATTAAAGCATTACCACGTTTTTCCATAACCGCTTTAACATCAGCAAAGTCAAGGTTAACAAGACCAGATACCGCAATTAAATCACTGATTGATTGAACACCACGATGTAGAACATTATCTACTTCTCTAAAGGCATCTAACATTGGGGTAGAACGATCAATAATATCTCTTAATCTATCATTTGGAATTACAATTAAAGTGTCAACATGTTTTTTTAATTCATCAATTCCTAAAACAGCTTGTTCCATTCTTTTCTTACCTTCGAAACGGAAAGGTTTAGTAACTATTCCAACTGTAAGAGCTCCTAATTCTTGAGCAATTTCTGCTATAACTGGGGCAGCTCCTGTTCCAGTTCCACCACCCATACCACAGGTAACAAAAACCATGTCAGCACCTTTTAAGGTTTCTTTAATTTCTTCTTTACTTTCTAAAGCCGCTTGGCGACCAATTTCAGGATTAGCTCCTGCTCCTAGTCCACCAGTAATATTAGTACCAATCTGTAATTTATTTTCAGCTTTTGAAGCATTTAAAACTTGTAAGTCCGTATTAGCTACGATAAATTCAACACCTTTAACGCCTGATTCAATCATTCGGTTAACGGCATTACAACCACCGCCACCTACTCCGATTACTTTAATCTTTGCTATCTGATCCATTTCTAATCCAAATTTCATTTAATCTCTCTCCTTAACTATCAAAAAAATATCCAAATATCTTGCCTAATATTGAATCGCTAGGAATTGATATTTTCGATTCTTTATTACACATGTCCTCAGCATCGCTTTCACTTATAGTTGAATATCTGCGATGACGTAGTTTTAATTTATCATTAAAGTATTTTATCATTCCTAAACATACACTGTATTTATTATTTCGAGTTCCTAAGGTATTTATTGTCCCAATACTGGCTGATTCACTAAACACACTAGTAACAGCAATATTAAAATCTTTAAATTCAGTTAGTCCCCCTGTTATAATTATATAACTAATTTCTTTTTTTGTTAAGTGGTTAATTATACTTTTAATCTTTTTTAAGATTTCACTGATTCTACTAGCTACTATTTCTGTTAATTCATATTGATTAATATTTAACTCTTCGCCCTCTTTATTAACAATTTTAATTGATTCTTTTGGATTAGCTCTTCTAATATTAGCTAGAGCTAATTGCTCCTTTAAATACCTAGCATCGCTTAATTTTAATTTATAAATATAAGCAATGTCTTTATCAATATTCAAACCTCCAAGATTAATAACTTCATTATTTATATAAATACCTTTACTAAAAACACTTACTTGAGTTACTGAGGCCCCAACATTAACCATTATTCCCGTTTTCATATCCAGATAGTTATTACGGTAATTATAATAATCCACAAGGCCTGTAATTGTTATATCAACTACTTCCAAACCACATTTTTCTAATATCTTAATTAAATCATAAACTTCTTTTTTTAAAACAGTAATTAGAATGGTTTTAGCCGCAATTGTTTTTCCTTTTTTATTAAATGGGTCTTTTGTTTCATAATCACCCACTCTAAAACCAACAGGTATTAAACTAACAAGTTCATCATTAATATTTACTCTATTATAAGCTGTGCTTTGTAATACTCTTAAAATATCATTACTATTTACGATATTATTTTCATTATTTATAGTGTTAGTTGCTTCACTTAAAATAAAATTATTGGATGTTGTGGGAATATTAGCTATGACTTTAGTTAATTTAAAATTAAGTTTTACCGATGCTTTCTCTAAAGCAGTTTTAATTGATTTAACAAGATCATTTTCATTAATTATTTCATAATCTCTAAAACCTTTAGTTGGACTTTCAATGGCACATATAATATTGAAATTATTATTAAAATATTCAGCAACAACTAACTTAATTGTATCTGTTCCAACATCAATGCTTCCAATTATCTCTCTCATATATTCCCTCACACATATTTTAGTACCTTTATTATAACATGTCTTCGTAATTTTTAGAAATATTTTTAATTAGCAATCTTTGTCATTTATATTTACAAAGTTATTTACCAATCTAATAAGGTAAGATATAATCAAATTAGGTGATGAGCAGTGACAAATCTACTTATAATTCTTAATAAATTAATAACTTTAATTTGTAAAATTTTTAAAAAAAATGGTTCAGTATTTCCAGCTAGTATCGTTTTAAAAATAAAACCAGACATTTTAGGTAAAATAAAATATCCTAAATATGTTATCGGCATAACCGGAAGCTCTGGAAAAGGATCAACTACCAGTTTAGTAGCTCATATTTTAGACAATAATGGTTATAAAGTAGTTTGGAACAAATCAGGATCAAACGTCTTAAATGGTACAGCTACTCTAATTTTAAATCATTGTAATTTTATTACAAGAAAATTAAAGGCTGATATCGTACTTCTCGAAATGGATGAGTCCTATATTAAAGAAACTTTTAAAAAAAGTACTTTAACTCATTTATTAGTAACCAATGTTACCAGAGATCAACCAGCCAGAAATGGTAATCCAGAAATAATCTTAGATAAAATCATAAATTCAATCGATGATAAGACGCATTTAATTTTAAATGCCGATGATTCTTTAGTAAATAGAATTACTTTAAAGCTTCAAAGAAAAATTACTACTTATGGAATAAACAAAACTTCTTATAGTATTACCGAGCCTTACAGTCAAAATTTAGATGGCGCATACTGCCCAAGATGCCAAACTAAACTAGAATATCGTTATTATCATTATGGTCATCTTGGTGATTATAAATGTCCTTCCTGTGACTATAAAAGAAATGTCAATTATGTAGGTAAACAAGTTAATTTAAATAAACAAACTATGATTATTGAAAATAATAAAGTACATTTAAATAACAATGTTTTCTTTGCAGCCTATTATACTTTAGCTGCATACACACTTTGTAAGGAAATAGGTCTTACTGAAGAACAATTACTAAAAGCATTAAATACTAATATCATACCATCAAAAAGATTAAAAACCATTATGTTTGATAATCGTGAAGTTGTGATGATCGAAAGTAAAAATGAAAACAATTTAAGTTATTTACAAAGTTTAAAATATATTAATCAATATCCTAAATCTAAAACCATTATTTTAGGGTTTGAAAATGTTTCTAGAAGATATCAATACAATGATATCTCATGGCTTTATGATGTAGATTTTAGTATTTTAGACACAAATAATATTGATCGGATTTTTTGTATTGGTAGATTTAGATTTGATGTTGCTGCTAGATTAATTAATTCCGGAATAGATCCTGATGAACTTATTTTAGTAGATGATATTAGTCGTATTACTACTCTACTAAAAGAAAACAGTTCAGGAAAAATATTTACTATGGTTTGCTTTGATATGACAGAAACGCTTAAAAATATATTTTTAGATACTGAAGAAGGTGATCATAATGAAAATTAAAATAGCCCATTTATATTATGATTTATTAAATCTCTATGGTGAACAAGGTAATATTTTAGCATTGCAAAATGCTTTTATAAATCAAGATGTTAAAGTAGAAGTTGATTTGCTAACAGTAGGAGATAATATTAATTTTAATAAATATGATATTTTCTATATGGGTAGTGGCACTAATCAAAATTTGCTAATTGTTTTAACTGATTTAAAAAAATATAAGAATAAACTTGCTAGTGCTATTAAGAATAATAAATATTTTATTACTACTGGAAATGCGCATGAAATATTTGGTAAATTTATTGAAATGGATAATGCCAAATATGAAGGATTAAATATTTTTAATTATTATGTTAAACAAAATCCCAAACGTATCGTTGGTGAATCATTTATGGAATTCGAAAATTTATCACCGATAATCGGTTTTCAAAACCGCTTATCTGTCATGCAGTGTGATGATAATCATCTGTTTAGTGTTATTAATGGTTACGCTGATAATTATAAATCATCTTTTGAAGGATATCGTGAAGAGAATTTTTTTGGAACTTACTTAATCGGTCCACTTCTAATCCGGAATCCCCATTTAACTGACTATATAGTTAAAGATATCTTAGAAAAGAGAAATATTCCTTATACTGAGATTACTAATACTGTTGAATATAAAGCTTATAATGAATATTTAAAAAACTTTTACGATTTGTAAAAGTTTTTTTGTGAAAGAAAAAAATGAGATTACCTCATTTTTAAACACATTCGACGAAACAGTCACTTAAACAGCGAATAGCACATAAGCAATCACAGTTAAAAGTGAATATACTATTTGTAGCAAGCCATGGAATATTACAGTTTGTTGAGTCAGTATTTGGTACTAAAACTCTAAATGTACAGCAGTTTCCTTCTAATTTTTCGACTCTAAATATTGTTGAACAATTTTCTGAAGGATTTACACCGGTTGGAGTTGAACATACATTTATAAAGTCTTTACATACTGGCATTGAGAAAGGTACCCCATTTCCACAGCAAGTAAATAGTTGAACTGGTCTTGTATTAAAGACAAAGCAATTTGTTCCGCCTCCTAATATAGGTCTATCACATGAATCGCTACAGTTATCAGGACATGCATTTTTTTGTAAGACATCTATAACTTTTAATACTTCAGCTACACAATTCCTTTTATCTGAGTGTTCATTGTTGTTAAAATTATTACACATATATTTTTTCACCCTTTCATATATACTCATTATATTTTATGAAGGATTTGTAAAATAGTGATTTTATTTTTTAAGTTTTTAGTGTATACTTATAGTGGTGATGCATATATGTGGTGGCAATATTTGATAATATTTTTTGTCTTACTGATTACATCCTTAGTTATTGTCAAATTAAACAAAAAGAATTTTACCTTTGAAATTAATAAATTAGTTCAATATCTAGGAGGTAAAGATAATATTCTAGATACGGAAGTTAATATGTCCAGATTTAAAGTAACATTAAAAGATGTTACCTTAGTTGATAAAGACGCTATTCAAAAATTAGGCGCCAAAGGTATTGTGGAAATTGATAATCAGTT
>CAYQDO010000042.1:0-5046 GCA_964416365.1 uncultured Muribaculaceae bacterium | reverse complement strand
ATTTTAGGACGATATAAGATCCAAAATAGACCTCCTAAAATTACTTTAATAAATTTATATCTATAATAATGTGTTTCTTTTTTCATTTCTTAACTTTCCCATACTTCTTTGTACATTCTTCTTCTAATTTTTTATAATTGACTTTCCCAATTAAAGTTTTTGGTACTGCCTTTATGTATTCATACGCCTGCGGCATTGCATATTTAGCAACTGATTTTTGCAAATAATTATTTATACTTTGGTTTAGTTCCTCACTTGGATAATAGTTAGGTTTTAAAACAATGTTAGCAACGGGAACTTGTTTTTTATATGGGTGAGGAATACCTACTACGACAGCTGTTTCTATGGCTGGATGTAATGCTAAAAGTTGTTCCATATATTGTGGATATACATTATATCCACTAGTAATTATTAATCTTTTTAAACGAGATTCAAAGAAAATAATTCCTTCATGATTTTTATAGCCAATATCACCAGTATGAAGCCATACCTTACCATCAGAATGTTCTACTAAAGTTTTGCTTGTTTCATCAGGTTCATTTAAATAACCCGTCATTCGGGATGGACCATGAACACATATTTCCCCTTTTTTATTTACTTTACATTCTTTAAAGGTTCCTGGTTTAACTATTTTGATTTCAGTATCTGGCATTGGTAAGCCTACGGCGCCTTCTTTGAAATAAGCACTTGGGCTTACAGCTACAACCGCAACACTTTCGGTTAAACCATAACCAACTCTAATTTTTGCTTTCGAACCACGCTCTGCTAGGTAAGTATTAACTTTGATACGCAATTCTGATTTTAAAATATCACCACCACAGATACAATCTATAACTGATTTTAAATAGGTTTTAGATTGTTCATCACTATTAATTAGAGCTTCATATAAAGTCGGAACTCCGACTAAAAGATTCGGTTTCTTTTTCTTTACCATTTTGGCCAGTTCATTTGGTTTAAATTGTGGCACTAAATAACTTTTCATACCAGCAACAAAGATTGTATGAATGCAGCATG
The DNA here is from genome assembly GCA_964416365.1 of uncultured Muribaculaceae bacterium. Lineage (GTDB taxonomy): Bacteria > Bacillota_I > Bacilli_A > RF39 > UBA660 > DUUS01. The sequence goes on along the minus strand of CAYQDO010000042.1, from coordinate 4,032 downwards.
CTAGACCAAAACCATGGAAAATAGGCAAAATAGATAAAACAGAATTGCTAGGTACTGCTGATTCAATACGGCACACAGCTTGTAAAGCCATAGAATTAACATTATTATTAGATAATCTTACGCCCTTAGGTTTACCAGTTGTTCCTCCGCTGTATAGAATAACAGCTTCAGCTTCACCATTACCTTTGACTTTATAATCCTTTTTAGTATAGGCATAACCTAAATCTAAAAACTCTGGCCAAAATATAATTTTGCTTTCATCAAATTCTTCAGTAACAATATTTTGTTTATTAGTGATTTTTTTAATCATTTGTTGAGCCTCATAAGCTGTCTTAACAACGATAGGCATACTATCAGCTACAGATGTTAAAATTATCCGATCCATATTTTGCTTTTGAGTTGCTTTTAATACTCTGTTTTTTAACTGAGTAATAGTCAAGATAACTTTACTATTTGCTATTTCAACATAGTATTCTATTTCATTTTCACTTGATAATGGATGAATCATATTTGCGGTTGCGCCAACCATATTGGTAGCATAAAACATAATAATAGCTTCCGGGGTGTTCGGCATACAAATAGTTACTCTATCGCCTTTTTTAATACCTATAACTTTCAAAGCTCTGGCAGTATGTTCAACTTTTTGATAAAATTTTTGATAATTTGTGTCTTTACCAAAATAATCGTAAGCGATAAGTTTAGGATATTTATCAACAGTTTTCTTAACTAATTCATATAAAGCACAAGAAGGATATTCTAAATGAGTAATAGAATCTCCAAATGGTTTAACTCTTTCCATATTAGGTTCTTTATTAAATACTCTACTTATAAAATTCATTTTACTTCTTACCCTCTTTAATTAAATTTTTAACTTTCTTTTCGAGAATTTGTGTCTCTTTTTCAATATCTATTGTTTGTGGATAATATAAATCCCCAAACACTATTTTAACATTTTTTTTAAATTTTTTATATTCCCCAATAATTGCAAAAGGAACTATCGGACAACTTCCGGAAATAGCCATTTTTATAGCTCCTTTTTTAAATGGCATTATTAATTCTTTCGTTTTATTAATAGTCCCTTCCGGAAATATACCAATTACCATTTCTTTTTCTAAAAGATTTATAGCAGCTGGAATAACGGTTTTATCATGAACACTTCTATCTACAGGAATCATACCACAAGATGTAAAAAACCATTTACCTATTCCCTTAAATAATTCTTTTTTAGCAATAAACCTAACCGGTCTTATGGTGGATGATGCTAGTAGAAAGCCATCAAGATTATTAGTGTGTGTCCCTGCTAAAATTACTCTGCTTTTTTTAGGAATATTTTTACGATTAATATATATTGGATAATAAGTTAAATAAAACCATAATTGTAATAATGGTCTTACGATTATATATAAAAAAGGTATTCTCATATCTTTCCTCTCTACTAATATAATATTATCATAAAACATAAAAAAAAAGAATATCACACTAAAATATTAATTTAAAACTAATTAATTATGAATTATGTGTTATACTTTATCTGACATAACCTTGATTTGTGAGGTGAAACACCTTTGAAATCTAATGATAAAGAACTTATATTAAAAACAATTTTAAAAGTAACTTTAATAATGATTATTATTAGTGTAATTTTAAAACTTTTTGGACTAAATGTATTTAATCTAGATTTAGAAAATAAAGTCATTAATAAAGTATGTTTTATTTTAATAAAATTTAAACCGGTTAGCTTTTTATTCTTTGGCTTGTTTTTATATTTTGATTATTTTTTTATATTAAAGCTATCTGATAATAATAAAGACAAATTAATGCCATATTTTATTGGAGCATTTGATTTACTCCTTTTGAATTTAGCAGGTCAATATTTTTTATTTACAAAAGTCGGTTTTGATTTTTATCCATTATATACATTAATAATTACCGTTTTTATTTCTTCCATCATTAACAAAAAGTTAAATATAATAAGACCCTTTATTGTGATTTTAATTATTTTTTTATATCAATCAATTTCATTATTTTTAAGAAATCTTACTTTTAATGAACAATATGAGTTAATGTACGAGTTTTTATTAAATTTTGATTATATGATATTATTGATAATAACATATTATCTACATTTAATGAAAGGGCGTGATTTTAAATGGATATTTTCAGCAAATTATTTGGCACAAAATTTAGATGGAGTGCAGTCATTTTTGGGCCTAAAGACCATCTTATCAAAATGGCAGAAAAAATATCAGCTATTTTCAAATAGTAAAAGACAGGAAAAAGCTTTTATAATAATATATTTATTGTTATCAGCCATCTATGAACTATTAAATATAACCGTAATAATTTTTGTAGCTTTTTTAAATCATACTATTATCGAGTGTTTATTTATTTTAACTTCATTTCTGATAACTAAAAGAGTCTTTGGTAAACCATTTCATTTTAATTCAGCAACAAAATGTTTTATAGTTTCCAACTTAACTTATTATATTTTAAATAGAATAACTTTCAATATAGGTATTTCCTTTGTAGTACCTATCATTTTAGGAGTACTACTATCATATGTAACAAGTTTATTTGTAAAATCTAAAGAAGATATTAAATTATTCAGAGGCATGGAAGAAAATAAACTAAAAGAAATATGTTATGAATACAATTTAAATTCTTTAGAAACAAATATTTTAATTGATTTTTATTCCAATCGTTTATCGTTAGTTAAATTATCTTTAAAATATAATTATTCTAAAGACGCTATTTGGAAGAAAAAAAAGTCTGCATTAAAAAAAATAAAAGGCATTTAGCCTTTTTATTTGCAAAAAAAATGAACCAAACATAACGCATCATGTTTGGTTCAGTACCCAAGGAAATAACGAATCATTTCTTTGGGTAAACCTAATATATCAAAGTATATTATTTAAGTCAAGCATTTTTTTATAAATTTATTAATTAATATTTATCTCCCATGCCTTTGGTTTGGAATATAAATTAATCTGTTTGGAATATCTTTAGAAGCCTCATCTTTTATATCTGTTTTTGTACCATATAAAACATCAAAAATATGATTGTAATCTTCATTAGATAATTCTTCAATATTATTATTTCTTTTATAAATACAAATACTTATTAATATTCTTGCTATAAAAGTATCGGAGATATGAGTTGTAAAATCTAAGACATCTTTAATACCATTATAACCATATCTACCCTTTTTACCAACACGATGTATTAAATAATATGCAAATATGTTTTTATATTTATTAAAATCAACAAATTCATATCTACGGTCTTCATAATTATAAAAATTAATTTTTTCTGGAATATCACTATGACCTGTTAAACACTCGATATCTATTTTAGGGGATTCATAACTCATAGTGAGATCTAAAGATAATAAATTTTTTCCCTTTGCATGTGAATATATTGATGTATATACTTTATTCTCATTTATAAATTGTCCATCATATTCTCTAAAAGGTGCTAAAGTTTTATTATTACCAACAACAAAATACAAATGAGGCTTTACTGACCAACTCTGTCCTTGATAAACAGGCGTGCCTGCAAGTTCATTTGCACCTATAGTTAAAATATCATATTCAGTATCTGTCTTAAACTGATAACAATGTTTTATTAATTCTGCTAATTCCTTAGCGTCTAAACTACCTACTTCATATAACGGAAATTTATCAGATATATTTCTTATATATAAGTCTAAAGCTTCTGCGCTAGGAAATCTATCATATAAAACAAACTCTGTTTTTCTTTTTTTATCAAAAAATTCTTGATAAAACTGAGCCATTTCGAGTTTTTTTTGTTCTATATTTTCCTCAGTTTCGGTCAATAATTTTTTTGCTTCTAATTTTGTTAATTCTAATTCTTGTATTTGTTTTTTTATTTTTGAAAATCCTGATAATTTTTTAACTGTATTCATATAATAAAACCACCCATCTCAAAAATATTATATCATTTTTTTCATTACTTGCAAAAAAAATGAACCAAACATAACGAATCATGTTTGGTTCAGTACCCAAGGAAATA
>CAYQDO010000041.1:0-6129 GCA_964416365.1 uncultured Muribaculaceae bacterium | reverse complement strand
AAAAGCAATACTATAAAAATATTTGCGAAAAATAATATTTATAAAATTCATTGTTAAATCAGTATCCAGCAACAAAAAAAATAAACGAATTGAATTTAAAACCAAAAACGAAGTAAATGACAGTACCGAACAATCGGTGCTTTTTTTGAAATTGAAAATAATAAATCAGCCATGTTTCATCAATATTTTGTTAACTAGGGCAAAAGTGATAAGTCTAGTTCTAAAAAAACGACATAAAAAGAGTATGATGTTTTTAAATCGTCCTTAATTATTAGTTTTAAAATCGTAAATCATCATTATCTTGTTCTACTTTTGTGACTGGTTCTATTATTGCAGTTTCTAATTCTTCCTTTTATAAAACAAAAAAAGCCTTGCAATACAAGACTTTTAAATAATCACAAATGGCGGAGCAGAGAAGATTTGAACTTCCGCGCCGGAAACCCGACCTACACCCTTAGCAGGGGCGCCTCTTCAGCCTCTTGAGTACTGCTCCATACCACAAGAAGATTTTACACTAATTAGCTTTTAAAGTCAATGAAAATGACTAGGTTAGAGTAAATTTGTAAAACAAAAAAACAGCTTATAGCTGTTAATATACTTCATCTTTTATAGCTTCAATAAAGTCTTTCATAAATGTCATATAATCATTATCATTTCTTCGATCTTCATCACTAATATTATCCATTTTATTTATTAGAGTAATTTTAGCACCGTTATTTATTAAAGTTTTGATGTTTTCATTGCCTTCATCAGTCTCGGAAATAATAAATAAATATTGATTTTCTTTATTACTGAAAGCTTTTTTTGCTCTAGTAAAAGCAGTAGAAGATGAATCATCATCATTTACATTAACTATTTCAAAACCATATTTACTTAAGAAGTTGAAGGCTTTATTAGTTACAATTAAACTTTTATTACTAGCATTCTCAGCTATTAGTTTAAGTTCGGCATCAAATTCAGAAATATCAATTTTTAAATCTTCATAATTTTTATCAATACCTTCTAGAATTGAAGTATTGTTAATATATTCTTTTAAACCGTTCTTTATATTTTGAGCAATCATTAAACAGTTAGAAGGACTAATCCATAACTCGACATCTTCATTTTTAATTTCTAATCCTCTTGATACATCAATGATATTTAGATTTTTATTTTTATTAATTAATGAAGCAGCTATCTGTTTTTCACTACTTAAACCATTATAGATAAATAAATGAGCTTTACTAAAATCATTGATCTTCTTATTAGTAATAGTATATTCCTCAATATCAATTCCATCGGGATAAATACTAAATATATTAGAATATTCTCCGTATAGACGAGTAGTGATATATTCTATAGGATAAGCAGTAGTATAAATATCTATTCCGTCAAAGTCATCCATTTTAATAAGATTACATCCTGAAATAAAAACAAAAGCTATAATAAGTATTAAATATTTAGTTAATTTTTTCATAAGTTCTCCTTTACTGGGTCATAACCATGTTTACCAAAGGGATGACATTTTAATAATCTCTTTATACCTAATCTTAATCCTTTAAACCATCCGTATTTTATTAGAGCTTCTTTCATATAATCACTACAAGTTGGGGTAAAACGACAAAGTTTATGAGTGCTAATAGGCATATTTTGATATAAATCTATTAACTTAATTAAAAGTTTTTTCATATATTCACCTCTTATAATTCTACTACATATTTTACTTTTTTAAAAGCTTAAAAATTTCAATTTTAAAACCAGTAAGTTTTCATCAATGCATTATATTTTGTTAAGTAAAAAATTTAATGATAAAATATAATCAGGAGTTGATTTGATGAATAGATGTTTAAATTTACTTATATTATTATTGATATGTTTTACGTTAAGTGGTTGTGCTACTAATTCAGAAAATATTGAAGCTAGTAATAAAGATGGAAATGCTGAGGTTACTTTGATTAATAATGAAGTAATTGACAAATTAGCAGCGATAAACACCATAATTGTAAAAGAGATAGAGAAAGAAAATATAAAAACAATTACGGATACAAACAAAATTGATAAAATAATCAACCTAATATCATCAGCTACCAATATAAATCACGATATAACTTATGAAGGTCCCAGATATTATCTTGAAATGTATAATACTAATAATCAATTAATAGATGTTGTCGAGGTATTTAATGAAAATATTGGATTTAAAAGTGATACAACAAATCGTTATAAACTAAATATGGAAGAACTAAAAGAAATAATTATAGAAAGAAATTGATTAACAATTATATTGAAACATAGAAAAGGTGACTTAATATTTTTATTTAAAATCTTAAATTAAAAAAACTGGAGTTTTTAAACTTGTTAATGTATAATGAAAATGGTGAAATACTATGGATTTATCAAAATACGGGGTAAATAAAGATAATAAAATATTACAGATGGCTTTAACTCATACTTCATATGCCAATGAAGAAGGTGGAGAGCACTACGAACGTCTGGAATTTTTAGGTGATGCGGTTTTACAATTAATTATAAGCGAATACTTCTATAAAAATTCCATTATATCTGAAGGAGATATGTCTAAAATCAGAGCCTCTTTCGTATGTGAGAAAGCCTTATCTACTTATATGGATGATTTAGGTATTACTCCCAATATAAGACTAGGTCATGGCCTAGAAAATAATGTTAGTGAAACCATAGCAGCTGATGTATTTGAAAGTATCGTAGCAGCTATTTATTTAAATAGTGGCTTTCATAAAGCTAGATTATTTGTGATGGATGTAGCACTGCCATATTTAAAAAAAGGTATCGGTTTTAATAACGACTATAAATCTTTATTACAAGAATTAGTACAAACCGACAAAAAAAGTGTCGCCTATAATGTTGTCAGTGAAAGTGGTCCAGCTCATGACAAACTTTTCGAAGTAGAAGTTGTTGTTGAAGGTATAGTTTATGGCCACGGAAAAGGAAAAAACAAAAAAGAAGCTGAACAAAGTGCAGCTTATGACGCAATATCAAAAAAAGCAGGTGAAAAGAAAAAGTGAATCTTCTTAGAATTAGTATTCATGGCTTTAAAAGCTTTGCCGACAAGACCGAAATCGATATTAAATCCGGTATAACTGGTATCGTAGGTCCCAATGGTAGTGGTAAAAGCAATATAGTTGATGCCGTAAAATGGGTTTTAGGTGAACAATCAGTTAAGGATATCCGCGGTGGAAATTCCATGGCTGATGTTATTTTTAGTGGATCAAAATCTCGTAATCCCTTAACTAGAGCTTGGGTATCTTTAACTATTGATAATTCTGATCATTACTTAAAGAGTGACTTAACGGAACTGGAAATTAAAAGAGTTGTTTATTTGGCTGGAGAAAATGAATACTTCATCAATGGTGAACAAGTTAGATTAAAAGATATAACTGATTTATTTATTGATTCCGGTTCAAGTGTTAACTCATTATCAATTATTTCCCAAGGTAAAATAGGGGAAATAGTAAGTGGTAAACCAGAAGAAAAAAGAAGTATTTTAGAAGAATCGGCCGGAGTTTTAAAATATAAAAAACGTAAGGAAGAAACATTAAGAAAACTAGAAAAAACCAACGATAATCTATCTAGAATCAATTTAATTATTGATGAATTATCTATAAACCTAGAACCTTTAAAAGCTCAAGCCGAAACAGCTTCTAAATATTTAAAATTTAAAGAAGAACTACAAGAAACTGAAATAGCTTTAATTGCTTATGACGTTAAAGAAATAAATACTGAATATGAAGAAGATAAGGAAAAAGAAAAAACTTTAAGTGAAGAGATTTTAAAAATAGATAATAGTAATGTTATTGATAATTCCAAAGTCGATAATCTAAAATTAAAACTATTAAAACTAGAAGAACAAATAAGTGAAAAAACTGATAAATTATACGGTTTAAATATGGAACTATCTAAATTAACCAGTGAAAAACAAGTCATGCTGGAAAGACAAAAATATAAGGTAGAAGACGTGAAATTAGAAGAAAATCTAGTTAATTTAAAAGAAAAAGAACTAGGTTTAAAAAACAACTTAAAAGTAGCCGAAGAAGAACTAAAAACTAAAGAAAAAGAATTAGAAGAAAAAGCAACTGAAAATCAAAAAATAACCAGAGAATATAATAATTTAACTTATGAAAAAGAAGTACTACTAAAAAAATTATTTCTATTAAATAAAGAAGATATTAGTTTAAAAAACAAAATCGAAATTTTGAATGAAACCATTGAAAATGATTACAAAGTACCACAAGCAGTTAGAAGTGTTGTCAATAATAATAGACTAACAGGTATTCATAGTTATTTAGGTAAATTGATTGAAACCGAAGAAAAACATAGCACCGCTATAGATACTTCTTTAGGATACTCAGCTAATGTTGTTATTGTAGATACTGAAGAAAGTGCTAAGGAAGCTATTAATTATTTAAAATCTAACTTCTTAGGTAGGGCTACTTTCTTTCCTCTTAATGTTATTAAACCAAGAGGAGTAGATAGTAATACTATTTTAAAAATAAAAGGTTTAGATTCCTTTGTGGGAATAGCATCTGACTTAGTAAAATATAATCCCATTTATCGTAATATAGTCTTAAACCAACTTGGTAATGTTATCATAGCTAAAGATTTAAATGGAGCTAATAAGATTGGTAAATTAATAAACTATCTTTATAAAATAGTAACCTTAGAAGGAGAATTAATTGCTTCTGGGGGTAGTATTACCGGTGGGTCTTCTAAAAACTCCAGTGGTTTATTAAATCAAAAATTTGAACTAGAAAACTTACTTAAACTATCTAAAGAGAAAGTAAGTCTAATCAAAGAATATGAAAATAAAATCAATGAAATAGATTATAATTTAAAAATATTAGAGAATAAAATATTTAATAGTACGAATAATTTAAATTCATTAAAAGAAACTATCCTTAGAAAAAATCAAAGCTTAACTAATTTAAAAAATAATTTAGATAATCTTTTAAATGAAACTAAAGGTACGAAAGGGATCTTAAATAATAAATTAGATGAAGAAATTGAAAATATCTTAAGTAAATACTATGAAATAAAATCGCAAACTGAAAACTTAGAGATTAAATTAAATGAACTTAAGATGAATAAAAATGATTTACAGGCTCAAATTGGAGAAATAGAAGTAACTAGCCGTAAGGCAAGTAGTGAATACAATAAAAAACAAAATGAATTAAAAGAAATTCAAATTCAAATAACCAGATTAGAATCAAAACTGGATAATTTACTACTTAGATTAAATGAAGAGTATGAAATAACTTATGAAAAGGCTATTAAAGAATATGAATTAAAAGAAGATTTAAATACGGCACGCACAAAAGTAAATACTTTAAAAAGAGATATTAAAATCTTAGGTGAAGTAAATACGGGAGCTATTTCAGAATATGAAAGAATAAATACTAGGTATGAATTCTTATCTAAACAAAAAGAAGATTTAGAAACTTCGATAAAAGATATCTTAGAAGTAATTAATGAACTAGATACAACTATGAAAGAAAGATTAATTTCTACTTATGAAGAACTAAATCAAGAATTTGGTAAAGTATTTGCTAAATTATTTAAAGGTGGAGAAGGTAAACTTATCCTAACTGATCCTAATGATATTTTAAATACCGGTTTAGAAATCTATGCGGTACCTCCCGGAAAAGATATTAAAAATACAAGACTACTTTCCGGTGGAGAAGCTACCTTAACAGCGATAGCATTACTATTTGCTATCCTAAATATAAGGACTGTACCATTTTGTCTATTAGATGAGATAGAAGCAGCTCTAGATGAAGTCAATGTTGATATGTTTGGTAACTATTTAAAGAGTTTAAACACGAGTACCCAATTTGTCATTATTACCCATAAGAAACGAACAATGGAATACATAAATAATCTTTATGGCGTAACTATGCAAGAATCGGGGGTATCTAAACTTGTTAGTGTTAAATTAGATTAAAAACGCTGCAAGTTTCCATATTTTTGTTTAAACAAAGAAACTAAAAAAATTTTATTTCAGAGTAATAAATGAATATTCTAATGGTAATTACCAACTATATGAATTTGAAGATCAAGAAGATTTATTCGTTTTTAAATCAAGAAAAATAAATATATAACTCTTAATCAGTGGGTCGT
>CAYQDO010000040.1:5587-6465 GCA_964416365.1 uncultured Muribaculaceae bacterium | reverse complement strand
AAAAGAAAAATCTTTAAATTCTTCTTTTTTTTAGGTTTTCTTTATTTATAAGAGATACTCGATATGAATCGCTGATTTTAGAAATAGTTTTATTTAAAACAAACTTATCTAAATATTCAGAACTTATAAACTGATCGGTCTTATTCTGATATTTAATATAACATTCACATAATAACCAGCTTATAGCCATATTTACATAATAACTATCACTTTTTAAATTAATACATGTATCTAAAATAAAATTAATATAATCATCATTTAAATACTGGCTTAGCAGTAATATTAATCCAAATCTAATTGGAAATTCTTTTTTACTTGAAAGTAATTTTTTAATATAAGGAAGAAATTCTTTTTGATTCTTACTTATTAATTTCATATTGGTTGCTGGAGTGTCACATAATGACCAATCAGTTATTTCTTCACTATAGAGAGTTAGATATTTTTTTAATTTATTTTTATCTTTTAAATAACCTAAAGTCAAACCATAAACTAAGGTTTCTTCAAAGTATTTTCCTTGATAATATGATAAAAAACTTTCAAAATCCGTGTTTGCTATTTTTTTAGCAATTTTTCTTAAATTAGGAATATTTACTCCTATCATTTCTTTAGAATTAATAACTAATTTTTTAGAAAAATTTAAGTATTTTTTATCACTTAAATTAAATAAATTATTAATAAATTCATTATATAGGTCTAATGTCCACATTAATCTATCACTCTAAATGGGTTTTCGGCACTACCGTCACCATTAATTTTAACATTTGGAGCAAGATTTAAAACCGGACGTAATCCTTCTCTTACCCCTAAATCATAACCAGTATGTAATTCTCCGGAACTAGTAATTCCCCAAGCATAGGCAAATCCATCAGAATACATTT
>CAYQDO010000040.1:0-5577 GCA_964416365.1 uncultured Muribaculaceae bacterium | reverse complement strand
CACCTAAATCGTAATCAGTATGAAATTCCCCAGAATTAGTTACTCCCCAAATATATGCATTGTTATCTGTCCATAAGTCGCTAGGTGTCATGGTCCAAAATCTGGTTTTAGTTATTAAATAATTATCTAAAGTATCATCCCAAGGCTCTAATCCCGCAAAAATAGACTCATCAGCAGTTATTAATCCTACTGGATAAGTTAAAGCCCCATTACCGATTACAGTATCACTAACGGTAAATCGATCGTTTTTTTGCGCGCATTTTAATGATGGCACTTCTAAATCATCTAAACGATAATAAGAAGCATAATAAGTTTCTAGACTACCATATCCTGGGTCTATCCCAGAACCGTAAACCTCACTATACAATTGACGATCACTACAAAAAAGATTATCAGCAAGTTTGCTTTCATAAGAAGTTCCTAAGATATTTCTTTCATACCATAAATCTAATTGTCTTTTAGCATAACTAGAAGTTTCATTTGATACTGCTTGTGCTCTTGAAGTTGAAGCTTGTCCATCTACTCCTCCATACATATAGCCTAAATATTTATTATCATTCGTGTAGGAACCCCATCTATAATTAACATCAATAGTTGTTGATAAAAATCCATATCGATTAATTGCTCTTTTTTGATTAAACTGCTCTTCGGTCCCATTATAAATAAGTCTTATGGAACCATCACCATTAATCCGAATAATTTTCCACTGAAAACCAGCAAATATCAAATTATTTTTTAAATGATCTTTTGAACCACGATAATAAAATGATGTGCCATATTCATCTTCGGTAGCATATATCCCAGAATCAGCAGGATTTTTTAATTGAGTTACAACTTCAGAATAAAACTCTATACCATCTGCTACTCTATCATTCTCGACAGATTTTACCAGAGTTAAACCCTCACAATTTTCAACTTGATTATAGTCCCAACAAATGTATTTGCCTTCGGCATCAGACGTAATCTCATTATCTAAAGTATAATTTATTAAATCAAATGTGCCTGTATTTTTATTAAAGATAAAATCAGATCCTAAAGGCCAAGTATTACCATAAAAATAATCCCCATCATCATCTTCATAATAACTTTCATAAACATGGTAATATCCTAATGTGTCATATTCTCCAGGAACCGGAGAAATTTCAAAATATGGCACACCACCTTTGACTTCTAAAGCTTTTCTTCCCCCACCTTGAGCAAATATAGCATTCTTTAAAAGTACATAAGGATCATTTTTAATTTCAATATGAGCATTAAAAGTTTTACCTAAATCTCCTAACTGATCATATTCTGTTTCATAAAAATATAATTTTAATTCATAGGTATGAACACTACTTGTAGTTTTACCCACAAATTTGCCGGTACCTAAATATTTATCAAAAATATTAACGTTTTGTCTTTGCGTAATATTTGAAGCAACAGTTCCATTACCAGAAGTATTTGTACCTGTTAATGTAAAACTAATAGCATCAGTACTAAAAGTGTTTTCATCTACTACTAATAATATTTTATATGATAAATCTGCATCAGTCGTATTTGTTCCAGTAACTGTAAAAGTTTTAGATATAAAAGGTTCAGTTGATGGTGCAAAATCTGGAGCTGATAATAAAGGTCCACCATCAAAATCTATTTCCATATAACCGGTGTCACCTTGAATAGTTGTCTCAGTTTCTTGCCCACTTAAACGTGCAACAAAATAGGAATAAGCTATGCCGACAAATAAGCCAAATAAAGCCACAACTATTATTCCAGCTAAAATTTTATTTATAATACTTAACTTCTTCATAACAAGTACTCCTTATATTCTATTTTTATTATATTATTTTTTCCGTAAATTGGCAATTAAAAAAGAATGATTACTCATCCTTTTTGGGTTTTTCTTCTTTTTTTGGTAAAGCGTCTTTACGAGATAAATTTAACCTACCTCGATTATCATAGCCCGAAGCTTTTACCATAATTGTATCTCCTACTTTAACAATATCAGAAGGTTTATTTACTCTTTCATGAGCTAACTGACTCACATGAACTAAGCCTTCACAACCATCCCATAGTTTTACGAAGCAACCAAAGTCTTCAACTTTAACAACTTCTCCTTCATAAATTTCACCTGGGACTACTTCTTTAACCACTTTTTCAATCATCTCAATAGTTTTATCAATTACTTTATAATCTGTGTGGTAAATGATTACTCTACCGTCATCCTCTAAATCAACTTTAACAGCATCTTTATCATTAACCGTTTTAACGCCACTTGCTTCTAAAATAATTTTAGTTATCATTTCGCCACCACGACCAATAACGTCTTTAATCTTTTCTGGATCTATAGTTATTGTCTTTATCTTAGGAGCATACTTACTTAATTCAGTTCTAGGTTTATCAATAATATCTGTCATGAAGTCTAGAATTCTTAAGCGGCCTTTTTTAGCTTCTGCCAATGCTTCTTTTAAAATAGCTTTAGTAACACCTTTAATTTTTATATCCATTTGCAAAGCAGTTATACCATCTTTAGTACCAGCTACTTTGAAATCCATATCTCCCATATGATCTTCAATACCAGCTATATCAGTTAAAACTGTATATTTTTTACCATTAGTTATTAATCCCATAGCTATACCAGCTACTGGTGATTTTATTGGAACACCTGCTGCCATTAAACTTAAACATCCAGCACAGATGGTTGCTTGAGAAGATGATCCATTACTTTCTAATATTTCACTTACTATTCTAATTGTGTAAGGAAATTCTTCTTCACCAGGTAAAACTTGTAATAAGGCCTTCTCACCTAAAGCACCATGCCCTATTTCTCTTCGACCTGGAGAACCATATCTACCTGTTTCTCCTACTGAGAATGGTGGGAAGTTATAATGAAGCATAAATCTCTTAGTATCTTCAATTCCCAAACCATCTAATATTTGATGTTCTCCTAAAGCTCCTAATGTTGTTGTAGCTAGTGCTTGAGTTTGACCTCTCGTAAATAACGCTGATCCGTGAGTACGAGGTAATAAATCAATACGACCTGATAAATCTCTTATTTCATCAAATTTACGTCCATCCGGTCTAACCTTTTTATTAGTAATTAAATCTCTAACTACATCAGCTTCAATATTATTAACAATTTTCTTTACATTCTTAGATACAGTTTCATCTTCTGAATATATTTCTTTAAAATAATTAATTGTTTCTTCTTTTAAATTATCTATAGCTGTATATGATTCTAATTTATTCTTTATTTGAACTGCTTTAGTCATTTTATCTACAGCATATTTTTTAACTTCTTTTTCTAATTCCTTTGGAACAACAGCAAGCTGTACTTCTTGTTTTTCTGCACCTAATATTTTAATTATTTCTTCTTGGAATTCACATAATTCTTTGATATATTTTTGACCAAATAGTAAAGCTTCTAACATTACTGATTCATTTACTTCTTTAGCACTTGCTTCAATCATGCAAATATCTTTTTTAGTACCAGCAACGGTAACTGCCATTTCACTTTTTTCAAGTTGTTCATTAGTAGGATTAATAATATATTCTTTTCCGATTTTACCTATGATGACACCAGCTACCGGCCCATCAAATGGAATCTTGGAAATGCCTAAGGCTAGTGATGAACCAAATAAAGCAGTTGTTTCTGGAGAATTATCAGGATCAACCGATAAAACCGTATTAATAACTTGTACTTCATTTCTAAAATTCTCATCAAACATTGGTCTGATAGGTCTATCTATCAAACGAGCTGTTAAAGTAGCATTTTCACTAGGTCTTCCTTCCCTTTTAATAAATCCTCCAGGAATTTTACCTACAGAATAAAGTCTTTCATTATAAACCACTGTTAATGGGAAAAAATCACCATCAACTGTAGCGTCATTCATAACTGTACATGACAAAATTACGGTATCACCGTATCTTACTAATACAGCGCCGTCTGCTTGTTTTGCGACTTCTCCTACTTCAACAATTAAATCTCGACCTAAAAAATTAAATTTAAATTCTTTCTTTGCCATATCCACACTTCTTTCTTATAATTAAAAAGACACTAAAAAGAGTAGTGCCTATTTTCTTATATTTAATTTTTTAATTAATTCACGATAGCTTACAACATTACTTTTCATTAAATAATCTAGTAGACTACGTCTTTTTCCAACTTTCATTAAAAGTCCTCTTTTACTATGAAAATCATGAGTATGAACTTTTAAATGTTCAGTTAGTTCATTAATTTCTTCTGTTAGTATAGCAATTTGCACTTCAGTAGCTCCGCTATCTTTATCATTTGTACCAAATGCTTTTACTAACTCAGCTTTTTTAGCTTTATTAATAGCCATTAAGTTTCCTCCTTTATTTTTTTATCCGTTAAATCCTAGTCAGAATCCCGAAGGAATGAGTTCAAACCAAGATTAAACTTCTAAGTAATTATATTATAATATTACCCAAAAAGCAATAAAAAATAACAATAAAGGAAGATTTTGGCAATCTTCCTTAATCTATTTAAACACTATATAGTGTACAATGTATTTTATGGAGAACCAACAACGTTGACATAATTATTTGGCCTATTATTTACTCATACTCTGAATATTATTATTTATAAAGAATATGTTCTAAAAGATTATTACAATTTAAAAAAGTTATAAAACTATAAATCAAAACTTAAAGCAACCATTTTATATATTTTATTACTATCTGAAAGAGTAAAATCTGTTTCCTTGTCTATTTTCCCGCCTTTTTTCGTATAAAATACAATTGCTGAAATATTATCTTTAACACACCAAACTCCCATTTTTTTCTTATTGTCTTTTCTAAATAAACTTATAACATATTCATACAGCTTAGTTCCAATTCCTAATTTTTTATAATTATTTTTGACATATAAACGGCATAATTCACAATCTATATCTAAATCTAATGAAAATTCATTTGAAAAAGCCAATTCAGAAAAACCAATGATTTCATTATTATATATTGCAACGAAAATTTTTTTTTGATTAAACTCATTTGCCATTATTTTGATTAACTTAGTTTTATTTTTTTTCATGTCATCTAAATAAGCTTGTGAAATAATACCCCTATATGTTTCATTCCAACTATCAATAATTAATTGTACTATGTCATTAATATCATTTAAATTAGCATTTCTAATTTTAATTTTATTCATTTTTACTACCCCTTTTGGTTATTGATAAAATTATGATAAATAAAAAGATTATGCGAAACAACCTAATTACTTAAAGACTTTCCATTGGTTAAAGTGCTCAAATATTCTCGTATTTTTTCTTTTTGAATTTTATCTAGCTTAGGAAAAACTGTTTTAGGATCGGTTGTTACGTTTCTTAAATGCCCACTTTCGTCAATATCATCTATTGTTTCATCTTTTTCATTCTTTTTAAAACCACCTATGCTAGTTGTTGGAGCTAATTTATCAAAAAATAAATAGTCATATTCTTTATTCTCATCTGTAATACCTAATAAATGATAAGCACAATTTAAATAATTTTCATCTTTAGCTAAATTGTGAATAATCATTCCTAAAGTAAAATCAAGCATATAATCTTTATCGCCTATTGTTACAACATTCCATCTATG
>CAYQDO010000039.1:0-6644 GCA_964416365.1 uncultured Muribaculaceae bacterium | reverse complement strand
TTTCTTACCCTGCCAGTTTACCAGTTTAATCGGAATTACTTTATCATATATATGGAACTTTAAGTCATCTGGTTTCTCATTATTATACTTTTTTAAGTTATAGGTTTTTAAAGTTTCAGAATTAACTATCTGATCATCATTATAATAGTTATAATCTATGGGATTGACTTTAATACCATTTAGCCAAACATCATAATGAAGATGTGAACCAAAAGCATAGCCACTGCTATTCATTAAGGCAAATTGCTGCCCTTTAGTGACTATATCCCCTACCTTAACTTTAATACTGTCTTTTTTTAAGTGAATAAGTCTGGTAGTTAGACCATCAAGATGCTGAATTTTAATTAAATTACCGGGATCAGTTGAATTTTTTAAGTTATTGTCTTTGCCATCAACGACTGATACTACTTTTCCATTTGCTGGTGCATATACCGGAGTATTTTGTCCACCATACTTTTTATTCCATCCTAAATCAATGGCCGCATGATTTGGCCTACTTTTTGATCTATAACCACTGGTAATAGCAATATATTTTAATGGATATTTTAATTTAATCATTTTCTATAACCTCGTGATTAGCAAGATGAGTATCATCAATAATTTCTTCTGTTTCAATTTCTTCTAAATCTAATAATGCTTCGTATTCTTCCTGAGTTAATTTTTCATTCATAGGATTCTTCCTTTTCTTTTTTATTATAAGTATCACTTGATAATTTTAAAATTGTTCCTAGAAATGCCGTTATCACACTAATAGTTCCAACAATTTCTTCAGAATATGGTAGTTTCCAAATTGCAGATAAAGCAAAGTATAATGACGCAAAAGCCGGCAAGATTATTTGCATTATAAATTTTAAGACATCGTAAGTTTTATTACTAATCTTAATCACCCTTTCTAATTAATACCTAATTTAACTAAGATGAAAGTACTTAAGGCAGTTACTAAGACGGTAATAATTGTTTTTATGAGTTCATTCCAGCGGTTTTTTGGCACATTTTCTAGTTCTTTAAGTCTGCCTACTATATCTATCATATCTTTCCGCATATACTTGATTTCTAAGGCTATTTCTTTAATGGATATAAGTATCCCACTAATATCTTTTATTTCTTTTTCATGATCATTTATTCTATGACTATTAATTTTTTCCCTTTCTTCTACTGCGGTAAGTCTTTCTACAATCTCAATTTCATTATTAATATTTCTCACCCAATTTCCGATAAATAAGATAATTTGTATCTTACACTTTATACTATTAAGGATTTGATATTATGCATAATCAGATTATCTAATAACAAAAAAAAAGATATCATTTCGATATCTTGGAAATACTTATTTCTATTTTATCTAAGATTTCTTCATTATTTTTAGTCTTAGCTTCAATAATAAAGAATAAACCATTTTCAAAAGCTTTTTTAACATCTTTAGTAAAAAAATCTTTGCGGGAATAAGGTTCAGTTAAAGTAAAGGCTTTTTCTTCTTCTAAAATAGCTTTTAAAGACTCACCTTGAGGATTTTTATTGTTTTTAGTAAGAAAAGGAATTAAGTTATCATTTTTTAATATATAATATCCGACCTTATATTCAGTTACTAAAATATCTTTTTCATTAATATATTTAACACCTGAACCTTCAAATAGATTAATATCATAATTTAAACTTATTACCCCATTTAAAACATTTACGTAATCTCCGGTACCACTAAACATATAAGTATCATCTGATTTCATTATATGATAACCCAAATACACCAATAAAAAATTTATGATGATTAAAGTTATCAATACAACATGTGGGGAATTAAGAATTGACTTAGGTTGTTTTGTCGTTTTTTTCATTTACTACACTCCTATTATCTAAAGTAATTTCTAATACACTATTTAAATCTACGATACTGTTTGGTGCGATTGAAAGATTACTTACTCTTCCAAAACCACTTATATTATATTTTAGTTTCAGTAAATTGGCCAAACTAATTATTTCGCTACTATTCCAGCCAATAGCATTTGGCATTATATATTCTGTTCCATTTGTCATTAAGAATACTTTTGTTCCTAGAATTACTTTCGTATTTTTACTTAAAGATTGACGGATAATTATTTCGTCGTTACCAATCACAATTGGGACTAACCCTTGTAATTCTAACTCTGTAACCACATTATTTTTAGGACGATTAACATAATTATTTATATTAATTATCTTCGTTTTATCAGTATCAGATTCTCGGTCTTCAATATTTTTATATTTAGCAATTGATTCTACGACTGATTTAGTTAGATTACCTAAATTAGAAGCAGTCCCCCCAAAATCTTTTATTGATAGATAGATAATATATTCGGGGTTTTCCTTTGGAAATACTCCTGAAAATGCTCTAATGTTCTTATATGCACTGGATGTGTATTTACCGTTTTCCATAGTATATTGAGCTGTTCCGGTCTTACCTACTAGAGTTAAGACATCCGTATGATAAGATTTTCCAGTAGCTACTGCATCTTTAGTATTAACAGTTAAATCCATTAAATCTAATACTTTTTTAATTGTATCATCACTAGCTACTTTATTTACTTCAGTCTTTTTGCCTTCATAAATAACTTCTCCGGTATCAGGATCAACGATTTTAGCAATAATATAAGGCTTCATGGTAACTCCATGATTGGTTAAAGAAGTTAATGCTTGAATATTTTGAATTGGCGTAGCCGTAATACCTTGACCGTAGGCAGCACTAGCTAATTCTGATTCATAGACCATTTCCACTTCACCAGTATATTCATTAGGAAGTTCAATTCCAGTTGTTTGAGCAAATCCTAGTTTCTCATAAAAGTCGGTTAATTTATCTTTACCTAGTCTTTGAGCTAGTCTTACAGCTGCAGTATTTGACGAATAAGTAAAACCTGTATCAAAATCTATAGTGCCCCAGCCATGGGTGTTCCAGTCACTTATTTTAAAATTATCAACAAGAATATTACCTGATGGATAAGTTTCTTCACCATTATAGAAACCATTTTCGATAGCTGCCATAAAGGAAAATATTTTCATGGTTGAACCTGGTTCATAAATATATGAAGTTAAAGGATTATTATAGTTTTTGATTTCTAAGATATTAGGATCAAAACTAGGAGTTGAAGCTGAACCTACTATAGCACCAGTCTTAGCATCAGCAATAGTGATGGTTGCCCAGTCTGTAAAATATTTTTCTAAATCCATAATAAAGTTTTCAAGATACATCTGAATATTAGAATCTAAAGTTAAGTATATATCATAACCGTTAGTAGCTGGAGTTATAATTTCTGGCTTACCAGCCATTTTATATCCATAAGCGTCTTTCTCATAAATTATTTTACCATTTTCGCCCTTTAGTTTATCATTGAATTTAGCTTCGATACCCATTTCTCCTGCTATTTCACCTTGATCATTTTTGCGAGCATAACCAATAATATAAGGGGAAAAATCACCGTTTGGATAATCTCTCTTGGAGTCTTCAATAAAATCTATTCCTGGCAAATCTAAAGCTTCAATGGCTTGTTTTTTTAACTCGGTAATTCCTCTTCCACCGGGTCCTAACTCAACTTGATATAATTTTTCACTTTTTAAAAGATTTAAAATATACTCAACACTCATGTTAAGTAAAGAACTTAATTCTTGAGCAGTTCTTTCTTTTTCTACAACATGATTAAGATTATCCGGATCAGTAGTTCTTGTTTCTTCCAAATAAGCTATAACAGTATAAGACTTAACATCTTGTGCTAAAACTTCATTATTAGCATCATAAATAGTACCTCTTTTGGATCTAATAACTTTTTCAGCTGTCCGATTAGATAACGCTAAAGCTTTTAAATCTATGCCATCAACTGAAGGACTTACGGATACATATACTATTTTAATTGCAATTAAGACAAATAAAAGAACAATTACGATTAAAAAGTATTCATTTAATTTTACGCAATTGTTCTTTTGTTTCATTTTCTCACCAACTATTTAATAATTATAATATTATCATTAATATAACTCAATCCATACTCTTTTGCAATGTCTTGTATATTAGAAAGACTTGCAAGTTCATTAATTTTCATAGTTATGCTTTCGTTGATTGTTTCTTGCTTTTCAACTTTAGCTTTAATTTTTTCTACATCTATATTACTACTTGAAAGAATACTTTTGGAAAAGACCACGATTAAAGGACTAATTAAAACTAATAATAACAAAAACGTTACCATCATTTTATCTACTTTATTTAGTTTTAACTTTTTGTTCTTTGCCATTATAACCTCTCTATTATTCTTAATTTTGCACTTTTACTACGACTGTTTTCAGCAATTTCTTTCTCAGTTGGGATAATCGGTTTATTTACTATTAATTTAATTAAAGGTTTATATTCTTCAGGAATTTCTGGTAAACCTTTAACTAATTTATTTATTTCGCTATATTTTTTAAACATTTGCTTAACAATACGATCTTCTAAGGAATGAAAGGAAATAACGCATATTCTTCCTTGAGGATTTAGTAGTTCTATTGCTTCTTCTAAAGCTTTTTCTAGAACTTTTAATTCTCTGTTTACTTCGATTCTAATAGCTTGAAATATTTGTCTTTCAGGATGATTATTAAGGAAGTATTTTAAAGGAACCGAAGATTTAATGATTTCCACTAATTCTTTTGTTCGAGTAATTTTTTGTGTTTCTCGATATGTGGTTATATTCTTAGCTATTGTTTTAGAAAATTTTTCTTCACCATAAATGAAGAATATATTAATTAAATCTTCTAAACTATAATCATTTACTACTATCTCAGCTGTTAGTTTATTTTGTTTATCCATTCTCATATCTAAAGGAGCATTATGCATAAAGGTAAAGCCTCTTTCCGCTTCATTAATTTGCGGACTAGATAAGCCTAAATCAAAGATGATACCATCTACTTTAATTATTCCTTCTTTATTTAGACATTCCTTTAGATTTTCAAAATTGGCATATATTATTTTAAAGTTATTACTAACTTTAGATAGTCTTTGTTGACCAAAATGAATAGCATCTTCATCTTGGTCAAAGGCGAATAGGAAACCCCTTCTTAATCGCTTCAAAATTTCTTCAGAATGACCTGCATATCCAAGTGTTGCATCTACATAAATTCCATCAGGATTAATATTTAACCCTTCAATAGCTTCATTTTTTAAAACGCTATAATGTTTCATATGGACCTGATGCAAATAGATTTTCGGCTATGTCTGATAAGCTGTCTTCATTTTTTGATAAAAACTCTTCCCATGCCTCTTTTGACCAAATCTCAAGGCGGTCATTTGCGCCGATTACAACGCATTCTTTCGTTAAACCGGCGTAACTAACCAATGGGGAGGTAATGTTAATTCTACCTTGTCGGTCGAATTCACATTCAGCAGCGCCTGATAAGAAGAATCGGGTAAAATTTCGTGCATCTTTATTCGTAAACGGTAAGCTTTTTAATTTACTAACTATTTTGTCCCACTCAGTACTTGAATAAACGAATAAACATTTATCAAGACCACGAGTGACAATAAATTTTTCGCCTAGTTCGTACCTAAACTTACTAGGAATGATAAGGCGACCCTTATCATCAATGTTATGGTGATATTCTCCCATTAACATCGAAATCCCCCACTTTCTTCCACATCATGTCACTGTCTACCACTATATTACATTAGATATCTAAAATAATCAATATGTTTTAAGAAACTTTTTAGATTTTTTTATGACTTTACATATTTATTGACAAAAAAAAATATCTTATTTTTATTAAGATATTTTAATCTAATTTCGTAAACTGAGAATTATATAGTTCCGCATAAAAACCATTTAGTTTTAGAAGTTCTTTGTGATTCCCTTTTTCTACGATATTCCCTTCATTCATAACAAGGATTAAATCAGCATTTTTAATCGTTGATAAACGGTGTGCGATAATAAAGGATGTTCTTCCTTTCATAAGCTTATCCATGGCTTTTTGCACCAGTTCTTCCGTTCTGGTATCAACACTACTAGTAGCTTCATCTAAAATCAAAAATGGTGCATTACTAATCATGCCGCGAGCGATTGTAATTAACTGTCTTTGTCCGGCCGAAATACTTTCTGAATCAATCACATGATAGTCTAGTCCATTATTAATAGTTTTAATAAAATGATCTAACCCTATTGTAGTACATATCTCTTTAATAGTGTCATCACTAATATTGGGATGATTATAAGCAATATTTTCTCTAATGGTACCTTCAAATAACCAAGTATCCTGTAAAACCATAATAAATAATTTTCGAACATTTTCTCTGGTTAATTCTTTAATTGATACTCCATCAATCAGAATTTCTCCATCTCTTATATCATAAAATTTCATAAGTAAATTTACTAAAGTAGTTTTACCTGCACCGGTAGGCCCTACAATGGCAATCTTTTGACCAGCTTTAATTTTAGCACTAAAGTCTTTAATAATTAATTTATTAGAATTATAACCGAAATTAACATTCTTAAATTCAATATTCCCTTTAACATCTTCTGTTTTTAGTTCGTTAGTATTCTTCTCCTTGCTCATTTCTTCTTCGTTTAGAAATTCAAAGACTCTTTCACTAGCAGCAGCAGCTCCTTGTAATTGAGTAAGTCCCATAGCTATCTGACGTAAAGGGCCCGTAAAAATTC
>CAYQDO010000038.1:0-6774 GCA_964416365.1 uncultured Muribaculaceae bacterium | reverse complement strand
AATATTAGACTGCTTGTTTGATAATATACGGCACTTTTTTTTATTGAATAAACGCTTTTCTTTTGATACAATAAAAGTGTGATTAAAATGGAAATACTAAAGGAAATAGATATATTTATAACACATCTGCTTAATAATATAGGCTTTTTTGCTCCAATTCTTGCGAGTTTTTTAATTGTTATTGAATCAATTATTCCGGTTTTACCATTAAGTGTTTTTATAACTCTTAATTTCTATTATTTTGGGCCATATATTGGATTTATTATTAGCTGGCTTCTAACTTGTATTGGTTGTTACATATCATTTATGATCTTTAGAAAAAACATAAAACTTTGGTTTGATAATAAATTTATAAAAAATGAAAAACCCCTTATTGCTAAATGGATGAAAATCGTCAATAGATTAAAACTAGAACAACTTGTGTTATTAATGGCCATTCCTTTTACTCCGGCATTTTTAATAAATATAGTTGCTGGCTTATCTTCGATGCGAAGAGCTAAATTTGTGCTGGCAATTTTAATAAGTAAAATATTTTTAGTGTTTTTTTGGGGATTTGTGGGAACTACTTTTCTAGATAGTTTTCAAAATCCTATGAATATTTTAAAAATTATTGTAATAAGTGCAGCAGCTTTTATTATCAGTAAAATAGTTAATAAAAAATATAATATTGAATAGTAGGTGAAGTAATGGAATATTTAATAATTGGATTACTAGGAGTAATAATTATTTTATTAATTATTATTCTTGTAAAAAGAAATAATAATGAGGAAATCACTTTAAAATTAGGTAAATTTGAAACTAATTTAACTAAAGAAATGGGCGAGTTTAAATTTTCATTCAGTAAATCTTTACTACAAGATTTTAAAGAATTAAATGAAACTATTGAAAGAAGATTAAACTATATTAATGATAAAGTAAATGAGCGATTGGATACTAATTTTGAAAAAACCAATAAAACTTTTGCTTCAATTTTAGAAAGAATAAGTAAAATTGATGAAGCTCAAAAGAAAATTGATGGTTTATCTAGTGATATAATAGGTTTACAATCAGTTTTAACGGATAAAAAAACTCGAGGAATCTTTGGGGAGACAAACCTGCAATATATTTTAGATAGTATCTTTGGTAAAAATGATAAAATTTATCAAATGCAATATTTATTATCAAATAAATTAATCGTTGATGCAATACTTTTTGCTCCTCAGCCCCTTGGGACAATTGCTATTGATTCAAAGTTTCCTTTAGAAAACTATCAAATAATGACTAATTCTAAACTAGATAAAACAATAAGAGATAATGCTACTAAACTCTTTAAAACAGATGTAAAAAAGCATATTGACGCCATTAAAGATAAATACATAATTGATAGCGAAACCGCTGGTGAAGCAATTATGTTCCTACCTGCCGAAGCAATTTTTGCAGAAATTAATGCATATCATCCCGATTTAATAGAATATTCATACAAATCAAAAGTTTGGATTACCAGTCCAACAACTTTAATGAGTACCTTAACTATTATTAATATGATATTAAAAAATATGGAAAGAGATAAATATGCTAAAATTATCCATGAAGAATTAAATAAATTAGGTACTGAATTTAATCGTTACAAAGAAAGATGGGATAAATTATCTAGAAGTATTAATACGGTTAGTAAAGATGTTGAAGATATTCATACCACTACAGATAAAATTACTAAAAGATTTGCTTCGATTAGCAATGTTAAATTAGAATTACCTGAAGAAGAAGAAACAAAAACTCTGGAATAACAGAGTTTTTTTAATTATTTCTTAATAAAATATTATCATAGGATATGAATACTTTTTTGATTTTTGGATAGCTATTAATACTGCGGCAACTGCAACTACTATTAATTTTGAGTTAGAAGGTAGTGATGGAATAGTATATGGACTTCATCGTCTAATACAGTCCAAACTCTTACTGGAAGTGCTTTAGTAAATGTTACGACTGTACCAACCACATATAGGTTATTAAATCAAAGTGGAGATAGTGCTTTTATTCCAGCAATACTTGCGCAAGCAAATATGACCATTATTCATTTGGATTAATAAACAAAAAAACACAAATAAACTTTGTATTTTTTTCATATTAAAAGTGTCAAATACAGTTATTTCCAATAAAATTAAATTTTATTTATGTTATAATTTAAATAATAAAGGTGATTTAAAATGGAATTCATAGAGTTTAAAGATTGCACAAAAATATATAAAAATGGAGTAACAGGAATAGCTAATGCTAATCTTAAAATCTCTAAGGGAGAATTTGTTTTTGTCATTGGACATACAGCAAGTGGAAAAAGTACGTTAATTAAACTACTTTATCGTGAGGAAAAACCAACTAGAGGTTCTGTCTATGTAGGTGGAATTGATGTTGGTAAATTACGTAATAATAAAGTCTATAAATTAAGAAGAAAATTAGGAATTGTTTTCCAAGATTTTAAATTGCTTTCAAAACTTACGGTTTATGAAAATGTTGCTTATCCATTAGAAAGTTATGGATATAAAGTAAATGAAATAAGGCCCCTGGTTTTACGCGCCTTAGAACAAGTAGGTTTAAAAGATAAAACGAGAAGTTTTCCTCATCAATTATCTGGAGGAGAACAACAAAGAGTTTGTATAGCTAGAGCTATAGTTAACAAACCTAAATTATTGATTTGTGATGAACCAACCGGTAACCTAGATCCAGAAACATCTAAAGAAATTATTGATGTTATTAATACTATTAATCAAGAATTAAAAACTACTGTCGTTATGGCAACCCATGATAAAGATATAGTAAATCGCATGAAAAAAAGGGTTGTTGTCATTAAGGATTGCTTAATTGATAAAGACGTTCAGAAGGGGTGTTATAAAGAATGAGGTTCTTTAGAATAATTGGTAGAAGTATCAAAGCCAGTTTTAAAAGTGTTTTTCGTAATTTCAGTTTAAGTATGGCGTCTATCACTTGTACAATTATTACTTTGATTCTAGTATCTATCGGAATTTTACTTTCCTACAATGTTAATCATATTACCAAAGAAATTGAAAATGAATTAACCATAGTTGTTTTACTTGATAAAAATGTTACTACTGAAGAAATTAATGTAACAGAAAAGTCATTAAAGGATATAGCTAATGTTGATAAAATTAAATTTAATTCCAAAGAAGAAATTAAGAATAATTTAGCAAAAGAAAGTGAAACTTATGCTAAAATTATTGAAAGTTGGAAAGAAGGAGAAAATCCTTTACAAGATTCGTTTGTTTTAACAGTTAAAGATGTTAAAGAAATAAATGAAACCGCAACCACCATCAAAAATATAGAACATGTTAGTGTTGTAAAATATGGTGAATCGATGGTAAATGAATTAATTAATATCTTTGATATGGTTAAAAATATTACCCTCATTTTAGTTATTGCTTTAATTTTAGTTACAGCTTTCTTAATAAGTAATACTATTAAAATTACTATTTTTAGTAGGCGTAGCGAAATCGAGATTATGCGTTTAGTTGGTACTAGTAATTTTGTTATTAAATTACCATTTTTAATAGAAGGCTTTTTCCTTGGATTAATGGGAGCAATCATGCCGGTACTAATTACCATCTTTGGCTATGATTATGCTTATAGTCATTTATCCACGGCAGGACTTAACAATATTTTAAATGTCATTAGTCTAGTAAAACCTATTGATATTGTTTATTATGTATCATTAATATTATTTGGTATTGGAGCTCTTGTTGGTATGTTTGGTAGTGTCAGAGCTGTAAAGAAACATTTAACTATTTAGAGGTGAATGATGAAGAAGTATTTTACCTATTTCATAATTATATTATGCTTGATTTTATTACCTGGTAATGTTTGGGCTAGTTCCAAAGCCGGAACCCTAGCGGAAGTAAGGATAGAATTAAAGGATCTTGAAACGCGTAGGAAATCTCAAAATCAAAAAAAGGCTCAAACTAAAAGTGAAATGGAAAGAGCCAAACAAAATATTTATAAATCCCAAGATGAAATAAAAACCAATGAAAAAACTATAGAAGATGCTACGGTGCAAATAGCTAAATTAAATATTGAAATTGCGCAATTAAAAGAAGCTATAAAGATACAGATGAACACGGAACAAATTACCAAAGGGGAAAACATCTATCTAGAATATCTTTTTAATTCAGAAAGTTATGCTGATTTAGTATATCGTTATACTATTGCTGAACAAATAGCTAGTTATCAAAATGAAAAAATTAGTAACTGGGAACAAATGATTGAACAAAATAAACAGTTGCAAAAAGATTTAGCTGCTAAAGAAGAAGAATTAAAAAAATTAATTTTAAATTTAGAAAAACAAGTTTCTTATTTAGGTGTAGAATACGAAGGATATTCTGACGTACTAATGACTATTGAAGATGAAATTAATTCTACTAAAGAATATATTAATTACTTAGTAAGTATTGGTTGTGGGGAGAAGCAAGATATCGCTACCTGCTTAAGTATTCATGGTGATACAAGCTTCAGTAGACCCTTAGTTAATGGTGTCGTTACTAGTGAGTTTGGTTATCGTATAGATCCTATTACCGGTAAAAAAGATTCTTATCATAACGCCTTAGATATTGGCGGCAACTCAGAAGGAACTAAAATCTATGCATCGGCGGCTGGTAAAGTTGCTAAAGTTATAAATGCCAGTATGAGTAATCAAAAATGTGGTGGACGCCAAGTATTTATTCATCATACTATTAATGGGAAATTATACACAACAGCGTATTATCATTTACTTTCCATCAATGTTAAAGTAGGAGATATGGTTAGTAAAAATTCTGTCATAGGAAAAGTTGGTGGTGGCAGTGATACTCCTTGGGACTGGTGCTCAACTGGACCACATCTTCACTTTGTCATAGCCAAAGGTTGGTATGGTGGAGTATGTAGTGGAGATTGTTATATTAGTTTTGATACATTCAAATATGTTAAATCAGTTAATCCTCGTGATTATACTAGTTTTCCTTCAGGAAGAAAATATTGGTATGCAAGATATTAAAGATAGTTAAACTATCTTTTTATTTGGTTGAATTAAAAGATTTATTAATTTATAATATTAAATAGAAGAGGAAGATAAAATGAAAAATGTAGTTATTTTAGGCGGCGGTACTGGCATGAGTCAAATCCTGAAAGGATTAAAATCATTTCCTTTAAATATAACCGCTGTTGTTAGTGTGGCAGATAATGGTCGAAGCACAGGAGCACTTCGTAAAATATATGATATTCCAGCCGTAGGCGATATTACTAAAGTATTACTTACTATGCGTAATAACGATGATAATATTAAAGAGTTATTAAATTATCGTATTAAAGGTTTAAATGATCAAAACGAATATAATCATTCAATTAAAAACTTAATATTAACAGCTCTTATTGATATCAAAGGTAATTTAAGTGACGCAGTTATGGAATTTTGTGACATTTTTGACATATATGGAACGGTTTTACCTTTAACGGAAGAAAACGTGAATTTAGTAGCTAAAATGAGTGATGGCAAGATAATAGTTGGTGAAGATGAAATTACCGAAGCTAAAAAAAGTATTGATACCATTTGGTATGATAAAAAATTTGATGTTAATCCTGCTGTGTTAAAGAAAATTGAAAATGCTAATTTAATTATTTTTTCACCAGGTAGTTTATATACTAGTATTTTACCTCATTTAATGACCCCAGAAGTAATCGAAGCTATTAATAAAAGTAAAGCTAAAAAAATGTATGTTTGTAATCTAGTTACTCAACCAGGTGAAACAAGTAATTTTACTGTTAGCCAACATGTAAACATCTTATTAAAATATTTAGGCAATGAAGGTTTAGATGTCGTTATTGCTAACAAATCTAAAATATCAAAAGCTTTGACTGATAAATACGAGACTAGAGAACAAAAATATCCAGTACGTTTAGATGAAAAGAAACTTCAAGAGACGGGTATTAAAGTAATTGCAGACAAATTATATAAAATTGAAGATAGTATGATAAGACATGATTCTTTAAAGACTGCTTATTTAGTTTATTCGTATTTAATGGGAGATAAATAGTGACTTTTTCTATTAATATTAAAAATGAAATTACCAAGGATTTTAATAATACCATAGAGGATTTAATATCTTTAAATACTTATTTAAAATTTAATAGTGTGATTACTAAAAATAAAATTACGATTATGTTAGAAAATGCTTCAATAGCAAGATGGTTATTTAAACTACTCAAAAATAATTATAATGTTGAAGTAATTTTAACTATGCGTACTATCAAAAGATTTAAGAAGCGTAATCTTTATATACTTGAAATAAAGGAAAAAGTAAATATTATCGTAGCTGATATTAATAATTTATTTCAAAATATTTTTGATGCCAGCATAGAAGAAAAGAAAGCTTTCGTAAAAGGTTTATTCTTATCTTGTGGTAGCATTAATGATCCTAAAAAGAATCAATATCATTTGGAGTTTTTCATTAAAAATAAAAAGGATGCGGAACTAGTTAACAAATTATTAATTAGTTTAAATTTCAATAGTAAAATTCTAAAAAGAGATAAAGAGTTCATGATTTATATTAAATCTAGTGAACATATAAGCGATTTTATAAAGTATTTAAATGCTATTAATGCACTTTTCTATTTCGAAGATATTAGAATATATAAAGATCATAAAAACATGGTCAATCGTTTAAATAATTGTGAGCAGGCTAATATGGAAAAATCTATGCGTTCTAGTGAAACAGTCTTAAAAAATATTGAATATTTAGAAGAAAACAATTTACT
>CAYQDO010000037.1:0-6819 GCA_964416365.1 uncultured Muribaculaceae bacterium | reverse complement strand
AACCTTCAGGAACTGA
The DNA here is from genome assembly GCA_964416365.1 of uncultured Muribaculaceae bacterium. GTDB lineage: Bacteria > Bacillota_I > Bacilli_A > RF39 > UBA660 > DUUS01. Next base: position 6,803 of record CAYQDO010000037.1, on the reverse strand, counting down.
AACAATTATAATAGTTACAGCTAAAGTTAAACCATAAATTACATAATCGATTATTAATTTAGGATTGCTTACGGTTCTTATTATGTCATTGATTTCAAAATGATTACTGATTACAACAACAGACAAAAGATAAGAAATGAATACTAAAAAGGCAGCCATATAGCCCATTCTACTTATTACTTTAGCAAGTTCTCTTAATCTTAATTTTAAAGGACTGTCAGGATTTTGCTCTGTTAGTTCTAGTAAGGCACTTCCATACATTGTGTTTATACCAACACTGCTTATTCTCATTATACATTCTTTCGAATATATGACACTTCCTTTGTAAAGTTTGTTAGCTTCGGTAATTATAGAAGATGTAGCTTTTTTTGGAATCTCATAGCTTTCTCCAGTTAAGGAAGATTCATCTACGGTAATACTTCCTTTGATGATTATACCATCAGCGGGAACAGCTTCGCCACTTGATAAGTAAATAATGTCATTTACTACTAGTTCTTCGCTGGCAATGTTAACTAATTTATTATTTCTTTTAACTCTGACAAATATTTGACTATTTTGTTCAAACAATTTATTGAAAGCCTTGCCACTACCATATTCACTTATTGAAGAAATAAATGAAGCTAAGAAAATGGCTATAAAAATGCCAAGCGTTTCAAACCAATCAAACTCCCTGAATAAGAACACTATTTTGACAGCAAGAACTACAAGTAAAATTTTTATTATGGGATCCCCTAATGATTCGATTAACAGTTTTAAGAAACTATTTTCGTTTTTAGTTTGAATTTTATTACTACCATATTTGTTGCGATACTGGATTACTTCTTCATCATTTAGTCCTTTTATGTCCATACTTGTCCTCCGGTTAAATAATATGGGGCAAGAATAGAAAAAATGACTAAAAACAAATTTACACAAATAGGCGACACACTTTATTCAAACAACTTTACAAACAATATTGTCAAATGTACATCTTTTTATTGTAAAATTGACATCAATAAATTATACTATATTTGTAAAGGGAGGACGTCTACCATGACAAAAAAGATTAAAATTATCTTACTTTTAATTTCAATGTCTATTTGTCTTGGGTTAATGAGCAGCACATATTCAAGATATGTAGCCAGTACTACTGGTGATATCAATGCTTCATTTTCGAAATGGGAAATACTGGTTCAAAATACTGATATTACATCAAATAGTGCATCTAGTATTACTATTGAACCTATTATTGAAGGAAATGAACATGTTGCTGACGGAACATTGGCACCTTCTTCTAAAGGATATTTCGATATTAATATTGATCCTACAAACGTCGATGTATCATTTAGTTACAACATCAAATTAGATATTGTTGATGGAAATTTACTACCTGATTTAGTAATTACTAATTATGCCATCATTCCTGAAGATTATATCGAAGGGGAATTAGAAGTGGAAAATTTATCAGGCGACACAATATCAGAAACTTTACTTTACAATAGTAATGAAGAAGAACCCTTTAGATTTGAAACCTTTACAATCAGAGTTTACTTTGAGTGGTACGAAGGCAATGATGATATAATGAATGATGAAGAAGATACAGAAATCGGTACCCTTGCAGTAACTGATGATGCCTCATTTAGAATGAGTGCTCAAATTTCATTTGAACAATTTATTAATTCACAAAATTAGCATATAAGTTACCTCTTTCCTTTATTTATAAACTTATGTGCCAAAAAAAGAACCGTTTTTCGGTTCTTTTTTATTCTTCTATTTCTTCTTATTCTTCAGTAATTACAATAGCTCCGGTTGGACACATATCTGCAATATTTACTACTTCATTAGTTACTTCATTATTGATGACTTCTGATTTGCCATTGTCATCCCAACCAAAAGTATTTTCTGCTGTATTTATACAAAGTCCACAAGAAATGCAATTGTCTTTTTTTATTTCAACTTTCTTCATACTTCCTCCATAATCATTATACCCAAGATGTTTAAATTAGTGCAAGAGTTATTCCAAATATTTACATTTTATGATATTATTAATTTAGAGTGGGTGTTGCTATGAATTCACGCATGGATAAATATGGTATAGAAAAGCCGGAATTTAAAAGTCGTACTGAATTATTCGAAGAGTTATATCAAAACAATGAAATTGATGATATCAGTAAAATTGACTTAAATTCGAATATTTCGGTTTTAAAGACAGACGCAAAGAATATTAATATCGATTTAATTAGGGAAATGTTAGATAAGAAATATCGAGATAATATTCCCAAAAGAAAATCTATTTCTATCGATATCGAAGATAATGAAGAAGAAACCAATAAAGAAAAAATTGATACCAAAGAATATGATATCAATGAGATTTTAGCTAAAGCTAAAACTGAGCAAAGTGTTGACTATAATAAAGAAAGATTAAAAAAAATAAGTAATACTAACTATGAAATATTAAAAAACTTAGAGTTAGATTCTAAAAATAAAGATAACAGTGAACAAGAGTTAATGACTTTGATTAATACCATTACTAAATTAGAATTAGAAAATCAAGAAAAAGGTAACAAAGATGCCAGAGATTTATTAGATTTAGGTGATACTATAGTTACAACTTCAGATAACACAGATGAAAAAAAATCCGAGTTAGAAGAAGAGGAAGAAGAAAGAATATTAGAGAATTCTTTCTATACTGGCAATTTGGCTGTTGAGGAAAAGGATTTCGAAGATTTTAAAGAAATCCAAAAGGATATTAAATCCAATTCCGTTATAATTAAAATATTAGTGGTTTTATTTGTTTTAATTGTCCTTGCAGTAGCAGTATATTTGTTAAATAAATATTTAAATTGGGGGCTATTTTAATATAGCTCTTTTTTGTTTCATATATTTTATATATGAGAAGAGTTAAATATAAAAAAAGATGGCATTTTCGTAATAAACAAGTATTTTACTTATTAATAATCTTAATATGTGTAAAAACTTTCTTTTATTTTTTATTTTTTATGAATAAATTAAGTGATGCTATTATTTTAACCGCTGAAAAAGAAATTAAGGAAATAACCACAGCAATAGTTACCAAAAATCTGACCAAAGAAAAACTTAAAAAAGTAACAACCGAAGATTTAATAATAATTCATAAGAATCAAAAAGATGAAATTACCGATGTTAGTTTTAAATTAGATAAAGCTTATGATGTATTAATAGATATCAAAAGTAATATTGAAAAAGAAGTTAGAGATATTAAAAATGGTGTAGTTCCTAGTTCAGCTATCGCTATTCAAGATAACTTAGTGATCAAAGTACCATATTATGCGTTTACAAGTAATGCCTTACTAATGAATTTAGGCCCTAAAATATATATTAAAATTAATTTATTAGAAAATATTATTGCAGATGTTTACACTAAAATAAGTAGTTATGGAATCAATACTGTTTTAATAAATCTCTATATTAAGTTTCAAATAAAAGAAAGCTTTTTATATCCTGTATTAAGCCAAAAAATGGAATATGAATTTGAAGTATTGGTAGCTTCAAAAGTTATTCAAGGAAAAGTGCCTAGTTTTTATAATGGTCAAATGGAAAGCAGTAGTCCAATTATAAATGTAAAGTAATGTAGATAAATTAAAACTGTTGTGCTATATTAATAATAGGAAGGTAAGTCCTATGGAAATATTTGTTAATAAAGCCATTCATAATGGAATTATCAATTATCTAAATTATACTAATAACTTACCAATTAATAAGATTCATTTGTTTGAATTTTGGGTTATTAGAGTTTTATCACGTATCTGTGAAGAAATAAACATTATTAATCCCTACAAATTAGGCAAAGAGGATATTTTCAAAAAAAATCTTCTTCTTTTTGGTATGAATAATAAAGAAATAGCTTTATTTATTAAATACATGGATGAATATAATTCTTGGTTAAATAGTCCAAATAATAATACAAAAACCAATATTCCTAACAAGATATGCGAAATCTTAATAAACATGATTTTAATGAAAAGTGAAGAGCGAGAGATAAGTTCTGAAGATTTAAAATTGTTTAATAGTTTCTTTTTACCAATAGATGCAGAATTATTAAAAACAAAAAGTCTTATTATTGAAGATTCAAATAGGATTCCAAAGTTATGGAATCGTAAAAAGGCTCAGTTTACAAAAAAATTATTTTTGGAAATAATACCGCCAAAACTTCTACCAGCCAGTGACTATAGTCGCTATGGATTATTAATTAATGAAGTTAAGCAGTTATCTAATTTGAAAATTAAAGAAATCAATGATAAAATACAAAATGAAGATGCTGCAACTGCCGAAGGTGGCCGCAATAAAATCGATCCCTATAAATTAATACTAACAAGTGGTAGCGGATTTGTAGATACGGTTGTTTTATTAAGTATTATGGCTACTGAGATTATGATCGGTTTACTAATAGCATTTTGGTTTTTAAGGAGATAAAATGGAAGAAGAAATTTTATTTGATGAAAATAATTATACACTTATCAAAAATTATCGTGAAGGCTATGATTTAGAAGAAGTAAAAAAAAGATTTACTGAATATTTTATGCTTTTTGATTACATAGTGGGTGATTGGGCCTATGGAAAATTAAGAATAAAAGGTTTCTTTAAAGAAGAAAATAAAAACTGTAAGGATTTTAATAGTTATAAAAATGCCGATGATTATATAAAAAATAATTGTGCTTATGATTGCCGACATTTTATTTTAGAAAAAAAGCATTGAATAAGCTTTTTTTTTATGCTATGATTATATAGAGAATAGCGAGGTTTTTGAATGGATAATGTGAAAATAAAATTACCAAACGGAGAAATTATTAATGCAGAATTAATTAGTTATTTTGAATTGCTTGATATTGGTAAAAAATATATATTTTATACTAAAAATGAAACTGTTGAAAATAATTTAATTAAAATGTATGTTTCCGAAGTATTATCTCAAGATAATATTGTCAATATATCTGAAAAAATGTCAGAAGAAGAATGGACTAATTTAAAAAATATTATGAAGTCTATTTTAACTGGCGGAAATAATAGTAAAATTAAATATCTAGAAATCGGGGGAGATTAATATGAGTGAAATCAAGATAGGTGCGACTAATGTAATAGCTATAGATGAATTAAAAAAAGGGAATTTTTCTAAAATCTATAAAGAAGCGCTAAAAGAAAAAAAAGTTGTACCAGAACAACCTATAGTACCAGAACAACCAATTAATTTTCAAAATGACCAACAAACAAATGCTGATATATTATCGCAAAATTTAGAGACAAATCCTGTAATAGAGCCAGTGCAAAATTCTGAGGCAATACCTAATTATGAACCAACTAATGAGACATCTGTTGAAACACCAATTAATCCCGAAGTAAATGATATCATAATAAGAATTGCTGAAATTCAAGGAAAATTAGATGATTTAGCCAGAGAAATATTAAAAAAAATACCTGATAAAGCAGTACAAGAAGAAAAAAAGGAAATAGTGGAATCTATTAATAATATTGAACAAACGCCGTTAATGAACAATCAACAAGGGAGTGTTCAACAAGAAATTGCACCATTTGGACCACCGTTTGAACCATCTAGCCAGAGAAATATTTTTGATGATCCGCAAGGACCAGCATTTGTAGCCTAAGTATTATACTTAGGCTTTTTTCATATAATGAAATATGGAAAATATTATTAGTTATTATTATAATTTTTATCCCAAAACCGTAAGTAAAATGTATGGTGGTTATTATTTTGAAAATAAAGATTTAAAATATCTTTTAGTTGAACTTATTGTATCATCAAAAGAAGTATTAGATATTTATGAAAAATTAATGAGTAATAATATACGTAATTATCTAATTGTATATAACAAGGATAATGCTCTAGTAAGTACTCTCGATAATAAAAATTATATTTTATTTATACTAAATTGTATGCCTAATGAAATATTGAAATTTAATGAACAATTCTTCATACCGATTAGTTATCAGATGAATTGGAGTAAACTTTGGAGTAATCGAATAGATTATTATGAGATTCAGATTAATGAACTTGCTCAAGATAAAAGACTTATCCTCCATAGTGTTTATTATTATATAGGTTTAGCTGAAAACGCTATTCTTATAGCTGATAAATATGAAGAACAAGTTAAAGATGAATGCTCAATTCAACATTATCGGATGCGTGTACCTGTGACAAAAGGCGAATATTTTAATCCAGCTAATATGTTAATTGATGTATCTATCAGGGATATAGCAGAATATATAAAAAGCTCGTTTTTTTTAGAAAAACGAGACTTTAGTTACTATGTAGATTATATAAAAAATTTAAATTTAACTGATATAACTGCTAATCTACTTTTAGCTAGATTATTATATCCAACGTATTATTTCGATCTTTTTGATGAAATTATTTTAAATGATTATGATGAGAATTCTTTAATTCCTATAATAAATATTCAAAAAAACTATGAATTATTTTTAAAAGAGGTTTATATTCTAATATCACAAAGATATCAAATAATTAATATAAACTGGCTACGTAAACAATTATGATTCAACAATAATTATGTCTTTAATTTCAGGAATTTCAGCTTGCAATGCTTTTAATAAGCCCCCTTTTATTGTTTCATTACGATGTGCACACCCGCAACATGCTCCAAATAATTTAATTTGTACAATATTATCTTGATATTTAACAAATTCCAAATCGCCACCATCACTGTTTAAATAAGGACGTAGTTTATTTAGTATATCAATAATTTTTTCTTCCATTGTAATCACCTAGTAAAATTATAACGGAAAGTGTTAATATAGTAAAGCTTTTTATG
>CAYQDO010000036.1:0-8030 GCA_964416365.1 uncultured Muribaculaceae bacterium | reverse complement strand
TTAAATTGTATTAAGGCATTTAAAATTATGTTAGTTTCTATATTCTTAATAGGTAATTTTATTTTTTTCATTATAACCACACTCCAACAAATTATATATTAATTATAATGCTACTAATTAAAATAATTAAATGTGCAAATTATATGAAAGTTTCTTTAAGTCGTTCTTACCTAATTTTTATTATAATTTTTATTAATTTTTTATTAAAAATTGTAAAAAGGATTTTAATTAAAAGTCTTATAAAATAAGGGTTTTAAAGAGAGTTTATATAAGTCGTTCTTTACCAACTGATATTAATTTGTTCGTTCATAAAATACACCCTTTCTTATGTTACTTATTCTTAAAAAATATTCCTTTAGGTTTGTCATCATAGATAAAAACATCATCTTTTATTGATTTAATTTGTAAAGCAATTTCTCGAGGATATTTTACACCATGGAGACCTACAGTATGCTTAATACGCTCAAATAAATTTTCACTATCAAAAGTCAAAGCTAAGTTACCAAATTGTCCCTTTTCTTGAGCTATACCAATTTGAGATATGTCTTTAAGGTTTCTAATAATAGCATCTTTATTTGAATACAATATATATAGTTTTTGATTAGTAATATAATACTCATATTTTTTACATTTTATAAAATATCTATCTAATATGATATATATAAAGCAAGAACTTAATAGAATTAGTACTAATAGCAAAATTAGTGATTCCATAGAAAGCTCAGTTTTAATAATATTAATAACTAAAAACCAAAATAAAACTAAAACTGGTATTGCAAAGATACATCTTAATATTTGTTTATTTGATTTTTTTGAATCAGCGATTCCCTGAAACAGCATTTTCTCATCGGTAGATAATTGAATTTGTTTCATGCCTAATCATCCCTTTATAGTTTATATTTTAACAAAAAAAACATAAATTGACTAGTCGCTTATTTTTTGATATCATTTTTACATGTCGCAAAGGAGTTTTAATATGTTTAATATAAATAAAACAAATCAGGATGATGATCCCCAGTTAGTCATTGTTTTTGACTATGATGGTGTTATTACAAAAATAGGTACATCTGGATTAAATGAGGCCAAATGGCTAGAACGTGAGAAAAGTTTTTTTTGGCGCAATCTTCTTAATATAATCTCATATTTTTATAATAAGTTTGTTCCTTTTGATGAAAACATTAGGGAAGTAATGCAACAACTAAGAGAAAACAACTGTAAAATTATAATTGTTTCTTCTCATCTTTTAACAACTAATAATTATCCAGAAAGTGAAAAAACTAGAAATAGAATTATAGAACGCTTAAATAAAGAAAACATTGTATATGATGAAATATACTTTAAATCTGGTAATAAAGTGGAAATATGTAAAGAATTAGGTGCTCATTTAGCAATCGAAGATACAACATATAAAATTAAAGCTTTAAGAAAAAATGAAATTCCCACTGTCGCTAGAATAAACAAAAGAAATATCCGAGAATTAATAAACGATCCCGATGCTATTTATAATTCATTAGAAATTTTACCAATTGTTGCCACACTTAAAGAAAACTTTGAATTGATAAATCGTACTAACAATATCATAAATATTACTAAAAATAATAAAAACTATTCTTATCGATTTGAACGTGGTTCGTCCATATTTGGCAGTTTAACATTACTTAATAAAGAAGAATTAGAAACTGCAATAATGGAACCAGTCATGAAGAAAAGATTAGTCCCCAATCATAAAAAATATTAAGGAGAAAAATGAAAAGAACAAAATTAAAAGATCGTGAACTACCTAATTATACTAAAGGCGAAGAAATTATGAATATGGTTACTCATATCATAGGAGGTGTTATTGGCATAACTGCTTTAGTATTATGTTTGATTTTTGCAATTACTAATCATAATGGTTATGCTATAGCTGGTTCTTTAGTTTTTGGGCTTTCTATGATTATTTTATATACTATTTCTAGTATTTATCATGGATTAAGTCCTAAAACAGCAACAGCTAAGAAAGTTTTTCAAATATTAGACCACTGTACTATATTTATATTAATTGCTGGAACTTACACTCCGATTCTATTATGTTCAATAAGAATTTATAATCCTACCCTAGCTTGGGCATTATTTATAGGAATATGGACGATGACTACTATTGGTATTATCTTAAATTCCATAGATTTAAAAAAATATAAAATATTTTCCATGATCTGCTATTTAGTTATGGGATGGTGTATTATATTTGCGTCATCAAATTTGGTTGAAGCAATTGGTAAACCCGGTACTATCCTATTAGTTTTTGGTGGTATTTCATATACCCTCGGAGCAATCTTTTATATGTTTGGTAAGAAGGTTAAATATTTTCACAGTATTTTCCATATTATGGTTGATATTGGAAGCTTACTTCATTTTTTATGTATATTACTTTATATCATTTAAAAACTAGTTATGAAAACTAGTTTTTATTTGTAACTTTCAATTAAAGAAGTATATGCCTCGGCTAAATTCTTATCATAGTATTCCATTTTAATAATACTTAACTCAAAAGTATATTCTTCTAAAGATTCTAAAGTGATTGCACCAAAGCTGGCATTTTCTACTTTAGGATTTTGATATTGATTTGCAGTTAAACGACCGGTTTTTTCACTAAATTTAAATTCTGAAGCTATTTCCGTGGCATAATCGGTAGCTGTGCCATCATTACCATAACCAACATCTTCGAATTCACTTCCATAAGCTTCATATTCATTAATTCTATTTACCATTGTAGCTAATTTATTACTATCATTATTTAGTGATTTAGATAGGTTTGGTTTACCAGAATAAATAACTCTTCCCGCACTATGTAAATCTATAAAAGCATAAGCATTTTCTAAATATTTATTAAACCAATACATTAAAGCTTTAGTTTCTGGTTCACTTCCTAAACTTTCTCCTGGATAGTAGTCAAAATAGCCAATCGATGGCTTTGAAGATACTACCTCTGATAACTCATTATCTTTATAATATAGACCACCATGCTGAGATGGAAAATTACGATTAAGGTCTACTCCGTTAGCATTTCCTTTATAGGTCTTAAATATTATTTTTTCTTTATTATCGAATATATAAAGTTTTTTATTATTAATTGAATTTACCCCAAATAAACAAGCTTCGTAACCATCAGGATTACTACTAGGAACAACGATAATTTTAATATCATTTAATAGTTTAACTATATTTTCATCTTTAGCTTCATATTTATTAACGAAATCAGCTATATACTTAATTATATACATGGTATTAGCAACTTCAGCAGCATGGATATTCCCATTAAATAAAATATGCTTACTTCCTTTTCCAATGGCTATAGAATAGATATTTCTATTATCTACACTGTTACCTATTATTTCTGCTGTAACAATCTTTGATTTATTTAAGTCCGTAATTATCTGTTCTATATCAGAATACTTCAATAGTTTTTCGAAATTATATTTAACATTTTGATATTTTTTATTTCCTTGTTTTATAACTTCGGTTTTCTTGTTAATTGTTTTCAGATAATCATTGGATTTCATTCCCTTAGCAAATTCTTTAACTATAGCGTTATCTGATTCTTGAGAATTAACAATGATATCTATATTTTCAGGATCAGTTTTGATAAGTACTCCTCCTCTTTTAAAAATATATAAATAGAAGAAGAACAATATTACCAAAATAAGTATTAATTTAAAGATAACTTTCATAGGTGTCCTCCTATTTAAATATAACATATTCTTTAGGAGAATTTAATAACCTCATTTAAAAATCCTTTTACTTGACACTACAAATATTTTAAAATAATCCGGTAATCCTCTACTAAATCTTTTAGTTTTTTACTAGCATTAGCCGGACTAGTAGATGGTAAGAAAATCGCTGGTATTAAAGTTTTAGGATAAATATATTTTCGATAAATTTTATAGGCTTTTTTGCCGTTAGTAAATACTACTTTTATTCGACTGTTTGGGGTAATTTCCCATATTTCATTAACTTCAATGTTTTTAATGCTGGCATCACTAGAGGCGACTATGTCACAGGATTTAATCGAGTCCCAAAGAGCAATATGATGTTTCAATAAAAATGCTTTATGATCAGTAATTTTTTCATTGAAAATAATTTCGAGGACTTTCCAGAAACGATTATGAGGGCTGGCGTATGGATACCCATATTCCCTTGATTTAACACTAGCAATTGACCCTACAAAAAGAATTTTAGAATTTTCGTCAAAAACAGGACCAAAAGGATGAACTATTCTTTCTCTCATGTAACCATATCTTATTTTAAATATTGCTCTATTTTGAAAAAGTCTTTCCATGGATTTTTATTTTTTAATCTTCTAAGAGCTTCTTTCATCGTAATATCACTGGGAGCTATTTTATCTAACTCACTCCATTTGATTGGCATTGATACTGGTGCCTTTTTTTTAATTCTTAAAGAATATGGAGCAATACTTGTAGCACTCTTAGCATTTCTGACCCAATCTATATATATTTTATTCTTACGATTGGTTTTACGCATATTACTGGTATACTTACTTGGCCACTTATCTTCCATTAACAAAGCAATATTCTTAGCAAACTCTCTGAATTTGTTCCAAGATACTGATGGCTTAAAAGGAATAACAATATGATACCCTTTACCACCACTGGTTTTTAAAAAAGATATTAAAGATAACTCATCTAAAATACTTTTTAAATCTTTAACTCCTTCTCTTAATTTAGCAATATCTAATTTTTCATCCGGGTCTAAATCAAAAACCATCATATCTGGTTTATCTATCTTAGGTACTCTACTACCCCATACATGAAATTCAATAGTATTCATTTGTGCTTCAGATATTAACCCAGATAATTCCGTAATATAATAATAATCTTCTTTTTTTCCGCTTTCATTTTCTAGTTTAATCATTTTAATACCTTTATCATCTGTTTCTAAATGTTTCTTGTAAAAACATTCGCCCTCTATGCCACTAGGACATCGTACTGAACTTAAGATGCGGTTTTTAATAAATGGCATCATTCTGGAAGCTACTTTTTGATAATATAAAACTATTTCTTTTTTAGTTATATCTGGGTTATGAAAAATTAATTTACCAGGATTACTTATTTTGACTGATTCTATAATGATTTCATTCCTATTCATCTTTTTCAATCTCTTTCATAGAGCGCCCAGTTCGAATACTTTTATCATATTTAGTTAAATCAACAATATCATTACTATATTTATCTTTTTCTTTGATTAAAAGCCACTGATTTTCTTTCATATGTACTAAAGCCCAGTTACCTATTAATTTTTTACCATTTAATATAAATTTAAGCATACCTTTTTTAAATCCCACTTTAATATCAGTTATTGGCTCCCACGTTCCTTCATCCCAAATCATCACGGGACCTGCCCCATACTCTCCCTCAGGAATTACTCCTTCAAAATTACGATAACTTAAAGGATGATCTTCTACTTCGATAGCTAATCTTTTATCCTGAGGATTATAAGATGGACCTTTAGGTACAGCCCAGCTTTTTAATACTCCTTCCCATTCTAACCGGAGATCATAATGATCTTTAGTAGCAATATGATGTTGGACTACAAATTTTAGTTTCTTACGAGTTTTTCCTATTTTTCCTTTAGGCTCTTTAGTTTTATTGAAATCTCTCTTCTTTTGATATATAGATAGCTTATCCATTAAATCACCACTATTAGTTTAAATCTAAATAAAAATTATATTCAAAATAAAAAGAAATCATTTTGATTTCTTATTTTGTTTTATTCTTTCTATAAAATTATCAAATACTGGTTTTAATTCTGCAATATCTTCCGGATGAAACTGCATACCTACAATATAATTATCCTGATCAATATATTCAATTGCCTCAATAATACCATCTTCAGCTTTAGCAGAAATAATAAACGGTTTATTTACTTTGGTTACAGCTTTAATATGACGACTATTAACATTTATTTCAGGACCAAACATATTATACATATAACTATTTTTATCAATATAAATTTTATGAGCTAAAAAACTCTTATCTTCGATAGATTCACTAGGATTATGGTTAATATCTCTTTCGCAGTCTATATCCGATATACGACTTATACATCCAAACCCCTCAAAATAAGTAGCAATTAATTGATGGCCTAAACAAATGCCTAAAATTGGTTTCTTATTTTTATTAGCATACTCTAAAATTTTTAATTGATAATCTTCCATTTTATATCCACCTTGAAATAAAAAACCATCACATATATTTAATATATTATCCCCGATGACATCATCTTTTTTGGTCACTAAAACAATTGGTTCTCCACCTGATTTTTCAATGGCTAACACGCATGCATCATTAACAGTAATATTATAGGATTTATTTAAACTACTGACAATACCGATAACTGGTTTCATAAAACCTCCTTATCATGAATAATTATATCAAAAAAAAGAACTAGATTACTAGTTCATTTTCTTATGTTTACTTAAATATATGCCACAACCAACTAATCCAATAGTTGAAAGGGCTCCGAGACTTATATAATTTAATATACTGTCGCCGGTTTTTGGATTATTTGTTTCTTCAGCTTCTTCTAAAGCAAAACTAAAGGCAAAATCATAATCAATTTCATCGGCATAAACAGTTGGAATAAAGAAATTAATAATCTTATCAAAGAATGATAATTGTTCTTTTTCTTTAAAGAAAGCTGTGTAATATCCAACATATTCTTCTGAGTTTTCTACGGTAATATCATACATATCGCCATATAGATTATCAAAATATTTTTGAAGACCTTCTATTGTATCGCCTTCATCCATTTTAGGTAATCTTAAGACACTCCAAATTTTGATTTCTTTTGCTGTATAATAAATATCATTTTTTCCTAATGCTATTTGACCAGCTACGAAAGGTTGCATACCACCATCACCCATTCGAGGATCAAAATAATAGAAGATATTATTATCTTTTAAAGTTTGTTCTACCGTTGAACCTTCAAATTGCTGATTAAGAACTTCATCAAGTGATGTCTCTTCTCCAGTTAAATTAATATAATTTTTGTGAATAATTGGAAAATCTTTAGCAAAGTTTAGGACAGTTTCTTTATCACTTGCATTGCCAGTAGCATATTCGACATCAACTTGCACTTTAACCTTTGGAACATTAACAGATATAGATCGCAAATTAGCATTGGTATCATCTAAAGATACTTGAATTTGACCATAACCATACATTCCTATTAAAAGCAGTTTATTATTTTGAGGTCTAACTTCAATTCTAACATTAGGATCGTCAATTTCATAACTTGGTAAACAGTAACTTATAAAGTCATTACCATACCCTCTATATGTCCCAATAATTTTTCCTGCTATATCATTTGATGTCATATCTATACTAAGATCCATAAATTCTGGAACTACAGGAAGTCTAACTGCTGATTTATCTAAAGTATTCATTTTTTCTTCAACCAAATCAATTTTAGCATTAATTTCATTAATGATAGCAGTAATTTTATCAGTATATGTACTATCTATATCTACAAACACTGTAAAACTAATACCTCCACCGATATAGGCATTACATGCACTATCATCACGATCAACACAATTAACATCAACTATCGCAATACCAGAATTCACAGCTGTTATTTCTCCCGTTGGAGTAATATCAATTATTTTATCATTTATGTCAGATCCATATGAATTTCCTCCATATTGATAATGAGAACTAAATTCTAAGCCAGTTAAATCACCGGTGTATTCAATCTGATAGGAATTTGTGTTAGTAATTCTGATTATACTTTCCGGGAGTACAAAACCTTCATATGCACTAACTTTTAAAGTAAAACCAAAACCGCCTAATAACACTGAAAATAAAAATATTAACTTCTTCACTTCTATCCTACTTTCTATAATAATATCTTAGCACTTTATATGCTACTTTTTCTATACTAGAAAATTCTAATATAATTTAAAAATGATTTGTTATATGACTATCTAAGTTTTGTCAAGTGTTATTTTTTTTAGATTTTGACACAATTAA
>CAYQDO010000035.1:0-8356 GCA_964416365.1 uncultured Muribaculaceae bacterium | reverse complement strand
TAACTGCATTCAGCTTGAACTTCTAATATACTGAAAACAGATGCTAACATTATGATTAGTACTTTTCTCATTTAACCTCCTATAATTCTATGTATAGTATAACATAAGTTTATCTTTTTTTTAAAGTAAAAATAACTTTTTTATGTTAAAATGATATTGTGATAAATATGAATAAAGTATTAAAAAATATAATTGCTTATATATGCTTAATGACTATATTGCCTTTGTTCTTCGAAAATCTTATTAAATCAGATAAGATATTTAGTAACTTAGGAATAATATTTATATATTTAATTACTGGATTAGTAATTTGTTTTTTAAACTACCAAGAAATAAAGAAAATGTTTAAAAAGTATAAAAAAAATTGGCGAAAAAATATTAAAAAAAATATCCTAACTTGGATTATAGGATTTCTAATTATGATGCTTTGTAATTATATAGTATTAACATTTATAAACAATAAATTAACCGTTAATGAGAAACTAGTAAGAGAAATGTATAATAATTATTTAATAGCATCAACTTTCATAAATATTCTAATTATTCCTTTTTTAGAAGAAATAGTTTTTCGATTAAGTTTTAATGAAATAAAGAATAAATATTTATACTTAATAACATCTAGTTTCATATTTGCTTTCTTCCATGTCATTGGCTCACTAGAAAGTATTTTAAGTATTTTTTATATTTTACCTTATTTTGCTATAGGCATAACTTTAGGATTAGTTTATTACCGTTCGCAGAATATTTTTGATAGTATTTTAATTCATGCTATTCATAATCTAGTTGTACTCATCTGTTATTTCATTTTTTAAGGAGGAAATATGGCAAAAGAAAATACTCAAAAAATATCTATTTTAAGAAAAATATTTATCGGGTTTTTAGTATTAATAATTAGCATAGTACTATATAGTCATTTTATCGGTACCAAAGGTTTAACAGTAAAAGAATATTCTATTGTAAATGATAAACTCCCAGATACTTTTCATGGTTTAAAAATAGTCCATTTTTCTGATCTCCACTACGGAAGCACTATTAAAATTCCGGAACTTAAAAAAATTGTAGAAGAGATTAATTTATTAAAACCGGAGATTATATTTTTTACGGGAGATTTAATTGATAAGAATTCTAAAGTGTCTAAAACTGAATTGGTTGAAATAATTTCCCTACTCAATTCTTTAGACCCTGTTATCAGCTCCTTTATGGTTAGAGGTAATCATGATTTTATTAATTCTTATGACGAGGTTTTAAAAAACATTAATATCAAACTTTTACAAAATGAGTCAGAATTATTTTATTACAACGATAATATACCGATTATGGTTATCGGTTTAGATGATAATTCAAAAGGTAAAGAAGATATTTCTAAAGCTTTGAAAAATTATTCAGAAGAGTATTATACAATAATGCTTACTCATGAACCAGACACCGTTTTAAGCTTAAAAGATTTTGATTTCGATATAATATTAGCTGGTCATTCTCATAATGGTCAAGTTAGACTACCATTTATTGGAAGCATTGTCAAAGTCAAAGGTGCCGAACATTATTATGATGAAAAATACTATATCGATGATACGCCACTCTTTATTTCCGGAGGCTTAGGTACCAGTAAATATCCATTTAGACTATTTAATCATCCATCCATAAATTTTTATCGTCTATATAATAAATAACACTCCTATACTCTTTTCCATATAATAAAGTGAAAGGGGTATTATTATGTATTATAATCCAGCTGGGGACGATAGATTCTTTTTTGCTCCATTTTTGGCACCATTTCTGCTAGGAGGTATAGGCGGAGCTGCTATTGCAAGTGTAGCAAGACCTAGACCAGTGTATGTAACACCTCCACCAGTATATTATTATCCACAAGGTCCTACTTATGGGTATAACTATTATGGAGGATACAACAATCCATATTATCGTTAATAAGTATCTATTGATACTTTTTTTATGTTTAAAACCAGACCAATAATTAGCATATAAGAAAGTAAATTACTTCCTCCATAACTTATAAAAGGTAAAGTAATTCCGATAATTGGAAACAACCCAATATTCATGAAAATATTGACACTTGACTGAAAAATTAAAAGAATAATAACAGGAAATAAGAAAGTTTTATTTTGTTTATTAATCATCTTAATTAAAAAATAAATTAAAGCAGCATAACTAAGTACAAAAATTAGAATACCAACAAATCCAATATTTTTAATAAGTAAAGCAAAAGCAAAATCCGTTGGAGCTTCCGGGAAATATTCCGGCATATGCTTAAGACCTTTACCAAAAAGTCCGGATGATCCTATGGAAATTAGAGCCTTATTTATTTGATAACCTTCCCCATTTATAAAAGAAGTAATACGGTCCATCCGATAAAAAAAAGATGTACCAAAAATTTTGATAAATAAATCTTGACAATTAAAGTAAAGAATAAAGAAACTACTGCCTATTATAAGAATAAATAAAACACTTAAAATATACCACCATTTATTTAATTTTCGATCAATTAAGAATGCCAAATAAATAATAAAATATATCAGAACTGCTCCCGTATCTGGCTCTAAAAAAGTTAAAATACTTGGGATTAAAATAATTCCGAAACTATATACAATATATTTCCAGTCAGATAGTTTTTTATTAATTGTACTAAAATAATATAAAAACATTAAAATAAAGATCTTCATAAATTCGCTTGCTTGATAATTAAATGGTCCCAAATCAATCCAAGAAGTACTGCCATTAACATTAGTTCCAATAAATAAAGTTAATAACAAAAGAAGGTTACCTAAAATATAAAAATAAAAACTATATTTAAATAGAATTTCTATATTTACCTTTGCCATTAAATAAATTATAAAAAACCCTAATATATACCAAATAAGTTCTTTAATAAAATAATTTTGATAAGAATCCATAATAAAAAAAGCACTATAATTATTAATTAGGCTAAATATCATAAATACTATTAATAGAAAAATTATTTTATTTTTCATATTATTATTGTAGCTCGTTTAGGCGTTTTATGCATATAATACAATAAACGGAGGGAATATATGAGTTTACCAGAAATATTTAAAAATAAAATAGATGAGAATATTGAAATATCTCAAAAAACTTTTTATAGTGGAGATAAGGAAAACAGAGAAAGTAGCTTCGATACTTTCCCTGTAGATGCTTTAATACAAACTGAAAACCGTTCATTTGTCACTAAAATAATTGGTAAAACCGATAATTATCTAATTACCAATAATCGTGATATTATTTATATTAATGACTGCGTAAACATAAAAAAATTGTAAGTTTAACTTACTTTTTTTTATCTTAATTTATTAATTTGCTGTTGATAATTATCACTCAAACAAACATATGACCCGCTTACAACCATATCAGCATTTCTAACATTTTCTATAGTTTTATCATTTATTCCACCATCAACGTTGATAATAAAATTAGTTAAGCCTAATGCTTTTAAACCATTAATCTTTTGAGTCGTTTCCGGCATGAATTCTTGACCACCCTCGCCTGGCTCAACACTCATTATTAAAACCTGTTCTATTTTTTCTAAATATGGTTCCAATTTGGTAGTTGGAGTATTTGGTTTAATACTTATACCACATTTAATTCCGTAAGAATGAATTTCCTTTATGATTTCTTCTGGATTATCCACTGCCTCAAGATGAAAAGTTAAATACTCGGTATTAAGTAGTACATAATCTTTTATATATTTGCAAGGATTTTCACACATTAAATGCACATCTAATTTTTTAGATATACCTTTTACGTAATCATTAATTTGGCCGGTAGTATAATTTTTTTCCGTGACAAATTTACCATCCATAATATCAACATGAACATAATCTGCATCCGTTTGATCAATTAAGCGAATGGTTTCTTTTTCCTTATATTTACTTTTAATAAAAGAAACAGCTACTTTCATTTTATTACCTCACAAACTTTAAATAATTTTGATAACGACTTCCCAAAATCTTTTTTTCTTCTGTTAATTTACGAACCGTGCAGTTTGGTTCCTTAATATGCATACAATCATCATATTCACACTTTACCATAAATTCAGGAAATGTGGCTCTTATTTCCTCTTTCGTTAAAGAATCTATTTCAATAGCACTAAATCCGGGAGTATCAGCAATTAGTGATGTTTCATATTTGAAAAGTTCAACGTGTCTTGTCGTATGAATACCTCTACCTAAAGCGTCACTTATGGGATTAGTAGCTAAATTTAATTCTTTATTTAAACGATTTAATAAAGTACTTTTTCCTGATCCGGTCTGACCGGTTAATACGATAGTTTCATTAGCTATCGTCCTAGTTATTTTACGTAACTCTTTATTGGTAAATGTTTTAATACCAATTTTTTGATAATATTTTAATGCTTTTTTTATTACTTTCTTTTCATTATGATTTAACAAATCTATTTTGGTAAAACAGATAATAGGTTTTATTTTACTATGAATAATTATACATAATAACTTATCAAGTAAGTTTAAATCCAAGTTAGGTTTTTTAACACTCGTAATAATTAAACAAGTATCTACATTAGCAATACTTGGTCTATCTAGATAGTTTTTTCTAGGTTTTATTTCCAAAATATAATTATTTTTTGAATCAATAATTACCTTATCACCAACTAAAGGAGTAAGTTTATCATGATAAAACTTACCCCTAGCTCGGCATTCATATAATTTATTATTAGCTTCAACAGTATATAAATTGCTTATTTGTTTGACTATTGTGCCTTCCATTTATCCTCCTGAAAACTAATCAACTATACTTTCATCTTTTTCTTCAGCAATTATTATTTTTAAAGTCATACCATTGACAATTTCTGTACCAGCTTTTGGTGTTTGGTCCATGATAGTACCTACTTCATATAAATCAGTTTGAACATATTCAATTTTTAGATTTAAATTATACTTATTAGCAAATGCTTCTAAATCAGCTAAAGAATATTCTTCTTCTCTAAAATCTGGATAAACTCCCGTCATATCTGGAATATATAAAGTTACAGTATCTCCCGGAACAACTTCTGTCCCAGGTGCTGGATCTTGTCTTATGATTTGACCTTCGGTATATTGGGATGTATCTTCGACTTCTTCTTCAACAATAACCACAAATAAATTATTTACTCTTTCTAAAATTGTCCGAATTTCTATATAGTTTCGTCCGGTAAAATCTTCTAGTTCGTACGTTCCTTCACCAGTACTTTGATAAAGAACTATTTCTCTTCCTTCTTTAACTACTCGACCACTTGCGGGATTAGATTTAACTATTTTACCCTCTTCAATAGTATCACTTGTCGAAGTTTTGATTTCGGCTGCTACTTTAAGACCATTTTTACGTAGCAATTCTTCTGCTTCAGAAACTGTAAGTCCCCCAACATCAGGAACTGCTACGTCTTTAGCTTCGGTTAGTTTAGGTAGGAGCAAAATAACTGAAGTTGTTATAATTATTAAACCAGTAAATATTGCGCCTAGAATTAATAATGTTTTATTTTCTTTTTTCTTTAAATCTTTTTCAGTAATTTGTTTAGCGATAATCTCACCCTTTTCAGTTTCCTCAATATTTTTTTCTTTAGCTTTAACATCAACAACTTCTTCCATAACGAGACGTTCTTTCTTAGAAGTTTCATCACTTTCTGAATATTGATAAACATAAGGAACTTCATTTTGACGACTTTCATCTAAACAGGTCTTTATATCATCATGCATTTCTCTTGCGTCAGGATAACGATTTTTAGGATTTTTACCTGCCGCCTTTAAAATGATGTTTTCAATAGATTGAGGTAAATTAGGTAGTTCTTTTCGA
The DNA here is from genome assembly GCA_964416365.1 of uncultured Muribaculaceae bacterium. Taxonomy (GTDB): domain Bacteria; phylum Bacillota_I; class Bacilli_A; order RF39; family UBA660; genus DUUS01. The sequence continues at coordinate 2,539 of CAYQDO010000035.1, read as the reverse complement.
ATACTCGGAAGTGGTTCTTTTAAATGTTTCAAAGCTATTTCAACAGCATTATCTCCTTTATAAGGAAGTTTGCCGGTTAATAATTCATACATTAAAATACCCATCGAATAAATATCGCTTTGGATAGTTGAACCTTTTCCAGAAGCTTGTTCTGGTGGTAAATAATGCACAGATCCCATTACTGAATTAGTTTGGGTAAGTTGGGTACCATTTAAAGCCATGGCAATACCAAAATCGGTAATTTTAACCATACCATTTTCCAAAATCATAATATTTTGGGGTTTAATATCACGGTGAATAATATATGAGTCATGGGCAGCTGCCATACCGTCGGTAATCTGCAGCATAATATCTATAACTTCTTTAATAGTTAAAGAACCTCTTCTTCGTATTAATTGTTTTAAATGTTTTCCTTCAATGTATTCCATAACAATATAGTAAAGACCATTGTCTTCACCTACATCATAGACTTCAACAATGTTGGGATGAGATAAAGATGAAGCAGAAAGTGCTTCTCTTTGAAAACGTCTTACAAATTTCTCATCAGTTGATAAATCGCCTCTTAAAACTTTTACGGCAACATTTCTTTCCAATATCACATCATAAGCCAAATATACATTAGCCATGCCGCCTTCACCAATTGTTTTCATTATTTGGTAGCGGTCATTTATTTTTTGCCCCTTTGTAATCAATCTAACTCACCGCCCTCTTTAATTAGATAAGCTATAGAAATATTATCAGATCCGCCTCTAGCATTACATTTTTTAATTAATTTAATTAGCTTTTGTTCAACACTGATTCCTTCTTCTATTAATACTCTTTCGACTTGTTCCTTAGTTAACATATGGGTTAAACCATCACTGCATAAAAGGATAGCATCAACATTCGTATCAACATCAAATATATCTAACTCTTGTTTATCAGCTGATCCCAAAGCTCTCATTAGGACATTTTTCTTAGGATGAGCTTCTGCTTCCTCTATCGATAATTCGCCAGAATCAACCAGTAAATTTACTAAAGTATGATCTTTGGTAACTTTATGTAATTTTTCACCTTTTAGTACAAAACCACATGAATCTCCTATGTTAGCAAAAATCAAGAAATCCTTAGTAAGTAATGCCATAACAACCGTAGTTCCCAGACCTGTTGAATCAGTATGATCTTCAGCATATTTTATAATATTACGATTAACTTCATTAATATTTTCATTTAGCCAACTTACCGCATCTAATTTTGAACCAATAGTACTTAGTTCTGAAAATCTTCCCCCTATTTGTGTAACGACCATGGATGATGCAACTTCACCAGCACGATGTCCACCCATTCCATCTGCTACAATCATTAGGTGTTCATCAGATTTGTTTTTTAAAATTGTTACTGAATCTTCATTATGAGTTCTTACTCTTCCTGGATCAGTTATATAAAATGATTTCATTTTTCCACCTCTTTTGCCCGAAGCTGACCACAAGCTGCATCAATATTTCCACCGAATTCTTTTCGAACCGTAACATCGATACCGGTTTTTTTTATATATTCATAAAAGGCTTTTATCCTTTCCGGACTGCTTTTCTTATAACTGATGGAATCATTTTCATTATAAGGAATTAAATTTACATATACATTCATTCCTTGAAGTAACTTTGCTAACTCTTCAGCCTCTTTAATACCATCATTTACATTATTTAGCATAACATATTCTATAGTCACTCGTCTATTAGTTTTTGTAATATATTCCTTAATTGTGTTAATTAAGTCGCTTATTTTGTAAACTTCATTTATCTTCATAATTGATGATCTTAACTCATCATTAGGAGCATGTAAGCTTATAGCTAAATTAACCTGAATATTCTCATTAGCAAACTCTTTTATCTTAGGAATTATTCCACAAGTAGACACCGTAATATGCCTTGCCCCAATGGCAAGTCCATATGAATGATTAATAATTTTGATGAATTTCAAAACATTGTCATAATTATTAAAGGGTTCCCCAATTCCCATTATGACAACGCTATCTATTCTTTTATCTAAATCTTTTTGGGCTAATAGTACTTGCTCTACCATTTCATAAGCTTCTAAATTACGAATAGTTTTTAAAAGTCCACTGGCACAAAAAGAACAGCCCATGCTGCAACCAACTTGGGAAGACACACATAAGCTATTTCCATAATCATGTTTCATCAAAACAGCTTCAATTAAATTGCCATCTAAAAGTTCAAACAAGTATTTATTTGTAAATTCACTTGTTTGTTTTTCCTTTATTTTAATAAAATCAATGTCAAAGGTCTTTTCTAAATTTTTAATGGATTCTTTACCAATGTTACTCATCTTATTAAAATCATATTCTTTATGAACATATAACCATTCATAGATTTGTCTAGTACGATATTTTTTTTCATTTATATTAATTAATTCTTTTTCTAATTCTTCATATTGATATCCTAAAATATTTTTCATATTACACCTAATATTAGTATACCAAATAGCTAAAAAAAACACTATATTTTTATGAAGCTAGTTTTCTTCGATAATCTGGATCTTT
>CAYQDO010000034.1:0-8539 GCA_964416365.1 uncultured Muribaculaceae bacterium | reverse complement strand
ATCTCTTCATTTAAAAGGATTTAAACTCTTATACTATTTATATAAATAGTATATCTTTTATTTTACCTTGTGATATAATTTGGAGACCTTCATTATACCATTTAATTACGCCCCTATATTTGTGAACAAACTGATTATAGCATATGATAGGATAGCTTTCAAGCAAATTTCGGTCATATTTTAAGCAATAATTCGGCTTTTTGGCATATAATATATTGAGCAAAATAAGGTAAAACTGGACAAAGTCATAAAAATTTGCTATAATGTAAACGTGTCGTGGTGCATTATGCTAGTCACAAACCCTGTTTGAAGATGGGCCTAAAAATCCATAGTTGAAACAACCGGACACTTTATGTATTTGCATTGTCTGCCCAAGATAGGGCGAATATATAATTTAAAGTTTTAGGGAAAGCTGTAATGGCATACAGTCAAAGCCCTTTGACTGCGTCAAATAATTTAAGTTCATGTCGTGAGTGATTATTCGGGATTAATTCGATTATCTTTAGATAATGATTAAAAATTATGAAATTATAATTGCAAAAGCGAATAAGGGCGGGTTAGTTTGTGTAAGAGAAAATCTCTAGCGTGTACTTATTATATAGTTTGAAGTACGGACTAATGTGGCAATCGAGTAGCTAGTCAGGTAACTGTTAGCTTGTTTTCTTAAAGAGAAATCGCCTAAGGGCAACCAAAGGATGAAAACAAGAGAAATTCAACTCGACCAAAGCCGTAAAATTACTTTATAATAATACCATGATGAATTTCCATGAAAATACTTTATAAGGAGGGTTATTTGGTTAATGAAAAATAACTGGATATATAAAGTTTTTTTATTGACTTTTTTCTTATCAATATTGTTTAGTACTATAACAAACTTAATAGCATATAATACCAATCAACTAGTAATACTTATTATACTGATATTGGTTATTGCTATGGGTATTATATTTGATATGGTCGGGGCTAGTTCTTTAACAAGTAAGGAATCAACCTTTCATGCTATGGCATCTAGAAAGATAAAAGGCGCTAAAGAAACAGTAAATTTAATTAGAAATAATGTTAAAATATCATCTTTCTGTAATGATGTAATTGGTGATATTTGTGGAATTGTTAGTGGTGGCTTGGGTGCGGTTTTAGCCAGTAGTTTAGCTGAAAGTACTGCGCTTTCAATAACCATTACTTCAATTCTTATTGCTGCCTTTATTTCTGCATTTACCGTGGGTGGTAAAGCTATATTTAAAGGTATTGCTATAAATAATTCTGATAAGATTATTTTTAGGATGGGCAAATTAAAACATTTTTTTAAATTGAAATAAACTGAGCTTTCAGTTTTTTTTATTTACAATAAACTAGTATTATAAAATTATTTTTAATATAATGATATTATGAAAAACAAAAGATTTTGGATTCTATTAAGTATCTGTTTAGGTTTATGTATATTAGTAACTGTTTTATTATTCAGTGGCAATATAAGTTCTTTTGATAATGAGGTATATAATTTTTTGATTTCTTATAAATCACATTTTTTAACAGGTTATTTCAAGATTGTTACGATGTTTGCCAATACTAAGACGATAATTTTTTTATGTACTTTATCTTTATTAACTTTATTTTTAAAAAGAAGAGCAGCTTTGTGTTTGGTAGGTGTTATTAGTATTTCTGCTTTAGTTAATTTAATTTTAAAATTTAGTTTTGCTAGAAATAGACCTTTAGATATTAATTTGATAATTGAAACTGGTTATTCTTTTCCAAGTGGTCATGCTATGAATGGTACAACTTTTTATGGTTTTATTATTTATTTAATTATGAGAAGTAAGATGCCTAAATTTTTAAAATGGCTTTGTAATATCTTTTTGGTTATATTAATAACAAATATATGTTTAAGTAGGATATATCTAGGAGTACATTATGCTTCTGATGTAATCTGTGGTGTGTTATTATCAATTAGCATCTTATTAACTGTTACCCATATTTTGAAAAAGAGTCAAGGAGGAAAATTATGAAGGCTTTAATAACTGGAGCAAGTAGTGGAATAGGTAAAGAAATAGCTTTATATCTGAACGATTTAGATTATGAATTAATATTAGTAGGTCGCGATCTAGATAAACTAAATGAAGTTAAGAATAATTGTCTTAAGGCTAACATTATTGAATGTGATTTATCAAATGAACAAGAAATATTAAATCTATATGAGAAAGTAAAGAAAGAAAATGTTAATATATTAGTTAATAATGCCGGATTTGGATTATTTGGCTATTTTCATGAAACGGAATTAGAAAATGAGTTAAAAATGATTAATGTTAATATTAAAGCAGTTCATATTTTAACTAAATTATTTTTAAAAGATTTTATAAAAAAAGATTCAGGTTATATTTTAAATGTAGCTTCTGCTGCTGGATTTATGGCAGGGCCTTATCTTAATACTTATTATGCTACTAAGAATTATGTTTTAAAATTAACTATGGGAGTTTATGAAGAATTAAGAAGACAAAAAAGTAATGTTAAAATAAGTGTTTTATGTCCGGGACCGGTTAATACCAATTTTAATAATGTAGCAGGAGGACATTTTAATACCAAGAGTTTATCATCTGTTTATGTAGCTAAGTACGCTGTTAAACAAATGTTTAAAAATAAACTGATTATTATTCCTTCTTTTAAAATGAAAATAGCTATATTTTTCACTAGGTTAATACCAACTAAGTTAATGCTTAAGATAGTATATAAAATTCAAAAAAATAAAAATAAAGCAACTTAAACTTTACGTTTTCATTTTATTTTTTTTTGTTAATATTATTTAATAATGTTATAATGTTAAAGGAGTGATTTAATGTTACCCGATGTTTTTAAGACAATTATTTTAGGTATTATTGAAGGTATTTCGGAATGGTTACCTATTAGTAGTACCGGTCATATGATTTTAGCTGAAGAATTTTTAAAGTTAAATGTTAGTAATGATTTCTGGGAAATGTTTTTAGTAGTAATTCAATTAGGGGCAATTTTAGCCGTAGTTGTATTGTTTTTTAAAAATCTATTTCCTTGGGGATTTGGTAAAACAAAAGAAGATACCAAGAAGACATTTAATTTATGGTTTAAAATTTTAGTGGCCTGTATACCAGCTGGTATTATAGGGATTCTACTTGATGATAAAATAGATGCTTTATTTTATAATTATTGGACAGTTGCTATTGCTTTAATAGTGTATGGCATTTTATTTATAGTTATAGAAAATTTAAATAAAGATAAAATAAAAAAAATAGATAACATAAAAAATATCACTTATAAAACAGCCCTTCTTATTGGAGTTTTTCAGTTACTTGCCCTTATTCCAGGTACAAGTAGAAGTGGAGCAACAATTCTAGGAGGTCTTATTTTAGGGCTTGACCGAAGCGTTGCAACCAGTTATACTTTTTACTTAGCTATTCCTGTTATGTTCGGAGCTTCATTTTTAAAGTTAATTAAGTTTGGTTTTGCTTTTACCGGTTCTGAAGTAATTATTTTATTAACTGGCATGATAACAGCTTTTATCGTCTCAATATTGGCAATAAATTTCTTATTAAAATATATTAAAAGAAAAGATTTTAAAGTATTTGGATATTATCGTATAATTTTAGGTTTAATTATCCTTATATATTTTCTTCTTAGATAGTGTGGTGTATACAAAATGAAACAAAACATTATTATGATAGGTATCTTAGTAGCGTTATTTCTTTTTGGATTATTAATATATGATTTTAGTGATGAACTTGAGAGTTCAACAGTATTTCATGATTGGTATGCTCTTGATGATAGCAGGATGACTGTTTTGAGTTTTAAAGATAATAAATTTTCTTATTATATTAAGGAAAATAATGAAAAAATAAATGAGTATCAATCTTGTACAGATTTTAGATATAACCGTAGTATTAATGTTATTAAATTAAAATGTGATGCTAAAGGGAATAAACTATATATTTCTCAAATTACTGATAATGAACTTATTTTGACTATAGCTGGTGAAGAAAAGATTTTTTATGCTTCAGAACAATTAGTTGCAGAAGCTGAGTTTATAAAAGATAATAATATAACAAAAAAAGAATTTGCTGATTTAATGAATATTGATTTTAGTGTTTTTACGATGAGTAATGATAGTGAGATAATAAATCTATATAAAAGTAAAGAAACTAAATTAATCGCTTTTATTTCAGAAAATAATACAATTCAAAATGCTTTAAATATAAAGGCGTTATATAATTTATCTGTAAATTCTAACAAACCATTAGTGGTGATTGATTATCAAAAATTGGAACAATCTGAATTAACCAAATTAACCAAATATAATAAGAAGTTGCCAAAAAAAATTGGAGATTTTGATGAAAATAAAATATCTTTATATCTAGTTGGTAATAAAAAATTCGAATTATTTAAAGATATTAAAATTTTCACTTTTAATGAAATAGACAGTTACAATGAAATTGCTAAAAATGTTTAAAATATTATCAATCAATCAGATTAGCTGATTGTTTTTTTTATGGGCTTTTGTTATTATTATATATAGTAGGTGATGGCAGTGAAATACAAATGTCAAAAATGTGGTTTTATACATGAGGGAGAAATAAGAGATGGTTATTACTGTCCATTATGTAAGTCAAGTTTATTTGAATTTAAAGAAATAAAATCTAAAAAAGAAGAACCAGTATATAATAGAGTATTTGTAGATCCAGATAATCCGGCAATAATGAGAATAGAAGAAAAATGTATTAAATGTGGAGCATGTGCAAATACTTGTATAAATATTGCTAATATCAGATATAAAAATCCGCGAAAACCTATTTGTATTAATTGTGGGCAATGTGTTTTGACTTGTCCTACTGGAGCTTTAGTTCCTAAATATGACTACAACAAGGTTTTAGAATTAATTAATGACTCGAGTAAAGTAGTTGTAGTAATGACCAGCCCAGCAATTAGAGTAAGCCTAGGTGATGCATTTGGTTATAAAGCTGGCGAATTTTTAGAAGGAAAAATGGTAGCAGTATTAAAAAGATTAGGGTTTGATTACGTTTTTGATACAACTTTTGGAGCTGATTTAACCTCAATGGAAGAAGCAGCAGAATTAGGGCAGAGAGTTAAAAATGAAGATGTCTTACCGATGTTTACCAGTTGTTGTTCTTCCTGGGTAAAATATGCTTCGATATATCATCCGGAAATTTTGAAAAACATTTCGACCTGCAAGTCACCAATTGGTATGCAAGCAGCTTATATCAGAAAATTCTTTAGTAAGGAAAAGAAAATTAAAGAAAAGAATTTAATAATTGTTGCTCTTACGCCATGTACAGCTAAGAAATATGAAATAGCAGAAAATGATTGTGACTATGTTATTACAACCAGTGAACTAGCTTTAGCTATCAAAGAGAATAATATTAATTTCAAAAAACTACCTGATGAAAAATATGATGATTTGATTGGTTCTTCATCCGGAACAATATATGGAACAACTGGGGGAGTCATGTTGTCAGCCTTAAGATGTTTTTATTATATGGAAACTGGACATAATTTAACTGCTAATATGATTTACATTAAAGATCATGATTATTATAAAGAATATAATGTTAAAATAAATAAAAGAATTTATAAAACTGCAGTGGTTTATAAAATGGAAAATCTAGAGAAATTACTTCCGATTAAAGATGAATTTACTTTTATTGAAGTAATGAATTGTAATCATGGTTGTATTGGTGGCGGGGGTCAAATACCAATGCCGATTGTTAATCAAAAGAATATTCTAAATCGCAGAAGTAAGGGATTAATGAAAACAGATAATGATTCATTAATCAAATATCCTTATGATAATCCAGCCATAAAAAAAGCTTATAAGACTTATTTAAAAAATCCTCTAAGCTCAAAAAGCTGTGAACTTTTACATACTAAACATAAAAATTTAAGTAAAGAGTTTAGTTAATTACAAAATATCATCGTCATTAAAGCCCAGTTTATTTTTAGTAATATAGACTGGTCTTTTTTTAGTTTCCAAATAAGCTTTTGAAACATATTCACCTAAAATACCGATAGCAATTAATTGCATACCACCTAAAAATAATATTACACATATTAAAGATGCATATCCTGGTACTTCAATACCCGTAATTAATGTTTGAATTAAAGTAATTATTAAGTAGATGAAAGAACCAACTGAAGATATAAATCCTATATAGGTAGCTAATCTTAAAGGTTTGACACTGAAATTAATAATGCCATTAAAAGCATATTTAAACTGATTAGTAATGTTGAAATTAGTTTTACCACTATTACGATCTTCAACTTCATATTCTAAGTAATGAGTATTAAATCCTATCCAAGAAAAGATACCTTTGGAAAAACGATTATTCTCGTTTAAAGAAATGATAGCTTTAGTGACATGCTCTTTAAACATTCTAAAATCAGAAGCACCTTTTACAAATTTAGTATCACTTATCATATTTATAAAAGAATAAAAACATCCTTTTAATACTTTAGTAATAAATCCTTCTTTGTTGCGAGTTTTGTTAACCATTGCTACTTGGTCAACATCATCATTTTCTTCTAAATATTTCATCATTTCTAATAAATACTTGGGATTTTGCTGACAATCTCCATCGATAATAGCTGTATATTTAGCTTTAGTATGAGATAGTCCTGCATACATAGCAGCATCTTTGCCAAAATTGCGACTAAAATTAATCACTTTAACATGTTTCTTATCTTCTTCATAGATTTCCTGTAATTTATCAAAAGTTTTATCTTTTGATCCATCATTTACAAATATAAGAACATAATCAATATCATTTAAATTTTTAGTTAATTTTTGATGTAAGATTTTAATATTTCCTTCTTCATTATGACAAGGTATAACAACATTTAACTTCATAATCCACCTCATATATAATTATAACACAACAAAAAGGCTTTCAATCAGAAATATGATATAATGTAAATAGGAGGTAATTATGGATAGGGAAGCGATAAGATCTTTAGTTATAGACTTGGCTAAATTAGATAATTTAACTTTAGAAGGCCAAACGGAATTAGAACTTAAATATCAAATACAAGATAATTTTCTTTCCGAAATGTGGTACGAAATAATCCAATTTAAAAAATTTCTAGATAAAGAATTTAATACAGAAATATTCTTTGCTTTTCTGGAAAATAACTATATTACAATTCAAGAACAGTATGCATACTATGAAGAACTTATTAAAACTTATTGGGAAAATGAACATGAATATTTAAATAAACTTGATGAAACAAGAAATAGAATAATTCAATATAAAAAATTCTTAGGTATGGATTCTAAAGATATTGCAGAACAAAAAGGAAAAAGTAAATAATAAAAACTTCACGAATAAACGTGAAGTTTTTTTATGTTGAACGACTCCCAAAAGTATTATATAATTAAATATAAGAGTATGAGGTACAATAATGACTAATTCTAAAGGATTGAAATGGACACTAATAATAACATTTATTTTTTTTATAACAGTAAGTGTATCATTTGCTTATTTCACTGCTTCTATTGACAGTGAAGATGCAGATTCTATAACCGTAACTGGTGGTAAGATGAGCATGGCATTTGATGGAGGAAATAGTATAACTGTATCAAATATCATTCCTGATGATAATCCAATCAGAACAAAAACATTCACAGTAACTGGTAATAATACAACTGAACTAGATATGGGTTATTCTTTGTATTTGGTCGTAGATGAAAATACTTTTAGCAGTTATGCAATTCAGTATAAACTAATAAGTGAAAACACAGGCGAAAGTGGGACAGTATTATTAGGAAATGAAGAATTAATAGGAATCAAAACAGGGGCTAGTAAGACATTACTTGGTTATGGGACCTTTACTTCTCCAACAGACGGTGTTAAAGTTCATACCTATGATTTAGAAATATATTTTTCTAATCAAAGGTTCAATCAAAATGAGGATCAAGAGAAAAGTTTTAAAGCTCATGTCAAAATCGAAGATTATATATTAGAAAGTGATCGATTATTAAGTTCACTTGATCAATATGAAAAAACAAATAGAATGAGTATGTATTCTTATTTGATTAGTAAATTAGAAGAAGAATATGACCTCAATGAAGATAGATATAATGCAAGTCAATTAACTGAATTAGCTGGTTTAATTGACTACTATGATAATTTAGAAGATTTGCTTTGGGATGAACTTTATGGAGAAACCACATTTTTAAATACCACTATATTAAAAGAAGAAGTAGAAAGTATCGAATTTGTAGATACGAATATTGTCCCAGTGGGAGTACTAGGTTCGTTTGATGTGTCAGAAAAACAAAATGGTTCAGTTATGTTATGGTATGAACCGGGAAATACTGAAGGATTATTTAAAATAACCATAGGTCAAAATGGAGGAGTAAAAGCCCCTGTTCATAGTGATATGCTATTTGCAGGGTTAAATAATCTGGCATTATTATTAGGAGATTTTATAACAAGTGATACAAAAACAATGTCAGGGATGTTTGCTTATGCTGGGTATAGTGCAGACATCTTTGAACTAGATTTAA
>CAYQDO010000033.1:0-8645 GCA_964416365.1 uncultured Muribaculaceae bacterium | reverse complement strand
TTTGTTTGTTGGAATTTAAATCATTTAATAAATCAAAAAATTTCTATTTAAGTTATTGGTTAATAGTATTCACAATTAGCGGATACTAAAATAAAAAAATCACTAAGATGATTTTTTTTGACATAATAATTAAGGATAAAATTATATATTATTATAGGTGAATCCTATGAAGAAAAGATTTATTGCCAAAAAGAGACATAGATATATTTTTATTAAGATATTTATATGTGTATTAATAGCATATTTTTCTTTTTCATTTACGATAAAATACTTGATTAAAAGTAAGATAAGTTTAACTGATGAAAAAAGAATTAATGAATATTTAGCAATAGCTTCTAATAATTTAATAGGTGAGATATCTATCTATGATTTACTTAATATAAATTTAACTAGTCCTAATACGATGTTAAAGTTATCTTTTAGTAATTTTAAAAAGTTAGAAGCTGTTAATTATGAAGAAGAAAGTACCAAAGTAGTAATGGAAGTTAAAGAACCTTTAGTATATATTTATAATACTCATCAGACAGAAGACTATAATCCGGGATCTTTAAGAGAATATAATATTATCCCAACAGTTTATATGGCATCGGTTATGCTACAAAAAGCTTTAGAAAAGCAAGGGATTTATTCAGTTGTTGAAGACGCTAATATTAAGGATATTCTTAATCTAAACGGTTGGTCTTATGGTAGTTCTTATTTAGCTAGTAGAATGCTTATGGAAGAAGCTAAAAAGGATTATCCATCTATCAAGTATTTTGTTGACTTACACCGGGATAGTGTTTCAGGGACTGATATTGTAGACAATCTTACATATGCTAAATTAATGTTTGTTGTTGGTATGAATCATGAGAAATATTTAGAAAATCAAAACTTAGTCATGAAATTACAAGATTATATTAAAACTAATTATGAAAGTGTCATTAAAAATATTTATTACAGTAAAAATGGAAAGTATAATCAGGATTTTGCACCTAATACGATTTTAATTGAAATAGGAGGCCCAGATAATAAGATAGATGAAGTATATAACAGTGTTAATCTTATAGCCGAAGCACTCTTTAAAGAAATAGAAAAATCATATTAAATTACTATGATATAATATAGGTAGGTTTATGAATTTAGTAAAAAAGTTATATAGCTAAAACAAATTGTTTTATGGAAATCAGATCGGAATAAAAGAAATGGAACTTAATAACCAATCACCTTATGGTGATTTTTTTTGACATAATAATCAAGTAAGAAATTATATATTAGTAGTAGGAGAGTCTTATGGAAACTAAAAAGAAAAATAATAAATTTAAATATATATTTTACTCTTTAGTCATTGCGTTTATTTCGGTATATGTTTCTGGTAAAACAGGTTATTATGAAAGTAAACTAAAGAAGAATACCCTTTTAACACATGAGGCTATTATGCAGTTTGAAAAGGATCTAGCAGATGGTAAACCAGTTGATATTAAAGATTATATTAAGGCAGATGTGCCTGATTATCGTAATGTTTATTCTAAAGCTGGTGATAAAATAAGTAATACTATTGATACAATCATAAATGATGGAGTGGGTAAATTAATTGACTTTTTAAAAGCTTTATTTAGTTAATATATTGTGCTAAGATAATCTTAGGTGAAAATATGGGAAAACTAAAAACAATTCTTAGATATGCTAGAAAAATAGACATCCGTAATATGTTTAAAATAATTAAAAAAAGAAGTAAAAAAGCTAATAAAAGTGTTTTCTTCATTTTCTTTGATGTTATTTATTGTGGGTTGTTTTATGGCGCTGGATATTATGATTATCAAGAGTTTGAATTCTACTTATTAAATAAAAAAGAGAGAAAAACCTATTTAACCAGAACAAAAAATAATTTGATTGTTAAAAAATATAATAATCCTGATTACTTTTATAAGTTTGATGATAAAAGTGTTTTTAATGATATTTTTAAAAAATATTTAAAAAGAGATTATTTAGTGTTATCTAAAGATAGTTTTGATGAATTTAAAAATTTTAGTTTAAAATATCCGGAAATGATTGTTAAACCTCTTGATGGTGAAGGAGGTAAAGGGGTTGAAAAATATTCCGTTAATAAAAAGACTGATTTAAAAAAGTTATTTAATAGCTTAATTAAAAATAAACAATTATTAGTTGAAGAATGTGTTAAACAACATAAAGAAATAAATAAGGTATATGCTAAATCAGTTAATACTTTAAGATTGTTTACTTTCTTTGATGGAAAAAATGCTTATGTTATGAACTCGGTATTTAAAATAGGTAATGGGGGAGTAACTGATAATTTCTCAAGCGGTAGTATGTATACGTTTGTTAATGATAGTGGAGAAATAATTGTTCCTGCGATAGATCAATCTGATAATATCTTTGTTAAGCATCCTCTTACAAATATCAAAATTACCGGATTTAATGTGCCTTTATATAAGGAGGCTTGTGATATGGTTTTGGAAGCTGCTAAAGAAATACCTGAAGTTAAATATGTCGGCTGGGATGTAGCGATAAGTGAAACTGGTCCAGTTATTATTGAAGGTAATTCTTTTCCGGGAGTTTTTCAAATTAAACCAAGTTTAAGTATGGCAAAAGAAGGCTTAATTCCTAAATATCAAAAAATTATGGAAACTAAACTTTAATACTTGAATAAGAAGCAAATTTTTAGTATAATTAGTTTGCTTCTTTAGAAATGTCCTCATAGCTCAGCTGGATAGAGCACACGCCTTCTAAGCGTGCGGTCGTACGTTCAAGTCGTACTGGGGACACCATTTATTTGAAAATTAAAGACTACTTTTAAAAGTAGTCTTTTTTTGAAAGGTTGGGATTATATTGAATAATAAGAAATATCTTGATGAGACTGGAAAAAAACAAATTTATATTAATTGTTTTTCCTAATTTGAAATGTTATATTTTAATAGAAAGAAGGATACCATGAGTGAAATGAAATTTTATGATTTAAACAGCGTTAAAGATTCAGAGTTAACGAGAGTTGTCGTAGTAAGTAAGTATAAAGATAAATGGATTTTCTGCAAAAATAAAGAATTAGATACCTGGGAAATTCCAGGTGGCCATATTGAAGAAGGTGAGTCATGGTTAGAAGCAGCTAAGAGGGAATTATATGAAGAAACTGGCGCAACTAAATGCGAAATAGAACCTGTCTGCTTATATGCCATTTCTAAATATGGTATGTTATGCTATGCAATAGTTGAAGAACTTGGTAATTTACCTGAATCAGAAATTGAAAAGATTGAATTTTTTGAAGAAGTACCAGAAAATTTAAGATATCCATGGCATTCTAAATTTTTTGAAAAAGTTCAAGAAATATTTAAAGATGCCTTAGCGGAAAATATAGAAGGACTACATTTAATGTAACCAATTCATCTAAATTTTGGATTTCACCAGATGATTTTGGCTGTCATTGTGGAAAAAAAGAAGCTATTTGGATTGATGAAGTAGGTAACTATTCGCCTTGTATTTTCTTTGGAGAAAAATATAATGTGGGAAATATGACGATTACTTAGAATTATGGAAAAAATGTTTAAGTACATGTCAATATCAAGGTAATGATTTATATAAAACTTGCCATAATTATAAACGTAGCCGCGGAGGATGCCGAGCTCGTGTTTTAGATCAAATTGGTAACTATTGATCCACTGCGCCCGTTAAAAAGAAATCTCATTATTAAAAAACTAAATCAAAATCTTTGATTTAGTTTTTTTATTATTGTTTTAATTTTTTAAATATTTTAAATAAAACAATTATGCTAACTTTACGAATAAAAGAATATCTGCTAAAATTAGTATAATCGAAAGGGTTGATAAATTTGTTAGAGGATATAGTAAATCAAGAAGTTAAAGTTACTTATGTTTTAGGTTACAGTTATGAGTCTAAAAAAGGAATAGTAAATAATATTAGTTCAAATTTTATTACGATTAATAATACAATGATCAATATAAAAATGATTGTAAAAATTGAAATTAAAGAAAATAAAAATAATTAAATTATTATTTACTAGCTAAAAATATTAATCTATATTATAATAAATGTATAATAAAAGGGTGATTTTATGAAAGTTTTAGTAATTGGAAAACCAATTTATAATGTTATACTTTCTCTGCAAAATTTTGTGAATGAAGGCGCAAAATATAGTCTTAAAGAAAAAATGGAAATGGGTGGCGGAGCAGCTTACTCTGCAGCAACTCTTTTATGTAAATGGAATACTCCTGTTTACCTTACTGGTGTTATTGGTAGTGATGTTTATGGGAATAAAATTAAAAGTGAGCTAGAAGGAGTAGGCGTTAATACCAAATATGTTGAAATAAATTATGAACACCCAACTAGCTTTAATTATGTTTTAATTAATAATCAAAATGGTAGTTCTACACAAATAATCGTTGATAATCCAGATATTAATCTTACTAAATATAAATATGATTTTATTCCAGATTATATTATTATGGATGGTACTGATTCAGCAGGAAGTATAGCAGCTTTAAATAATTTTCCTAAAGCGATAAGTATCTTATTTGCTAATAAAGTTTCAGAAACAGTTTATAATATTAGTAAAAGATGCACATATGTTGTAGCTAATATGAGTTATGCTAAAGCTCTTACTAAGATGGACTTGGAATTTAATAAAACCAAAATTTTAGTTAATTTTATGCAAAAAATAAAAGATTTAAATAAGGCTCAATATGTGGTAACACTTAAGGAAAAAGGCGTTTTGTATGTAAGTGATAATCAAGTAAAGATGCTTCCAGCTATTAGATTAGAAAAAATTATTGATGATACTAATGCTGGTAATATGTTCTTTGGAGCATTCTGCTTTGGTTTAATCAATAATTATGGAATAGATTTAGCTGTAAAAATGGCCAATATAACTGGCGGTCTAGCTATGACTAAATTAGGCAGTATTAATGCGGTACCAGAACTTTCTGAAGTTCTTAGATTAGCTGGAATAAAAGAAGAAGATATTAATAACAACCAAGATAAACCAGAAGTAGAGGAATCTAATCCAAATGAAATCCAAAAAGAAGAGATTCCAGCCGTTGCTGCGACCCAATGATCAATCCTTTTCTAGTTAATCTGCCAACTTTAGATGTTCATGGTTACACCAGGGATACTGTTATATGGAAAGTTAGTGATTTTATTAATGATAACCTGATAATGGGTAATGATAAAATCGTCATAGTTCATGGTATTGGTCTAGGAATTTTAAAAAAAGAGATTAATATATATTTTAAGAAAGATAAGAGAATTAAAAAATTATACGGAGATCCTTTTAATTTAGGTATAACAATACTGGAATTAAATAGATAAGTATGTTAGAATACGCATTTGCAGGTGATTAACAATGTTTGTTGATGAAGTAACAGTAAAACTAATAGCTGGAAAAGGTGGCGATGGCTGCACTTCTTTTCGTCGTGAAAAATATGTTGAAATGGGTGGACCCAATGGTGGCAACGGCGGACAAGGGGCAAACATTGTTTTTAAAGCTGATAAATCACTTAGAACTTTAATTGATTTAAAAATGATGAAAACTATTAAGGGACATAAAGGAGAAAACGGTAAAGGTTCAGATATGCATGGCGCAAGTGCTGAACATATCATTATTAAGGTTCCAATGGGTACAACAGTGACCGATGCTGACACTGGAGCTTTAATTGCTGATATTATTAAAGAAGATGATGAAGTTATTATTGCTCATGGTGGCAGAGGGGGAAGAGGTAACAAAGCTTTTGCTACCAGAACTAATAAAGCACCTAGAATGAGTGAGTTAGGTCAACCGGGAGAAATGCTTAGAGTTAAGTGTGAATTAAAAGTTTTAGCTGATGTTGGTCTAGTTGGTTTTCCAAGTGTTGGCAAAAGTACGATATTAAGTATGATTAGTAATGCTAAACCCAAAATAGCTGCTTATCATTTCACAACCTTATCTCCTAATTTAGGTTTAGTTAGAGTATATAATGATTCATTTGTTATAGCGGATTTACCAGGTCTTATCGAAGGGGCAAGTGAAGGAGCTGGTCTTGGTCATAAGTTTTTAAGACATGCGATGCGTACTAAGGTTATCGCCCATGTCATCGATATGGCTGGATCAGAAATGCGTGATCCAATAAGTGACTATGAATTAATATTAAATGAAATAGCAAGTTATGATGACAGGTTACTTCAAAAACCTTCCGTAGTTATAGCTAATAAAATGGATTTAGATAGTGCAAAAGAAAACTTACGAAGATTTAAAGAAAAATATTCCAAAATCAAAGTGTTTTCTATAAGCGCTCTTTATAACGAAGGCTTAGATGATTTAATTGTTTATTTAAATACCCTAGTTAAAGAAACGGAAAACAAACCTTTATATGATGAACCAGAAGGAAATAGTCATGTGGTATATAAATTTGAAAACGAAGCCAGATTTGATATTACTAAAGAAGGTAATGTTTGGGTCATAAAAGGTAAAGATCCAGAAGAATTGTTATTAATGACTCGTTTTAATGAAGATGAAAGTGTGATCCGTTTTGCGCGTAAAATAAAAAAAATGGGTATTGAAGAAGAACTAGAAAGACTTGGCGCTAGAATCGGCGATGAAGTGAAAATTTTAGACTATATTTTTAATTTTAAAGAATGATGCTGAAAAGTATCTTTTTTTATGTTAATAAACATTTGAGGTAGGTAAATGAGCAAATTTTTAGAACTTTTTAAACAAGAAAAACCAATTATCGGAATGTTACATCTAGGTCGAAGATATAATATTTCTGATGCGTTAGAATTAACTAAAAAGGAAATAGATATTTATTTAGAAAATGGCGTAGATGGACTAATAGTTGAAGATTATTTTGGAGATTACAACGAAGTTTTTCAAACATTAGAGTATTTACAAACTTACAAGGATGATACAGTTTATGGAGTTAATTATTTAAGAAATTATCAAGTGGCTTTAGAATTGACCAAGTTCTTTAATGCTAAATTTGTTCAAATCGACTCCGTATGTGGGCATTTAATTCCTGAAGAAGATATAAAATATGCTCAAGCATTAAATGAGTTAAGAGAATCATATAATATTCCCATTATCGGAGGAGTTAGATTTAAATATCAACCTTATTTATCAGGTAGAGCGTTAGAAGAAGACTTAGCTCTTGGCATGGAGCGCTGTGATGGTATTGTTGTGACTGGATTAGGAACTGGCAAAGAAACTCCATTAGAAAAGGTTCAAGAGTTTAGACAAATTGTTAAGGATTTTCCTTTAATTATTGGCGCAGGTTTAACTCCCGATAATTGTATTCCTAGTTTATTAAATGCTGATGCAGCTATCGTCGGTAGTTATTTTAAATATAATCATAAGGATGAGAACGAAGTATCTAAAGAAAATGTGAAAAGGCTCGTTAGAACTATTAATACTTTAAGAAAATAAATACCAGCTTTCGACAATATCTTTTAGTTTTATCAATTATAATATGATTGGTGATTTAGATGCGAACTTTTTATGTATTTAAAATTAAAGATGAATATAGCAAACTTACCCAAAATATACCATATAACTTATATAATACTTATTTAAGTATCAGAATGAGTAATCCTGATAATATTGAATATATTTATAACCAGTATAGGAGTATTACTGACAAAGTATCTGTATCAGAAATAAATGACTATCTGTTAGGAAAAATGAAAAGTTATGATGGATATAGTATATATCGAAATACGCATATGTATAATGATTATTACAGTGATGAGGTCAGCAAATTAATAATTTATAACAGTTACTTTATCTTAAAAAGTAATAAACCAAACAGTGCTTTTTTTACAGCCTTATTTAATATACCTAATCTTTTTGTAATAGATTTTGAGAATAAAGATTATTTTTGGTTAAGTGGAATGGATTATTTAAGGCTTGTTAATTCCCGATAAAAAATGTATAATTACTTTTAGGAGTGATATAAATGTTACAAGATATTTTATTAATACTAGTTGGCGTTGTAATTGGTGCCATTCTAGGTTTTGTATTATGTAGAGCATATATGAAAAAATATTTAAAGAAAAATCCCCCGATAAATGAAAAAATGATTGAAACATTAATGAGTGGTATGGGGCGTAAACCAAGTCAAAAGCAAGTTAAGCAATTAATGCAACAAATGAATAAAATGAATTAATATGAAAATTGATTTAAGAAAACTTTATGGCTTAAAGAAATTAGAAATAAATGAAAAGGTAGTAATCCCAGAAGAGTATTATCAAAACACGGATATAATACGTCTAGAAAATACCAATGTTGTTGGGGAAATTCAAATCAATCATGAAGAGAATATTGAGCTTAATATTATTGTAAATGGAACATTCATACTTCCTTGTGCTATTACATTAGAAGAAGTTTCCTATGATTTTAAAACAGAAATATCAGAAATTATTCCAGAAAATGATGAAAAGAATCAATTTTCTCTTGAATTATTGGATGTTTTGTGGGAAAATATTGTTTCGGAAGTCCCTATAAAGGTTGTTAAGCCAAACTTAGTAGTAGAAAATATGAAGGGAAATGGCTGGGAATTAAAATAAATGTTGATTGACAGATAAGGAAGGAGTGATACTATGGCAGTTCCATTTAGAAGAACTAGTAAAACTAAAAAAAGAATGCGTCGCACTCATTTAAAGAAAAC
>CAYQDO010000032.1:0-9272 GCA_964416365.1 uncultured Muribaculaceae bacterium | reverse complement strand
TGGCATTACATCTTTTAAAGTTTCAATGCTTTGTGGTGTACGAATTCCAGCTACAACATCTTCACCTTGAGCATTCATTAAATATTCCCCATAAAGGGCTTTTTCACCAGTTGCTGGATTTCTTGTAAAAGCAACACCGGTTCCAGAAGTTTCTCCACGGTTACCATAAACCATTTCTTGGACATTAACAGCAGTACCCCATGTGGAAGGGATATCATTCAGTCTTCTATATGTGATAGCCCTATCATTATTCCAACTTCTAAATACCGCTTTAATAGCTTCGAAAAGTTGTTCTTTTGGATCTTGTGGAAATTCTTTTCCAGCATGTTTTAAATATTCTTGTTTGAAAATATCAACTACTTCTTTTAAATCTTCTGCAGTTAATTCTGTATCAAATTCAATATTTTTTTCTTCTTTGATTTTATCAAATAATCTTTCAAATGAGCTTTTAGGGAATCCCATAACAACATCTGAGAACATTTGAATAAATCTTCTGTAAGAATCATAAGCAAATCTTGGATTTTTAGTATCTTCTGCAAAGCTAGCAGCTACTTCATCGTTAAGCCCTAAGTTTAATACTGTATCCATCATTCCAGGCATACTTGCTCTAGAACCACTTCTTACAGATACTAAAAGTGGATTATGAATATCTCCAAATTTCTTTTCAGTAATTTTTTCTAATTCTTCTAAAGATTTAAAGATTTCTTCTTTAATATCTTCACTAATTTGTTCTCCTGCCTCATAGTAAGCTGTACAAGCTTCAGTAGTGACAGTAAATCCTCGAGGAACCGGTAAACCAATGCTAGTCATTTCTGCTAAATTAGCGCCCTTGCCACCAAGAAGATCGCGCATATCCTTATTTCCTTCTTTAAAAAGGTATACGTACTTTTTCATTTATTTTTTCTCCCTCCTAGTTTAATATCATAAATGATTTATATATATAATCATTATTAATTATTTCATAAGTGACCTTTAATTGATGAACAACTAAAGTCTTATCATAATCAATAAGATTAATATCACAGTTATTTTCCTCACGGGAAATCATATCTATTAATAAAACATTTTCTTTAACTTTATTCACTTTTAAACAGTATTCCAGATTATTATATTTTATTTCATATTCATAGTAACCATCTTTTAAATACTTTTGAAAATTTCCTTCATATAAGTCTGTCTTAAATATTTTTTGACTATACTCATTAATCAAGGTATGGTTTATCTTATTGCTTATCTTGTTTAAACTTATATAAGTGTATATGAATTTAAATTTGTTTTCTTCTGATTCTAATAAATTAACATCCTTCTTATTAAAATCATTTTCATAAGAATTATTAAAAGATTTTAATAAATTGTCATCATTGAAATGTTCATTAAAACTAATTTTTTCTTCCTGACTCAGTTCCCTAAATCCATCATCTATTCTTTTTGTAGTCGTAGTGGTTATATTGGGTGTTTCCTTGTCAATTTTAAATAAATAAGTTATAAAATAAATTAGAATAAAAACAATAATAACTAAAACAATACCCGAAAGGATTAATCCTAGTTTTTTTGTATTATCATTCATAAGGTAACCACCATAGTCTATTTTAACATAAATAATAAGAAGAACAAATAGAAATTATAAAATTTGACAATTATTTTTTAGCTCTCGGGTGTGATTTTAAATAAGCACGCCTAACCTCTTCATTAGTCAGATGAGTATAGATACTTGTTGTATTTAAATTAACATGACCAAGTAGTTCCTGAACACTTTTAATGTCGCATCCTTCATTTAGCATAATTGTGGCAAAAGTGTGCCTGAAAGTGTGCGGGGATACTTTGGAAGTAATCCCTGATTGTTTAATAATTTTATCAATAATTAAACGGACACCACGATCAGTTAATTTATTACCCAAATGGTTTATAAGTAAATAATCGTTATTTTTATCTTTTAAAAGTAAAATTCGATCTTCTTTAAGATATTTATCCAAAATGGTCTTACAATAATTACCAAAAAAAACAATTCTTTCTTTACTACCTTTACCAAATACTTTGATTTCTTTTTCTTTAAAAGAAACATCTAATAGTTTAATGTTCACTAGCTCACTAACTCTGATGCCTGTGGCAAATAATAATTCTAGTATTAATCTATTACGATTATTTAAAGGTGTATCTTCTTTTAAAGTATCAAGCATTACTTCAAATTCATGATATTTAAAATAATTTGGCAGTCTTTTTTCTTGTTTCATTCCTTTAACTAAATCCAAAGGATTGTTATTTATTTTATTTTCACCTACCAAAAAATTATAAAAACTTCTTAATGTACTTAAATTACGATTAATACTAGTTGATTTATAACCGCTTTTTTTTAAATATATAATATATTCACTAATATCCTGATAGTGAACAATTAAATAATTCTTTTTATTATCAGCTAAAAATTTTCCGTATTTATTTAAATCAATTTCATAATTAGTTTCGGTATTATCAGAATATTTTTTTTCTAGAGATATATAATCTAAAAATTCATAAATAATATCTTTCATAGGATCACCATATAAAAATATTATACCATGAAAAAAGATTTCTCTTAAAAGAAATCTTATATATCTAGTACTTCCACTTTAGGTTCGGGATTAGTTACCGTAGGTCTTGAGAATGTTCTAGGTACAGATTTAGGTGCTGCAGTTGGAACTTTCTTTTTCGGTGCCTTAGAGCCTCCCATTGGTGGTTTGTTTTGTTTCTTTTTAGCGCGATTAATTAATAATAACGCTATCAGAAGAAGAAATAATCCACCAGCTATTATTAAATAAAGTTTGTTTTCTTCAAAGTAATTTTTCTTAACAGTGATATAAAAATTATAAACATTAGTAGTTCCGTCTTCCGCTGTAACATTTATTTTAATAACTGTTCCATTAGTTATATTTGTATTTCCTTCTACGTCATAAGTAGCGTTAGCATCAGTTACTTCAGCTGTTACTGGAATTGATGTGGTTTTAGAATCTACTTCTAAAGTATAATCGATTATAGCTGGAGAAAAAGCCACTGAAT
This sequence comes from uncultured Muribaculaceae bacterium, assembly GCA_964416365.1. Taxonomy (GTDB): domain Bacteria; phylum Bacillota_I; class Bacilli_A; order RF39; family UBA660; genus DUUS01. Next base: position 6,239 of record CAYQDO010000032.1, on the reverse strand, counting down.
ATTTACCTAAAGATACACTTTTTAAAGTAGCATCAGAAGATAGCTCTCTAATCTCTTCGCCTTCATTTAATCTATTAACGTTTACAACATATTCAGAAGTATTGTTTTCTTCATCAGTTAAGATTATCGAAATCTTATTTTCTCCTACTTGTAATGCTGAAGCATCACCTATTTCGACTATGATATCCTCAGACACTGGTTCAGCCTTAATGACCAAACTTTCAATTTCATATAAAACCTTAATATCATAATTAAATTTAAATTTACTAAAACTGATTTCTTGGCCTTCAATTTTTAAAGATTTTAAGTGTAATGTCTCACCTGATGTAATTGGTGCAGTAGTAGTACTTACACCCCAACAAGCATACAATGTGGCATTACTATCAGCTTTATATGATGATTTACTTCCAGAAGTACAATTAGCCGTATTACCCCAACCAGCAAAAGTATATCCAATACGAGATGGCTCAGTTATTTTAGTCAAATCAATATTACAATTACTTCCGGTAGTTTCACAACTTAAAGTTTCTTTTTTATTAGTTCCATTATTACTATCTAAAGTAACTGTAAAGGTTTTTGAAGTTCCTGGTGTTTGAGGATCTGCCTTCTTAGTTGTAGTAGTAACCTTTTTTGTAGTCGTAGTTGGTGGCACAATATAAACAATGGTACTTAAACTATTTTGAGATATTAATTCTTCATAATTAGCCAAAATATATTTGATATTATTTAAACCTACCGTGAAACTAGTTGTAGTAGTAACACTATTTGGAACAAACATCTGAATAGTAGCAATATTAATGCCACCTGAACTTGATGTAAATTTTAAATTCTTTTGAATAGTTTCGTTATTGAATCCTGTCCCTGGTATTACTCCAAAATAAGTGGCTTTATCGCTATGGACTAAAGTAGCTTCAAAATGCTTGACAGTACTATCTGATTTAATATCACATGATACTTCACTGCCAGGTTTAGCTGGACCTTTACAATTAAATTCTATTAAGGCGTTAACTCGTAAAGGAAACAATAATACTAAAAGGCCTAAATATTTTAAATATTTCATCTTAAAACTACCTTCCTATTCTTAATTAATTTTAACATAATAATAAATAAAAAACAATTCTAAACATAGAATTGTTCCTCGGGATTAATTATTTTAACATTTTTAATTTTAGAAAGTTCTTCAGTTATTTCGTCTGGATAATGAACTGGAACATAATTGATTTTATACTCCTCAGTTAAAGCTTTTAATTCAGTTAAATTTAAATGATTATCTTTGCCATCAACAGTAACATCTATCATAATATAATTTACTTTCTTAAGCATATAAGTAAGTCCAGGACACATTTCAATATCTCCTGTAATTCCTAAAACTTTATCATCTTTTTGGAACAAATAACCATAACAATTCTTTAATGTACCGTGAGTTACTTTTATAGAAGTAAGATATAATCCTTCATTGATTTCATGATTTTGAATATTTTCTGCATCAATAAAAGTGACATTTAACTCAGATATATATTTATACAAAATATTTTTAAAAGCTAACTTAATTAATTTTCCTAATTCTTTTTTTAAATTTTTCGGACCAATAATAAATAATTCTTTACTCCTTTTTCTAACATACTCATGTAAAATTATAAATGGCAAATCAAAAAAATGATCACCATGTAAATGAGTAATGATAATAATATCGATATCATCTAAATTTTTATTTAATCTTTTAAGCTCTTTTAAAGTTCCAGGAGGTGTATCTACCAAAATATTATTATCAATCAAAGAGCAAGCATTAAAATTTTCACTGGTTATATTACCGTTACCTATAATCTGAACATTCATATTATCACCTATATTTATTATACTATTTATAATGCAAAATTAAAAGTAAGCTTAATAGCTTACCTTTCATTCATTAATTTTCTTTGTTTAGCAAAACCTATAAAACCCAAAATAATCATTGGAATACAATATAAAGCATACAATAAGAAAAGAAGCACTCCAACACAATACAGTATTGCACCTACTAAAGCAGACCATGATTTTCTTAAAAAGAAACCTAACCATGAAAAAATAGCTCCAATACTTATAAATATTATATGTGGAGTAACTAAGGCTGTAGCTATGGCACCGCCTACTAATTCTGCACCATCAGAACTATTTAAACTACTTATAATAAATGTTATTAAATAAAGAGAATATGCTGTAGCTGAAAGTGCACAAATAAATAATGCTTTACTTCTATTTTTAAACATTTTTCCTCCTTTTAAAAATTATTATAACTAAATTTATAGAAGCTTAGTATAGTAGAATTTTGTGTTAGATATGCAAATAAAAAAAGTGTTATTTTATAACACTATGAATGGCACATTTTACTTTGAAGTATCAACATTATGGAAATATCATTTCACTATTTTAAATATTTTTCTACCACTGAAGTAATTCTTAAGAATTCTCTTTCTAATTCATCGAAATTATCATTAACATAAATTTCATCGTTAGCTTTTGACTTCGTTTCATGTTCATATGACATTTCGGCTAGTTTATCAAATCCAAAATATTTAGAATCACTCTTTAATGCATGAACTGCGATAGCATAATTTGGCATATCGTGTTGTGATTTAAATAATTTCATATCTTCAAATTTTTGATGACATTCTTTAAACCAATCAGACAACATGTCTTTATATATATCTAAGTCTCCTAATAATTCTAATCCTTTATTGTAATCAATTCCATTACTTAATAAATATTGTTCATCATATTTTTCTGATTCATTTATTTTTTCAGGTATTTCAATATGCTTCAATTCTTCAGTATTTCCAGTTACTGAATAAACAGGTACACTATTCCAGTCTATACCAGATTTTAGTTGTTCCTGAACAACTTCTTTGTTATTGATTGGTGTGCTGTTTGCAAAAACTTTATCAAGTTTTTCTTTTATTTGTTCTTTGCTAAAAGGTTTAGAAATATAATCGACAAATCCTTGACCCATATATTTTTCTTTAGCTCCTGCTACTGCATCAGCTGTTAAAGCTATAACCGGGATATTAAATGATGGATTCTTCTTTAATTCGGCAAAAGCAGTTTCCCCACTCATATTAGGCATCATTATATCCATTAAAATCAAATCATATACATTACCTTGATTAATCTTATCCAAGCATTCTTTACCATCATAACATTCATCTAAAATAAAATTAAAATCTTTAAGTGCTCTAGTTGCAACTTTAATATTAAGTTTATTATCATCAACAATTAATATTTTTCTACCATCATAAACTATATCATTATCAATCTTATTCATATCAGAAAATTCCTTTTCAGTCAAAGGCTTAACTAACTTATTAATCCTTTGTGGTAATTGAGCCATAAATATTGATCCTTGTCCAAATTGAGATTGAATATTAATCTTACCACCCATCATTTCAACTAAAGATTTAGTAATTGCTAAACCTAATCCTGTACCTTCAGCAGTTGTATTCTTTTCAATATCTAATCTATCAAATTTTGTAAATAACCTATTAATCAAATCAGCTTTAATACCTTTCCCAGTATCTTGGCAAGTAATTATAATATTAGATATATTTTTATTAGTATCATTGATACATTTTATATTTAAATTAATTTGTCCTTGAACAGTATATTTAATTGAATTAGTAAGTAAATTATTAACTACTTGCTTTACTTTTCCTTTATCACCTATTAATTCATATGGAATATCATCAGCAATTGTTAAATTAAATATAACATTTTTTTCACCAATACGAGTTTGAGTTACCTTGCACATATTAGCAATTTCTTCTTTTAAATTATATACTCCCACAACAATTTCCATTTTATTTGCTTCTATTTTATTAATATCAAGAATATTACCAACAATTTCGAGTAAAGTTTGTGAAGCATTTACTATATCTTTAGAGTTTTCAATTACTTCATTAGGTAATTCTTCATAAGATAAATTATCCTCCGATAAACCAACAATAGCATTTAATGGTGTTCTAATCTCATGTGACATACTTGATAAAAAATCAGATTTTGCTCGATTAGCTCTTTCGGCTTGTTCTTTAGCAAGCTTTACTTCTCTAATAATTTTCATATCTGGATTTTCAATAGTAAATAACATAATTAAATTAACAAACGCTAAAACTGCTGAAATAATAACAATAGTTTTATCAACTTGATTTAAAGTATATACTAAAATAAAGAATAATACGAACATATACAATGGAGTTAATTTTTTTGTAATGGCATTTTTAAAATTCAAAATTAGGCAAACTAAAATAGCAATAAAATATAAACCGCATCCAATTATAGTGCAATTAAGTGCCATTCCATCACTATACATAGTATTTCCATTTATATGTACATTAACTTTCATAAATAACAATAACATCATTAATAAAATATCTATAACTGTAGTTAACCAAAAGAAAAATCTATATAATTTAGCCTTTTGCTTTTCATCATCTTTAGAAGTTACATAATATACATATAAAAATAAATTACTTGAAAATAGAATGTACATTGCATAATCAATTTTATTTAAATATTCTAATAATTTTAAATTATTAGGACTGAATAATGCTAAATATATTATCGCTACCATTAATATACTATCGACTAAGCTATAAATTAATTCTCTAGCAAAAATTGCTGTTTCTTTATTTTTAGCTCTTTCTTTTAAAAAGAATACAAGATTACAAATGATAGAAATTAATAAACCACATACTGGAATATAAAGATTGTAAATACCTTCCATATTTTATAACACACTACCTTGTGATTATTATATCATTATTTTTCACAAAAAAAAATTGAAAAAATAATTATTTCAATAATTTTCTCAACTCTGATTTTTTTTTTGTAATGCCTGGTTCAAATTCACCATTTAAATTTATAGTATATTCATTTTCACGAGGTTCATTATTTAAAAATAGTAAATAATTTTGTTCTGTCCTCGAATCATATGTAAAACCTACTGCTTTAAATTTTTTTACATAGGTATGATTAACATACATAAACGGATCAACATCTTCGATTGTTCTTCTAATAATACCATAATCGCACCATATTTGTTTTCTAGCCATCGACATATTTTCTCTAATCATTTTTGATTGAGATGATAATACATCAGTATAATTTATCATTAATGGTTTTCCAAATCTTATAATACATTTATCATATAATTGGCTTTCTGATGTAACTATACCGTCTGTTTCTATGTATTCGAATATTACGGGTACAATAGGAACTTGTGTTATAAGAGATATTTTAGAAGCACCATTTTGAATATTATGCATTGGCAAAGTTGGGTGAAGATTCCACGTACCTTCACTAAAAATAAAACCGTCATTTCCTTCAAGTATTTTTTTAGATAATGATAAAACTGATTCCTGTCTTTCGTATTTCTTTCTTCTATCTAATAATGTTGCGTTGGATATATTAAAAATGTACATAGTTAATGGATTTAAACAATCGGAAGCTACCATAACACTACCCCTTCTTTGGAGTAATGAAAGTATTTCGTATGCAGTAAATACATCATGTGAATTACTATGATTAGCAACAAATAAAACATTTGAATCTTTGGGTATATTTTCTTCTCCTTGTATTTCTATTTTATATTTTCGAATAAAAGGATAAACTTTTTTTATAATATCTTGCCCAATATGAACCTGTTCATTCTTTAACAGAAGACTTTGTCTTCTTAATTCTTCATAATATTTTTTTTGTTCCAAAATTGACAAATCATCTAAAGCAATACTTTCATAATTACTTATTGTTGTCATATCATTGTCCCCCTACTAACCAAATCCCTTTTGATTGCAGGTATTTTAGCATAAATATGCACTTTTTGTCAAATTCACGAAAGAGTTAATAATAAAAACATTAACCATTAATTAGTATAACTATTTCGTTAAATATCTGCTTTTTAATCCTTTTCTTGATTTATTGAATTCATTAACAATAACATGTCTTTCTTAAACTTAAGCATAAAAAAATTCCACCACCTTGCGGCAAATGGAATCTATTATGTGAATTTCGAATCAATAGTTCGAAAGTACATCCAAATGGTAGCGGCAAAAAGATCTAAAATAGACAAAAGAAAAAACACATACTTTCATATGCTTTTTCTAACATTTAAACTATATTAAAAAATTGGATATATTTAACTATTTTTTATAATATTATTCTACATAAATTATTTTTCAATTAAATTAATAATATAATCTTTAATCTCT
>CAYQDO010000031.1:0-9304 GCA_964416365.1 uncultured Muribaculaceae bacterium | reverse complement strand
CTTTTTCCATATCATTTATCTTTTCATAATATTTTGTAACTTTACCATCCTTGATTAAAATCAAAGCTTGGTCTTTAATCTTAACATCCTCAGGTATTTCCGGCTTTTTATTAGCTTTATCACTTAAAGCCGAAGCATTAAACGGATTACCTAAATCAATATAGTAAATCTTTAACGCTTCATCTTTTTCATCATATTTGGTAAATAAATCATCTAGTTTATCAGCATTCTCATTGTCTTGTTTATAAGCTATAACATAATACTCAGAATATGGACGCGTAAACATCGTACCAACTAATATTTCAGCATAACTAATTTCTGCTTCAGTTGTTTCTGTTTCCTTTGCCTTATTTAAGGTCTTATCAGTAAGAAAATATAAACCAGCTGAGATTGCAATAATAATCACAGTAATGATTAGTAAGTTTCTGATTTCTTTTGTATCACTATTTTTGTTCATTAAAACCACCTAAAGATTATTTTAACACAACAAAAAAAAAGAAGCAATATAATTGCTTCCTAAATATTACTTCTCAATATCGTTAATTTCATATGAAATCACTAATATCGAAACACTTATAATCGTACACTAAGTAATACTTGTGTGCACATTATAGTTTGTGTTATTCTTCTACCTTTAAGCTCCCTGTTATTTCCAGTTCTTTTTCTAAAGTACGATGATTTAGTATCATACCAATAACAAAAATATAGCTTAAAAAGTAAATCCATAACATTAAAATTGCTATATTAGATAAACCGGCATAGAAGATATCATATGAGGCAAAATGAGTTATCCAATAACTGTAAATATAAGTCATGATAATCCAGCCTATCGTGGTAAATATTGCTCCCAAATTCACTCCCGAAGAAGGAACTGGTTTATCTGGAGCAATAGTGTAAATAATTTTAATAAAGACAAACATAATTACCCATGAAACTGGACCTTGGATTATTTCAAGTATACTAGCTAAAGTTGATTTCATATTAAAGTAATCTACGGCATCAATTATTTTAGAACCAAAAACAGGTACCAATAATATAAAAAGCATTAATGTTACGATGATAAAGGTAAGTAAAATGGATTTAAAACGTCTTTTTATCCAAGTTGTTTGTTTTATCTGGTATATTTCATTGCTAGCGATAATTACGGAATCAGCCCCATTAGAAGCTATGTAAAACATAATACCAAACATAATAAGTAATTTAAAATCCAAAGCATCACCACTAATAATGGGAACTATTAATTTAATGACTTCTTTACTGAAATTAGATTCCAGGAAATTAACAACAGCATCAATGGAAATATCAAAAAAACTGGCTCCATAACCAATTATAGTAATTATTGGAACCAAAGAAAGGATAACAAAGAAAGCCAGCTGTCCTGGTAGTATTACCATCTCTGGCTTTCCTAAAATATCCCAGACATTCAGAAAAAATTGTTTAATCTTTACTAATCTTTTCTTAATCTTCTGTTTCATCTTTTGCCTCAAATTTTTCCTTGTTTTCACGCATCTGGATAGTAGCTTCAGATATCGCATCGTCAATAAGCTTTAAATCATCAACAATCATACTGAAACCAAAGGCAGCTCCATATTCATATGGAAGAGCTTTAAATTCACGAACTAATTTTTTCATATAATTTAAGACTTGTTTTTCACTATAACCAACTAAGTAAATCATAAATTCATTACCATCAGTTCTCATAATTTCCGTATTATCTAATTGAGTTTTAATCAAGATATTGGCAGATGCCTTAATTTGTTTATCCCCTTCATCATGTCCAAATGTATCATTTAAATATTTAACATTATTTAAATCGATAACAATAATAGCTTGTGGATAAATCGTGTTTTGATTCCAAACATGTTTCTTTTCATTTAAGTAATTACGATTTTTTAAAGAAGTTAATAAATCAACATATTTTAATTTCTCTTCTTTTTTTATCTTTGTTTTAAATGTAATTCTATTCTTAGTATAGTAATTTACACTGATAATTATAATCGCTAAAGTAATAACTCCTAAAGTATATTTAGCGATTGTAGAAATAACACTACCACTTAAATCGGCCGTTTTATAACTGATTAATCCTTGATTTATTAAATTATTTTGATCAAGAAATGGAATATAAGCACTAAACAGTTTATAGAATGCATCAGTGTTATTAACATATTGATAACTGTAGTTTTCATTAGCATATCCGGTATATCTGATACTATAATCATTTATTTCTTTATTAACTAAATAATCATAAGTATTAGCATCAATTACTATTGTTTTCTCTTTTTTAGCTGCCTTTATTAAATTTTTTTCAGAAGCAACTACTTCAATTTGTAAATCGGGAATAGCATTTAAATAACCATATAATTTAGTATTTTCTAAAACAACAACTTTTTCATTAGTTAATTCTTTAATATCGGATATATTTAAATCTTTTTCTAAAGGACTAATGATGTAGTATTTGTTATTTAAATTAGAATAAATATTTAAATTATTAACTCCAATATTAGAATTAGCAAACATTAAATCTATTTTTTTAGAATTAAAGTTTTTAATTAATTTTTCCACATTATTATATTTATAATAAGTAAATTCTACCCCACTTAGCTTGCTAAAATCATTAAGATAAGCGATAGCTATCCCACCATAATTGGAACTAGATAAAGTTTGGTATGGAGTACTTGGAACAAAACCATAAACATATTCTCTATTAGTTAAAGTATCCGTTTCAACTTGGGTTAAACCTAATTTTTCAACATACAGATTATATAAATAATCATAATAAGTATTCTCGTAATCAGATTCCATCCATACATTATAGAATTTAGTTAAAATTGAATTTAATCTTTCATCTTCTCCAAATTTTAAATAGAAATTGATCACTAAATCACTGAAATGATAAATTATTTTATAATTATTAGATAATATTGTATCTAAATATTCTATTCTAGGTACTATTAAGTACTTGACGGTATCATTACTAAGGGCTTCTAATAATTTTTCTCTAGAATCAAAAGTATTATAGGTCATATTTTCCGAATAAATATTAGTTATTCTTGTTAAAGTATCTGCTGTTACTCCAATACTACTTCCGGTAATATTACGATAATTAGTAATTACTTCTTCATTTTTACTTATTAAAATGTAATGATCCTTATATATTAACAAATCTTCTTTATTATAATCTTTACTTGCTATAAAACCTAAACCACTAACATCAGCGCCTACCGATGTGGCATTTTTGTTAAAAGATATAGTATATCGTTTTTCAAAATCTTGTAAAAAATCGAAAAATATACCCATTCCTTTGTAACCAAAAGCGTTCAAATCATTAGGTACATTTATATCTATATTACTGGATTTATGGTCATCTAACCATTCTCTTTCTTTAATACTTAATTTATTTTCATCATAGAAAAAATGGTAATAGATAAATACTCCTGCTACTACGACCAAAATAATACTAATAACGGAAATTATAATTCTTTTTGTTTTCTTCATCGCTTTCGCCTACTCACTAAAATTGGTCCAAGAGATGATAGTATTATCACTCTTCTTGTAACCCAAAACTGGAAAAGTTACATCTTCTACATCATCTTTATTTAAAGAAAAGGCGATGTCATAAAAACTCTTTTCATCAGTACTAAAGAAATCTAAGCTTTTAATAGCCAGGTTTTTAGCATCTTCAGCTTTTCCTTCTTTTATATAAATGTTTATATAAATTATTTTTCCTTGAATACGACTACTTACTTTTTCAACTTTACTATCTTCTTTAATAGTGTTTTCCAAAGTAGTTAAGCGGTCTTTAGAAATTTGCACTGTTTCCATACCGTTTAGTCTGTTTCCATATAGTTCTCCAGTATTTTGTGATAAAACGATATATAGGAAAGCACTTGCTATAATTGCTACACAAAAGATAGCAATTCCCATTAAGATTACAAATATTCGATTGTTTTTATAAAACCCCTTTAGTTTCTTCATATATCCACCTCTTTAAGTAATAACATTATACTATAATACTATTTAGAATTCAATTTTTTAATTAACGTTATTATATACTAGAAAATTTAATATACGAATTTCATTGTATATATAGTATAATGTTATTAATGTAGAATATTGTTGAACTTTGAGGTGGTTTAAATGAAATACAAACAATTAATTCTAATAATAGTATTTATCTTTTTATTATCAATAGGAATATCATTTGCTTATTTTACCGCAGATTTTGAAGGTGAAGAAGGAACAACTATCACAGTAACTGGTGGTAAAATGAGCATGGCATTTGATGGAGGAAATATCATTAATATTTCAAATATCATTCCTGATGATAACCCAATAAGAACTAAAACATTTACGGTAACCGGTAATAATACTACAGAACTAGATATGGGGTATTCCTTATATTTAGTTGTGGAAGAAAATACTTTTAGTGACTATGCTATTCAATATAAACTGATAAGTACAAATACCGATGATAATGGCACAATAGTAGCAAGCAAGCAAGAATTAATAGGTATAAGAAGAGGAGCAAGTACGACATTACTAGGTTATGGCACCTTTGATTCACCAACCGATGAAGATAAAATTCATACTTATACTTTAGCAATCTATTTTATTAATATGCCATTTAATCAAAACGAAGATCAAGGTAAAAAATTTAAAGCACACATTGGAATTGAAGATTATTCTTTAAATAGTGATAGATTAATAAGTTCACTTGATCAATATGAAAGTTTAAATCAATCTCGAATGTATTATTATTTTGCAAACAAATTTAATGAAGAGTATGAACAAAACGAAAATAAATTAAGTGAGTCAGAATTAAATGAATTATTGAATTTGAGTGGTGAATATAATAATTTATCTGATTTATTTTGGGATGAATGGAGTATGCAAACTACATTCTTAAACACTACAATACTAAATGAAAAAATAGAAAGTATAGAATTTATTAATACAAATATAGTTCCGGAAAATGTTTTAGGATCATTTGATGTATCAGAATTTCAAAATGGTTCTATTATGTTATGGTATGAAAATGGAAGTGCAGATGGATTATATAAAATAACAATCGGACAAAATGGGGGAGTAAAAGCTCCAATACATGCCGATATATTATTTGCGGGATTAACTAACTTATCAACATTATCAGGAAATTTTATAACAAGTGAAACTAAAACAATGTCGGATATGTTTTATACAGCTGGGTATGATGCATCAACCATAGAATTAGACATAAATTCTTGGGATACTTCAAATGTGACAAATATGCAAAGTTTATTTTGTCTTAATGGTGTAAATGCAAACAGTTATAATATAGACATAAGTTCCTGGAATACTTCAAACGTTACAGATATGTCATTTATGTTTGAAGAGGCAGGATATAATGCTTTGACTTGGTCAGTAGGTGATTTAAGTTCTTGGGATACTGCAAATGCAAATAATTTAAAAGGAATGTTTTACAAATCAGGATATACTACTCAGACTTGGACTGTAGGTAATTTAAGTAATTGGGATATCTCAAATGTAACAGATATAGCTCATATGTTTTATAAAACAGGATATAATGCCGCTACTTGGACAATTGGAAACGTAAGTAACTGGGATACTTCAAATGTGACCAATATGTATTGCCTATTTTGTAATGCAGGATATAATGCTACAACTTGGAGTATAGGAACTTTAGAAAATTGGAAAACATCAAAAGTTATAGACATGTATAGTTTATTCTATAAAGCAGGACATAATACATCAAATTTTGAATTAGATTTAAGTTCTTGGGACACTTCAAGTGTAACAGATATGTCAAAAATGTTTGAAGAAGCAGGATATAATGCTTCGACTTGGTCGGCTGGAGATTTAAGTTTATGGAATACCTCAAAAGTTATAGATATGTCAGGTATGTTACATGAGGCTGGTCATAACGCAACAACGTGGACAATCGGAAATATAAAAAATTGGGATACCTCAGAAGTTCAAAATATGTCAAAAATGTTTGATGAAGCAGGGTATGAAGCCGAAAATTTTGAATTAGATTTAAGTGATTGGAATGTTTCAAAAGTTACAGATATGGGTGAAATGTTTGCACAATCGGGATATAATGCTACAACTTGGAGTATAGGAACTTTAGATAATTGGAATGTTTCAAATGTAATCAATATGGAACGATTATTTGCAGAAACAGGAACAAATGTTTCGAATTGGACATTAGGAAATTTAAGTAATTGGGATGTCTCAAACGTAACAAATATGTATGGCATGTTTTATTATGCAGGAGAAAATGCTATAGTTTGGACATTAGGAAATTTAAGTAATTGGGATACTTCAAAAGTAACAGATATGGCTGGAATGTTTAATTATGCTGGTGTTAATGCCACAAACTGGAATATTGGAAATTTAAGTAATTGGAATACTTCTAATGTTACAAATATGAGTTATATGTTTTATGGCACAGGTGCATTAATTGATAATTATAATTTAAATTTAACTAATTGGAACACTTCAAAAGTAACCACGATGAGAAGAATGTTTGCTTACACTGGATATACATCTTCGGCATGGTCCATTGGTAATTTAAGTAATTGGGATGTCTCAAATGTGACAAACATGCAAGAAATGTTTTCCAATGCTGGATATCAAGCAACAGCATGGACATTAGGAAATATAAGTAATTGGAATACTTCAAATGTAACTAATATGAAATCAATGCTTAATGCTGCAGGCTATAGTGCTTCTACATGGAATATCGGAAATATCAATAATTGGAATATAGCTAAACTAAGTCACTCAGTATGCGAGGCAATTACAAATTTAAATTCTACAGCCTTATTAAGTATTGCTGAAGCTAGAACAAGTTGGAGTTGTTCATAAAATAATAAGACTAAGTACCCTTTAAATTGATATCTAAGTAATTGATTTAAGGTGGTGCTTTTTTTATGATTAAAAAAAACACGTACTATTTTAATGCGTGTCTTTATAATTTAAAATCAGTTTATTTTTTCTAATAATGTTTCTTCATTCCAAATTGAAATGTTTAATTCTACTGCTTTATCATACTTAGATCCAGGTGTTTCTCCGACGATAACTACATCGGTATTTTTCGTAACTGAGGTGGTCCAAATACCACCATTTAATTCAATTAAAGATTGAATTTCATTACGGCTATAATTATTTAATGTTCCGGTAACAACAAACTTTTTATTAAAGAAATTTTCATTTTCTTTGATAGATTCTCCAATATAGCTCATATTGATACCAATAGCTTTTAATTCCTTGATTATTTGTAAATATTCTGGATTAGAAAAATATGCTTTTAAGTTTTGTATTAAGATAGGACCAATATCTGGAATATCTATCTTTTCATTAACTGAAGCTTCCATTAATTTATTAATTGTTTGATATTTTTTAGCTAAAGTCTTAGCTATTTTAGCACCGATTCCTTTGATACCTAAACCAAATAATAATCTTTCTAATGAATTTTCTTTAGAGTTTTCGATTGCATCTAGGAGATTTTGAATACTTTTATCGCCAAAACCTTCTAGTTCGATTAATTCATCACGACGATTTTTTAGTTTATAAATATCTGGAAAATTGGTAATTATTTTCATGTTATAGAAGTCTTCGATAATTCTTTCGCCAAGGCCTTCTAAATTCATAGCATTACGGCTCGCAAAATGAATAAGTGATTCTATATTGCGGGCTGGGCATAGATCATTCGGACATATCAAATCAATCCCTGATTTAGATGGTATTAAATCATGATTACAAATTGGACAGATACTTGGCATAATAAATTCTTTTTCAGTACCGTCTCTTTTTTCAGGAAGTGATCTAACTACTTCAGGTATAACATCTCCGGCTTTACGAATAATGATTTTATCGCCAATTTTTAAATCTTTATCTTTAATATATTGATAATTGTGAAGGGTGGCTTTTTTAATGGTCGAGCCCATAACTTTGACGGGATCAAAAATTGCATTAGGGGTTATTTGACCAGTTCTACCTACCGTACAAATAATATCTCTTAATTTAGTTTTAACCTCTTCAGCAGGAAACTTATAGGCTGTAGCCCATTTAGGAGTTTTAGCTGTTGAGCCTAACTCTTTTTGCATGTGGATATCATTAATCTTAATAACAATTCCATCTATTTCATATTCTAAAATATTTCTTTTTTCAGCCCAGTAATTGATATATTCTATTACTTCTTCAATATTTTTAAATTCTTTAATATTAGGATTAACAATGAGACCTAATTCTTCTAGTTCTTGTAGTGTCTCATAATGAGTCTTACACTTAGTATTAGGATTATGATAAAAGAAAGCATCTAATTCTCTTGATTTAGCAATACTACTATCTAATTGACGAACACTACCTGCGGCAGCATTACGAGGATTTTGGAATAATAATTCTCCTTTTTTTGATTTTTCTTCATTTAATTTCTCAAAGCTTTTCTTTGGCATGTAGATTTCACCACGAACATCCAAATCAACTTCTTTTTTTAAACGTAGTGGTATGGTTTTAATAGTTTTGACATTATGGGTTATATCTTCACCGACATACCCATCTCCTCTAGTTGCGGCACTAACTAATATACCTTTTTTATAAATTAAACAAACTGATAAACCATCTATTTTTAATTCAGCAACATAAGTGGGATTAGGAAATTCTTTTTTTATTTTTTTTTCGAAATTTAATACTTCTGATTCATTAAAAACATTAGAAAGACTCATCAAAGGTGTTTCATGATAAACCTTTTGAAAATCATTAATTACTTTCCCACCAATGCGTTCAGTAGGAGAATCTAGTCTTTTTAGTTCGGGATAATCAGTTTCGATTTTAATTAATTCACTTATCCAGCTATCCCACTCTTGATCAGTTACTGCTGGATTATCTAAATCATAATATTCATAGTTAGCTTTTTCAATTAAATTAATTAATTCTTCATATCTTTCTTTCATATTAACCTTCCATTTATATTATATCATTTCATAAAAAAGTTATCATTACATAACTTTTTTAATACTCTTGTGATTTTTAAGTAGTTTTTTAACGCCTGATTTGAAAGCAACCTCAATTAAATTACCTTCATCTTTAACGACTACGCCTGTACCATGAACTTCATGACTAATAATAGATCCTTCGATAATATCGTTATTAGCATCTGTATACATATTTTTCTTATTAATAATTTTAGGTTCTTCAAAGTTTTGTTCCACATGTTGAGAATTTATTTCCGAAATAAACCTGGAAGGCATGTTTTGTTGTTCTTTACCATATAACATTCTTCTTTTAGCATTAGTTAAATATA
>CAYQDO010000030.1:0-9373 GCA_964416365.1 uncultured Muribaculaceae bacterium | reverse complement strand
GTAGCTGGCTTTGGTGACACAATAAATGCTGGAGCATTATGGGCAGGATCACCTCAGTGGTTAACAGGTATAATAGTTGTATCAGTATTAGTTGCTGGAGCTATGTTTACTGTTTGGCTTGGTGAAAAAATTACTGAACAAGGGATTGGAAATGGATTATCATTATTAATTTTTGTTGGTATTTTATCATCAGCTGGCACCAGCTTGCTTGCAACAATCCAAAGCATAGCAGCAGGAAATATTAGTTCTATTTGGAATTTATTAATCATTACAGCATAAGGTCTACTTTTTGACTGTAAATCGACAATTTGGACTTTTTTCTCTTCTTTCGGTTTAGTTGTAGTCGTTTCTTTATTAGGATTTTTATCTTCATTTTTATTATAAACATTAAAGTAATAGTAAACTCCAAAACCAGCAAATATCAATATTGCGATTACAGCAATAATAATATTATCTAACTTGATTTTCTTAGTTTTATTCTCTTTTGGTCCTGCTTCCATAAATGTCCTTCTTTCTCAAATATCATACCATATTACCTTATAATTTGAAATAAATAATTGTATTCATTAACTTATTTTGATATACTTTAAATAAGACGGAGGCATGATTTTTACTATGAAAATCGATAAAAGAATCTTAAAAATGATTATAACGGTAGTTGGAGGTTTTATACTTTTTATTATCATAATTGCCTTAATTAGCAGTTGTAACAAAAATAAAAAATATACATTCAAAGAATTAGAACAAAAGCTGATAACTTTATCGCAAAACTATTATGAAAAAAATAAAGCTTCTTTACCTGAAGTAGGAAAAGAAACATCATTAACTACCGGTTATTTTATTTCCAATGGTTATTTTAAAAATATTACCTTAACTACTGGAGAAACTTGTTCAGGAGAAATAATTGTATCTAATAACAATAATTACTACTTATATACTCCAAAATTATCTTGTGGTAATAATAAATCAGTTTTCCTAACTGATAAATTAACTGAAGATAATAATGTTGTAACAGCTGGTGAAGGATTATATCATATTGGTAATGAATATATCTATCGTGGTGAAAAAGTCAAAAATTATATATTATTAGATGAAAAATTATGGCGAATTATTAGAATAAATAATGATAAAACCATAAGAGTTATAGAAGTTGATCGAAGTGGTTCATCAACATGGGATAACAGATATAATTTAGAAAAGAAAACTAATGCTGGAATTAACGATTATATTACTAATAATATTAATAGTCGTGTTAAAAACAAATTAGAAGAATTATACAATAATGAAAATAAATTTAATACGGAAATAAAACCATACTTTGTACCACAACGCTTATGTGTTGGAAAAAGAAGTGAAACTGATACTGTAAATGATGGATCAATTGAATGCAGTCAAATAATTGAAAACCAAATGTTCGGCCTAATTCAAGTAAATGAATATTTCCTAGCTAGTTTAGATGAAAACTGTACAGGCCTAGCTAGTAAAAGCTGTACTAATTATAATTTTTTAGCAAGATTAGATTCATCAACCTGGACAATGACAGCAGATAAAGATAGCAGTTATAAAGCTTATCGATTAGATTATGACATTTCTTTAGTAAACGCATCAAATACTAGCGGTGTTACAGTAGTAGCTCACTTAAGTAAAAATCTTTTACACCTAAGTGGTATTGGTACTGAAGAAGATCCATATATCGTTAAATAGTTCAAATTGAACTATTTTTTTTAAAAAAAAGATAACCTAATGGTTATCTTATTGTTTCATATTCCCAAGTAACTTGATAAATGATTCCGTACATACACAAATTTCTACCTTCACCAAAGTTAAATGTTTTTTGGCATTGATTACTTACAAATCCTGCCCATTCTACTCCACGATCATAAATATCATATAAATTCGATTTACTTATTAATACTTTGGAAAAAGTAGCTAGATTATCAGGAATACCATTAAAGTAATCACCATTAGTATTTTGATAATCAAATGTTGATTTATGATATTTATAGAAATTATTTATATCTGTACTAGTTGATAAAGCTTTGGTATATTGAACTTTTTTAATGCGGATGTTAATGTAATCATCATGGGCAAGGGCAACAGGTATTTTTAAGGTATGTTTTACTACTGGGGTAGTAAGCTGAGAACCATATCCCGCACTATAAACATTAGTTGTATAAGTTTCTGGATATGTATATTTTGCTTGTAAAGTAATACTACGATAAATTCTTGTATTAAAATCAAATAATTCATCATCTAAATACCAACCATAGAAGGTAGCACCAGTCTTTTTAGGATTACTAGGTTTGGAAACATAGCTTCCATAGTTAACTGACACTGATGAAGAATATGAACCACCATTACTATCAAATGTTACAGTATATTGTGGTGTAGCTCTTCTAGTAGTTGATTTAGTAGTGGTTGTAGTCTTTTTGGTTGTCGTAGAAGTAGTTTTCTTAGTAGTTTGATTTTTGACAGCCCATTTAGCTATTAATATGGTATTACTATTGACCGAAGTATTAAAGTTGTACTCTTTATTTCCTAAATACCAACCAATAAATACATATCCTGGTTTTATAGGATTAATTGGTCTAGTAGCGGTTTTTCCAATTTGAAGATACTCAGTTTTAACTGACGTTCCACCATTAGAATTAAATATTACCGAAACATTGGTAGCAGCTTTAGTAGTTTTAATTCTTTTAGTAGTTTGATTTTGAACAGATTTAGTAGTATTTGGTTTATTATCGGATGATTTAGTAGTTTGAACAGCTTTCTTAGTAGTTGTCGTAGTTGTTGTAACAGTTTCTTTTTCTTTAGTAATATAAACATATGACTTATCTGTTTCTTTACCACAAATTAAAAACATTTCTATTTCATAGCCTTGCTCTTTAGATGATACTTTAACATAGCTATTTTCTTTATCACAAGAATTACCATTAGTATCTTTCAAATCATTTACGGCACCAACATTAATTAAATCTTCTAATTTAACTTTTTTACTATCTCTTGGTAATTTATCGCCTGTGAAATAATCAGTACTTTTCGTTCTTAAAGTAGCCATATTGTTTTGAAATTCCATACTTGGTTCTTTATCTGTTTTTTGATTTTCGATAGGAAGCAATTTTATTACTAAAACAATAGCTACAATTAAAAAAGCTAGCTTTAATAAAAAACCTTTCCAATCAAATTCTAAATTCTTTTCTTCATACATAAAATGTTCACACCCCTGCTCATTTATGGGCCTTATAATAGCATTTTTTCCTTATAAAGTCAAATATATCAAACCTACCCATATAAAAATATATGTAGGGAAACAAATAATAATAAATGCGAACATCCTAATAAAAAAAAACAGCATATTTTATAACGAAAGAGGGTGAGCAGTATAATAAGCAATTGTGTATTTAGATTATTTCGTTGTCCAGTTCGTTGTCGCTGTTGCTGCTGTGGTCGAATTATAGATTTTACAAGAAATAATAATTTTGCTAGAAACTAACAAAAAAACAATATCGGTTTACGATATTGTTTTAATATTCAGCAATTTCGATATTGGCATCAAAGTATTTACCCATGATTTGATCATACAAAACTCCATCTTTAACATTATAACCAAGACCGTATTCATAATTGTTGAATTTATCTAATGATATGTTCTCTATGACAAAGACATAATAATCTCTGTTTTCAGTTAAATATAAAGAGTTTAAATCAAGAGAATTATTATTAATTAAAACAAGTAAATTTTTATAATCCAATGTCGACAACTTGGAATATTTCAATAATAGTTTTCCTTCTTTTTTTGTATTAGAACGATTATATACCATAAAATTACTTGTCTTGAAATCAGAGTTTTCTGTAATAATAGTAGTTTCCGTCTTGTTAATAGTGTATATTTCTAGACCTGGTTCCAAAACAGCGAATTTTTCATCTAAACTAGAAGTAGAAATATTAATTTCCTTCCACGAAGGAATACTAAAAGCCATTAATAAACTAATGATAAAAATTTCGAATAAAAGTTTAAATACTTGTAAACGCATATTTCCCCCAAATAAAAAAATTCTCTATTTAAGAGAATTTTGTAATAAGTATCTTATCATAAGTTGTTTGGATTGTCAAAATGATGGTTATCCTTTTCATCATTAGCTATATCATTTGGGAAAATATTGAAGGTACCATTTTCGGTAGGTTGATTATTATCAACACTTGGCTGTTCTATTTCTTTTATCTCATTATTTTGTTCAATTTGACCTTCTGATTTTACTTCTTCATTCATTTTATTAGTTTCAGTTTCATTATAATTTTTAGCAAATAATTGAGGATTATTCTTAATTTTTTCCAAGGTTTCTAATATCTTTTTATTTTCTTCTTTTTCAACTACTTTTGTTATATCTTTACCGGTTATTTTTTCTGCTTTTCCAGTAACCCCCAATACTTTAAACAATTTTAAGATATCATATATAATGATTCCTAATGCTGGTAAAAGCACAATAAATAACCACCCTAACTTGGTAGCTAGCAAAAATTGAATTTGACCTAATTTCGGTATTTTTAAAACGGTTTTGCCAAGAATATCACTTTGCTGAACTGGAGAACTATCAGCACTTAAATTGTAATCACCTTTAGTAACAAATTCTCTTGTTCCGTCTTCTTTAAGTTTTATATCTATTATACGGTGAGTTATAGTCATATTTTCAATCAAAGATGTTTGAGATTTAAAAGTGATTACGTCTCCAACTTTTAAAGTCTTAAAATCATCTACTCTAATATTTACTATGATATCTGATCTATTTATGGCCGGTGCCATACTACCGCTAACTATCGTATATAAAGATAATTTAGGAGCTACACCAGCTTTCTTGCTTATTATTTTTGCAGAAATAAAATAGTATATTAAAAAAGCCCCAATTAATAACAGGATGACAATTAGTGCAGTAGAAATAAGTTTAGCTACATATTCTAAAGACTTTTTAAGCGCATTTTTTTCATCTTTAGGGCTATCTGGCATAATACCACCTATTCTATTCTTCTTTTTATATTATAATGGCTTTCATGCGAAAACGCAAGATTAGAATAATTTTTTACAAATAAAAAAGGATGCATTATCATCCTAGTTTTTAAATATTTATTTATTTAACTTTATGGAGCTACTGTAGTAGTAGTATAAACTTCTCCAACTCTTGTATCAACATAGCCTGCCAAATTTTTTCCTTTGTCTTCATCTTGAACTACGCCAGTTTCTGGGAAATAAATCTTTAGGACATAAGTATGTGCAGAAGAACTAACAACTCCTGAGAAATAACCTGATCCTAAGGGAATTTCCTTTGCCCCAGTTCCTAAACCTGTTTGAGCGACAGGCGCAACTATTTGACCATTTCCACCAGTATTAGTAGATTCAAGGGAATAATATAAAGCACTTTCTGTAAAATTATTGGATTGAATTACTATGAATAAACTATAAGGCATAACGGCAGTAGTACTGTTTGTACCTGTTATAGTAAAATCCTTGGTTATGGCCGGTGTATCTACTTCTGGTTGAATTGAACCAGCAAAAGTAGCTCCATCCGGATCGGCATAGGCTATTGTCAATTTACCTGCACCAACTGTAATAGATGTACCTGTTTCAGTTCCAGTAATATTAGCTGTGAAATATGCAAATGTAGCACCGATAACAGCTACTAATAAAGTTGCAACACCAATTACAGTAAGTAGTAATGTATTCGTCCTATTTCCACTCATTTAAAATTTCCTCCTTTATTTATCAATTATGGGGTTGTAGTAACTTCCCCACTAGTTATAACATCTACTGAAATACGAGCTAAAAAGTCTCCTTCTTGGCTTTCATTTTGAGGCTGTCCACTGTCAGGGAAATATATATCTAAATAATAAGTATGTGATTCTTCACCTTGAGTTGGTCCATCAAATATACCTGTACCCAATTCAGCTGTAACACCCGTACCAGGAATATTTTCTTGATTAGCAACCGGAAGTTTTGTACCGTTAGTTGATGAAGCAGGATCAATACTAAGAGAATATTTTAGATGTCCTACACCAAAAGTGTTTTGTGTGACTACTAAACCTACTGTATAAAATATATCTGCAGTTCCTGCAGAATTTCCTTTAATCGTAAACGTCTTGCGCCCCCAAGCTTCATCTCTTGGCCAAATCTCTTGAGCTATAATTACTGAATCACTACCTTCATATACTGTTCCTATGGTACCAGATGTAACTGTAAATGCTTGTTGTGTCTCATTTGTTGATAATATTGCAGTGAAATATGCAAATGTCGCACCAATAACAGCTATAAGTAAAGTTGCTATTCCAATTATAGTTAATAATATTGTATTCCCTTTACCGTCGTTCATTGATATCCTTCCTTTACTATATTAATAATAGCATTTAGGAATAATAAAATCAATCTATTTTGCGTTTTTTGCATATTTTTTAAGAGTGATTTATTTATTATTCTCTACTTAGTAGTATAATATTTTTTTTTTTATTTATACTTGAGTACTCATTTTTTATTAATATTATTTAATAAAATTCTAATATTTATTCCTTGGATAAGTATTTAAACTAAAATATTACCTTAATCATTAGCTTGCCATCTTCCATATATGCCACATGGTAATATTAAATTATTAGTTTTGATGGGTAAACCTACTTCACCAGCTTCTACTGTACCATTAGGATAAATTGGTAATATCGTAGTTTTCAAAATATTTTCTAAGACTGTACTAGAAATACCTGTTGTATAAGAATTGATAGAAAAAAATAATGGAGTATCACTTAAGATTGTTAAACAGGCTTTAATAAGATTATAAATATTATCTTCAAATTTCCATACTTCACCATTAGGTCCTCTACCATAAGAAGGAGGATCCATGATAATCGCATCATATTTATTGCCACGTCTTGATTCTCTTTCTACAAATTTAAGACAGTCATCAACGATAAATCTAATTCGGTTATTCTCTAAATGAGATAATTGCATATTCTCTTTAGCCCACTCAACCATTCCTTTAGCGGCATCCACATGAACTACTTCAATAGCTCCGGCATAAGAGCAAGCTATTGTTGCTGCTCCTGTATAGGCGAATAAATTTAAAACTTTGATATCACGATTACTTTTTTTTATTTTATCAATCATAAAGTCCCAGTTGACTGCTTGTTCGGGAAATAATCCGGTATGTTTAAAATTAGTTGGTGATACTTTGAACGTTAATTCTTTATAACTTACCGTCCAATATTCTGGTAATTTCTTTTTAAATTCCCAGTGTCCTCCACCTTTATCACTACGATAATAATAGCCATCTGGATTATTCCATAAATCACTATCAGTATTAACTGGCCAGATAGCCTGAGGATCTGGTCTTCTTAATATTACCCCATTCCAATATTCTAATTTTTCCCCATTACCAGCATCTAGGCATATATAATCTTTCCAATCATTACTTAGTTTCATGTAATCACGTCCTAATAATATTATAACAGAAAAATATATCAAAAAACTAAATAAAAAAAGAGTTTACAAACTCTTTTAATCCCTTTTAACATTATGATAGATAGCTGCTACATCATCTACTTCATCAAGTAAATTATATAATCTTTCAAAATGTTCTAATTCTTCTCCAGCTAAAGTTATTTCGTCTTTAGCAAAATAACCCACTTCATCAAAAGTATACTCTATATTAGGAATAATACTTTCTAAAACATTTTTTACTTTATTAATATCTGATGGCTTAGCCGAAATATTAATTTCTTCATTCTCTGACTCGAAATCTACTAAGTCAATACCTTCATTAAGCAAAGCTTCAAAGACTTCTTCTTCTTTATCACTTTTGAATGATACCATAGCCAAATAATCATAATTATAAGCAACACTATTACTTACACCTAATGACTTATTAACTTTATTAAATGCAGCTCTGATAAAACCAACTGTACGATTTACATTATCTGTTAAACATTTAATGATAAATGTACTAGTACCAGGACCAAAACCTTCATAAATTACTTCTTGATATTCATCCCCGTTTAATCCTTTAGCTTTATCTATCGCTCTAGTAACAACATCACTAGGAATTTGATTCTTTCTGGCTTTTTCAATAATCCTTTTTAAAGAAATATTAGCGTCCGGGTCAGGCGATCCCTTCTTAGCTGCTAAATAAATTTCTTTAAAAAATGTTGTGTATAATTTTCCTTTGGCAGCACCAGTTTTTTGAATACTTGCTGCTCTAACTGAATATGCTCTTCCCATATCTAATTTCCTTTCTTTTCTGACTTACCTATTTTAACAAATCTTAGAATAATTTACAATTTTTTATGAACTCTTTATATAAAGACTCTTCAACCAAATTGTTTTTACGTAATTTTCTAATTGCTTTTTTTATATTATATATTCCATATACTTCATAATTATTTTTTGTAAATAAATATTCTATAGTTTTAATTACCATTGATTTTAAATCATCCGCATGAAATTTTCTTTCTAAGCGAGAAATAATTTCTGGGTTTATTTTACGAATCAATCTTTTATAATATCTACTCGGTTTAGGATAAAAGTAATAGTCATAGCCATCTAAATTTCTAACTACCTTTAATGTGTCATAATATCCCATTTTAATATGTTCTATATTGGAATCTTGATCAAAGATAATCATTGATCCCAAACTATTATTAGGTTTAATTTCAATTACTTCAGTATCATCGTATAATTTAGATTGTTTACGACCTATTCCTTTAATTCTAATAGCATATATCTTGTTACAGCCTTGTCTTTCTAAAAAAGGAACTGGTAAAATACTATAAAAACCACCATCTAAGTAATAATTATCATCAATAATCTTCTTAAAAGAAAAGACTGGTAAATAACAGGAAGCTAAAATGTATTCACATAATTTACCTTCCGGAATATCATCAATAGTTAACTCAATCGGAGTAAAACCTTTTAATTTAACCGTTACTAAACCATATTTTATTTTACTATTACGGACTTTTTTTTCATCGATGTTTTCTTTAATAGCTTTTAATAACAAAGTAGTATCTATTCCTTTATTTTTTAATATTTGTTTTAAATTAGTTAATCCTAACTTAACATCTTCCAAATGAATATTTTTAGTTTTTATTTTTAATGCTAAATCACTATTAATACCTAAAATCTCTGTAGTAGTGTTAATCCATAAATCGATCATTTTGTCTAAATCACCCTGGACCATTAGAGCGGCATTTAAAGCACCAATCGAAGTCCCAGCAATCATTTGAGGTTTAATACCACATTCCTTAAGTGCCATATAAGCACCTGCTTGGTACGCGCCTCTTGCGCCGCCACCTTCAAGAGCAATTCCTATCATTATATCACCAACCCTAGTAACATTAT
>CAYQDO010000029.1:0-9808 GCA_964416365.1 uncultured Muribaculaceae bacterium | reverse complement strand
CATGCCCATCTTAGACAAGATACGATCTATTTCTTGGGGAAGTAGTGGTGTAGGTTTTGCACCTTTACCACTTGATCCAATAAATCCAGTAACGCCTGGGGTATTACGAACTACGTACCAAGCTTCATCAGTCATTATCATTTCCACTAAAATATATCCGGGAAACATTTTTTTAGTTTTTTCTTTAATACTTCCATCTTTCATGGTTTCTTTAACATTTTCCTCGGGAATGATAACTCTGAAGATATAATCTTGAAAGCCCATTGATTCAGCACGCATTTCAAGTTTTTCTTTAACTTTACTTTCATGACCGCTATAAGTGTTTACTACATACCATAATTTTTCCATATTATCCAATTATTCCTTTTAACCATGAAAAGATAAAATCCATACCATAGAAATATAATCCAAAGATAACGATAAATACAACAGCGGCTATTGTATATTTAACCATTTCTTCTTTGGTTAACCATTTTACT
Organism: uncultured Muribaculaceae bacterium; assembly: GCA_964416365.1. GTDB lineage: Bacteria > Bacillota_I > Bacilli_A > RF39 > UBA660 > DUUS01. Next base: position 9,329 of record CAYQDO010000029.1, on the reverse strand, counting down.
TTTTTTAATTCTTCTTTAATTTCTTGAAAATAACTTTTTGGAGCTACTTCAGGAACTTTTTTTACTTTTTTAACTTTTGCTTCTTTTTGAGCTTCCTTTTTTATCATTTCACACCTCTTATTTTTTTTCAAAATAAAAACACTGTTTCGTGCTTAAACATAATATAACATAAGCACTTAATTTTGACAAGTGTAAATTAACTCTTTTACCTTGGCTCTTAATCTTTGAATTGTATTATCAATTTGTTTAGGTTCCTTATTTAATATTTGGGCAATATCGATATAACTAAAACCACTAATTAATAATTTATATACTTCATATTCCATTGGTGATAATATTTCTTTTATTTTGGTCACTAATTCTTCGTATGCTTCTTTCGATTCTACTTTCACTAAAGGATCAGCATTACGATCACCTACTAGTTCAGATAATGGTTTATTATAAGCTTCATACTCATAATCCAAACTATAGTTTTCATTATGTTTCTTATTCTTAATGGTATCAGCTTTTCTAATGCAGTTTTGAATTTTTCTTTCAATTACTAAAGATATAAAGGTAGCTAGGGTAGTTTCCTTTTCACTAGAATAACTAACTAAAGCATCGGAAAAAGCTAGCATTGCATCCTGTCTTACTTCCATTAAATCCATTCCCAAGACATAAAATACTTTTTTATATTTAGCCATAATGATATCAATAATATATTTGTATTTTTCATATAAAGTATCTTTAGCATCATCATTATTTTCTTTGACTAGTTGCACTAACTCTACATCATTATACTCCATTTATTTTCCCCCAATACCAAATAACAATATACCAGCAGCAACTGAAGCATTTAAACTGTTTACTTTACCTTTCAAAGGTATAGATATAATAACATCACTCTTCTTTTTAACTAGTGGTGAAACTCCAAAACCTTCACTACCTATTATCAAACATGATTTATCAGCGTAATTAATTTTTTGATAATCTTCACCACCAGCTTCTGCTGCATAAATAAAATATCCTTTTTCTTTTAATTCATTGATGGCATTAACTAAATTACTGACCATAATAATATTCACATGAGCTAAAGCTCCACTACTAGTTTTCATTACAGTATCAGTGATACTTACACTACGATCTTTCGGAATTATTATATTTTTTACACCACGAGCTTCACAAGTACGAATAATAGCCCCGAAATTATGAGGATCTTCCAAATGATCTAAAATTAACACTAGTTCATCATCTATAATATCAATCATAGTTCCATATTCATAATCATGGATCTCCACAACGATACCTTGATTATGTAGCATCATTTTATCTAAAGTTCTAGCATCAGATAAAACATATTTTAAATTGTGTTCTTTAATCACTTTAAAGATTTCATCATCTTTAAAATTATTTGCTAAATAAATCTTTTTAATTTTAGTAAAGTCTAATTCTTTAAAAACATTTTTTCCACATGCTCTCATATACTCACAATACTTTCCATTATTTCTTCAAACCGATTATAATCATTCAAATATAAATGACCTATTAAACATTCCAAACCTGTTGCTTTTTTATAGGTAATAATATCAGTGCTTTTACTAGAATGACTACTCATGTTTCTACCTCTTTTAATAATATCTTGTTCTGCTTCGGTAAAAATATTTTCATTCTCTAGTGTTTCCAAAATTCGTCTTTGTGATTTAGCACTGACATAATTTAAACTAGATCTTTGTAATTCATTAACTTTGGCTATTCCTTTTTTAATTAGATGGTCTCTAATATAAAGTTCATAGGCGGCATCGCCTAGATAAGCCAATACTAAATTATTCATAGTAACACCTGCCTAAAGAATATAACATAACTTTTTTTAAAAGTAAAATTGCAAAAAATCAAGATTGGCTAAATAAATCTTGATTTTTTAATTAAGTGTCCTGATATATTTTCCTGCATTAATAGTTGCAACAGCACCTTCACTAGCGGCATTAATGATTTGATAAATTTCTTTTTTTACAATATCACCACAGGCATAAATACCTTCGATTTCTGTTTTTTGTTTTTCATTAACTAAAATGTACCCATTTTCATCAGTAATACCTAAATCTTTACAAAAATAAGTAGCCGGTCCACTGCCTAAATTAACAAATAAACCATCTATTTTAATCTTTTGATTTTTTAAAATTACTTCTTTAAGTTTGCCTTCTTCTTCTTTTATTTCAATTATTTCATCATTAATAATTGAAATATTCTTTTTATCTATATTTATATCTTCTTTATATAATATATAGACTTTTTTAACGATGTCACTTAAATACTTAGCATCTTCAATAGCATGAGAACTATTACCTACTAATAATACTTCTTTACCCTCATAAAGATTAGCATCACATAAAACGCAATAACTTATGCTTTTTAAATGTTCAAAACCAGGCAATTTTTTTTGACCTCTGCCTGTGGCAACAATAACTGCTTTGGCTTCATATTTATTTTGATCTGTCTTAATAATTTTTTTATTTCCCTCGGTTGTTAATTCTAAGACTTCTTCTCTTTTCATAGAAATATTTAAAGATCTAAAATGACGATAAAAATTGGTGGCAAGTTCTGGTCCACTAATGTAATCATAACCTAAGTAATTTTGAATCTCTTTAATAGAATTTAGTTTCCCACCAGGGGTATCTTTTTCTAAAACTAAGACATTTAAGTTGCTTCTTTTAGCATATATGGCAGCATTCATTCCAGCTGGACCTAAACCAATAACTATTAAATCATACATTAGAATAACACCTTATCTGCATTACTTTTATCATTATATAAATCTTCAAATTTACTTTTACGAGAATTAATTGTTAAAATAATAACTCCAACAATAATCATAATAATAGATACTATTTGAGCTATTTTAAAACCACCTAATAATAAAGCGTCTGTACGACTCATTTCAATAAAGAAACGAATTATACCATAACCGATTAAATATAAACCAGTCATTGTTCCTACCTTAGTATATTTATTTCTTCTAACAAAGAAGAAAATAATAAATAAAACAAAACAAGCTATAGATTCAAATAAAAATGTCGGAGTATAGTAAACACCATCTATTTTCATTCCTTCAATAATAAAATCAGGAATAAATAATTTTCTTAAATTTTCAGCTGTCGTTACTACCCCATGAGCTTCTCTATTAAAGAAATTGCCCCATCTACCAATTGCTTGTGATAGTAATAAAGGAACTGCCATAAAGTCTATATAACGAATAAATCTCACCTTATATTTTTTACAATAAACATAAATGGTTATTAAACCCGCAATTATTCCCCCATGAATAGCAAGTCCGCCTTCCCAAGTTTTATATATTTCTGTTAAGTTTTTACTATAGTATTCCCAGTTAAAAATAAAAAAATATAATCTAGCTCCGATTAATCCAAAAATTATCGCCCAGAAAATCATGTTAAAAATAAAGTCACCTTTTATTTTAAATTTTTTTGCTTCTTTTTGTACTAAAGTAATACCAATTATAACCGCAGTTAGAACAATTACGCTGTACCATTTAACATCAAAACCACCAATTGAAAAAATAACTGGATTCATTTTCTTCCTCCCATAATTTGTTTAGTAATAAGTGCATCTAAGACAATAGCCATAAAAGATATAAATAGTGAAATGAAAAATGGTGCTATCCAGCCTTCAACCACAAAATTGTCGCCAATTATCCAGCTAGCTAATTTCAAAATAATAACATTGACAAAGGGATAAAACAAACCTAAAGTATAAATTGTAAGAGGCAAAGCGAGTAGTTTAATAATAGGCTTAACCGTTTTATTTAAAATCATTATAACAGTGGCAGTCATAATAGCATACCAAAAGCCATTAATATAAAATCCTTTAAAAATACTGGTTGCCATTAATAAAGATACCGCGTTTATTATAATTGTTAGAACAAGTTCTAAGAACGTCCAACCTGGAGTTTTTCTTTCACTATAGATTATCATTGTATCACCTAGTTTTTATTATATAATTTTTTGTTATGATAATCAATTAGTTATCAAAAAACTCTACAAAAGTAGAGTTTATAATTTTTTACTTAAAAATTGACCAGTATAGGATTTTTTTACTTTAACTATTTCTTCTGGCGTACCAGTCGCAACTATCTCGCCACCTAGATCGCCACCATCTGGTCCTAAATCTATGATATAGTCAGCAGTTTTAATAACATCAAGGTTATGTTCAATAACGATAACAGTGTCACCATTATTAACGATTCTTTGTAAGATTATTAACAATTTTTTAATATCATCAGAATGTAAACCAGTTGTAGGTTCATCTAAAATAAACACACTTTTACCAGTAGGTTTTTTTTGTAATTCCTTAGCCAGTTTTATTCTACCAGCTTCACCACCCGATAAGGTAGGAGCGGATTGACCTAATTTGATATAGGATAGACCGACATCAATTAACATCTGTAGCTTGTTTTTAACTTTTGGCACATTATCAAAGTACTCGATAGCTTCACTGACGCGCATATCTAGAACATCAGAAATGTTTTTGTTTTTGAATTTGACTTCCAATGTTTCACTGTTATAGCGTTTTCCATGACAGACATCACATGGTACATAAACATCTGGCAAGAAATGCATTTCAATTTTCTTTACGCCGTCTCCCCAACAAGCTTCACAGCGTCCACCTTTAACATTAAATGAAAACCTTCCTTTTTTATACGCTCGCATTTTAGCTTCTTTAGTTTCACTGAAAACGTCACGAATATCATCGAAGACCCCAACATAAGTAGCTGGATTACTGCGTGGGGTACGACCAATCGGATCCTGACTTATTTCCACTACTTTATCAATATCTTCTAAACCAGTAATAGATTTATGTTTACCAGGAAGATCAGTTCTTCCATAAACCGCATTACCTAAAGCTTTATGCAAGATTTCATTAACCAAGGTACTTTTACCTGAACCGGATACGCCAGTAACAACCGTAAAAGTTCCTAGTGGGAATTTAACATCAATATTTTTTAAGTTGTTAGCACTAGCTCCTTTTATTTCAATAAATATACCATTACCTTTACGACGTTTTTTAGGTATCTCAATTTTCAAGTCTCCACTTAAATACCTTCCGGTAATACTGTTTTTATTTTTCATGACTTCTTGAGGGGTACCGGCAGCAATAACTTTTCCACCCGCATCTCCTGGACCTGGTCCAATATCTATCAAATAGTCAGATTCTAACATTGTATCTTCATCATGCTCTACTACTATTAAGGTATTCCCTAAATCTCGCATATTTTTAAGAGATTTAATTAAACGATCATTATCTTTTTGATGTAAACCAATACTTGGTTCATCTAAAACATAAAGTACCCCACTTAGGCGACTACCAATTTGGGTAGCAAGTCTAATTCTTTGACTTTCTCCACCTGATAAGGTTGTTGCAGTTCTTGATAATGTTAAATAATTTAATCCAACATTATCTAAGAAGTTTAAACGACTATTTATTTCTTGCAGTATTAATTCACTGATACTTTGTTCTTCTTTGTTTAATTTTAAATTTTGAAAAAATTTAATAAGTTCTTTAATAGACATACTACAAACTTCATGAATACTCTTTTTACCTATTTTAACACTTAAAACTTTATCATCTAATCTAGAACCATTGCACTTTGGACAAGTAGTATCTACCATAAAGGAATTAATCCATTCTCTAATCCAGTTACTACTAGTTTCAAGATATCTTCTTTCTAAATTAGAGATAACACCTTCATAAGTACCTTTGACATATCTTTTATTACCATTTTGACTAGTATATTCATAATCTAATTCTTCATCTGTTCCATAAAGAATAATATCTAATTCCGATTTTTTCAAATCTTTTACTTTCTTTTTTAAATCAATCTTAAAATGCTTCGCGACTGTCACAACATTAGTCATGTAGACATTGCCATCTAAACTAAATCCTTTAATAGCACCATCTAGGATACTTTTGTTTTTGTCAGGAATTAACAAATCTATAGAAATATTTTGCTTAATACCAATTCCTTTACATTCAGGACAAGCACCAAATGGAGCATTAAATGAAAATAAACGTGGTTCTAGTTCAGGAAGTGAAAAATCACATTCCGGACAAGCATAGTGCTCACTCATAATAATTTCTTCTTGATTTACATGATTAATCACTACTTTACCATCAGCTAGTTTCGTACATGTTTCAATTGCTTCAAAGATCCGACTACGTTCTTCGGGTTCGACTACTATTCGATCTACTAAAACCAAAATATTACTTTTTTTATTTTTATCTAAAATAATATTTTCACCTAGTTCGTGTAACTCACCATTTACTTTAATTCTAGTAAAACCTCTTTTACGCAAGCTATCAAATAAATCTTGATGAGTTCCCTTAGTTCCATAAACAACCGGAGCATATATTTCTACTCTAGTATCTTTTCCCAAACCAAGTACTTTATTAGTCATTTCTTCAACACTTTGACTTTTAATTGGTTTTTTGTGTTTAGGACAATATGGAATACCAATTCGGGCAAATAATAATCTTAAATAATCATATATTTCGGTTACAGTTCCTACTGTACTACGAGGATTTTTATTAGTTGTTTTTTGATCAATAGCGATGCTTGGACTTAATCCTTCAATAGAATCAACATTAGCTTTTTCTGATCCACCTAAAAATTGTCTAGCATAAGCACTTAAACTTTCAATATATCTTCTTTGACCTTCGGCAAAGATGGTATCAAAAGCTAAACTACTTTTTCCTGAACCAGATACTCCGGTCATAACCACTAATTTATTTTTAGGTATCTCTAAGTCAATATTCTTTAAATTATTTTCTCTAGCACCTTTAATTACGATTTTATCCATAAGTCCTCCGAGGTTTAATATTCTATCAGATATTTATTATATATCAAATATATTTTTCTACTTTTTATAATAATTATACAAACATAAAATATTATACTCGAATATTTGTACGGGTGTCAACCCTAAAAAAAAGAATACTTAAAGTATTCTATGAGCTAAAAGTGATATATTTTGCTTCAACATATGGGACATTACCATTAATAGATTGGTATTTTCCATAAACCGATACGATATCCCCTTTAATTAATCCCGTATTATATTCTTTATCGACATATTTAAAGGTTATTAATTGTTCATAATCTTCATTAAATAAATTAGCATCGATAGTAACCGTCATAATATTACCATAAGATGCATCATCTCCATCAACATTTACTACTTTACCAATTACTCTGATATCAGAATATTTAAATTCTTTTGGTTTTTTAACTAATTCTTCATATGAGGTTAACCTGCAATTAATCTTATATTCGCTTTCATTCATTGGTTTGGTAAAATATAAATCAAGAAAATGATTACCGATAATACAAAGTAATAATATTACTAATAAAATACCAATTATAACTGTTCCTGTTTGATCTTTTTGACTTTTATGACAGTATGGACAAATAGTTAAACCTTTTTTAAAATCTTTAAAGCAATAACGACATTCCACTGTTTCTTGTTTGGCTTTTTCCACTTTCTTTACTTCCTTATTTTTTGGTAGTTTACTAATTGGTACAGTTGGATTTAATACTTTAGCTGGAATTTTTTTGGCAGTTACTTTACCAGATTTTTTTCTAACTACATTTTTATCCATATCAATACCTCAATTCTAACCTCATTATATTATATTTTTAATAATTTATCAAATATATTTTATTAAAGCGAAGCTAAATATTCATCTAAAATAGAAAATAATTTTAAACTACTTTTTGCTGTGCAGATTAAAATTTTTATCTTAGCATTATTAGGAAGTCCTTTTATGTACCAAAGAGCATGACTTCTAATTTCAAAAATAGCCTGCTTTTCACTTTGGTTTTTCAGTAATAATTCATAATGTTTTTTGAGCATCTCAATTTTTTCTTTAGGACTAATCTCTTCTGGGAGTTTATCATTTTCTAAATAATCTATGCACTCTTTAATTAACCAAGGATTACCTAAAATACCACGACCAATCATCACTGCATCACAATCGGTTTCTTCCATCATTCTTTTAGCATCGTAGCAAGATTTTATATCTCCATTACCTATAACAGGAAGGTTAACCGCTTCTTTAACCTCTTTAATAATTTGCCAGTCAGCATGCCCAGAATATCCCTGACTTCTAGTACGAGCATGAATTGTGATAGCACTGGCTCCCGCTTTCTCAATTAGTTTAGCTACTACCTTAGCATTAATACTTTTTTCATCCCAACCACTTCTAATTTTAACGGTAACTGGAACGCTAACGGAATCAACAACTTTTTTAACTATTTCATATATTTTTTCCGGATTTTTTAATAAAGCACTGCCCGCCTGACTTCTAACTGCTACTTTCGGAACTGGACAACCCATATTAATATCAATAAATGCATTTTGATATGTATCAGTAATAATTTTAGCAGCTTTAACCATCGTTTCAGGACTTGAACCAAAAATTTGAATACCAATCGGAACTTTTAAATTTTCAATGCCTTTTAACATCTCCAAAGTTTTTTTATTATTTCGAACTATGCCTTCGGCACTTAATAACTCAGTAAATGCTAATCCCAATCCCATCTCTTCAACGATTTTAATAAAAGAAGGATTAGATATTCCCGCCATAGGGGCTAAAACTACTCTATTTTTGATATTAATATTACCTATTTGCCACATCTCACAACTTCCACTTCATCATCTTGTTGTAAATTAAATTTTTCCGCTTCCTCATCATCTATATGTAGTTCTAAGTATGATGGATTTTGGATTTTAATATGAGCATCATATAATTCTTTACCATCTTTATATATCAAGACTTTTTCTTCATCTTTAAAACCATGTTTATTAGCTATTTCATCATCCATGTGAACATGTCTTTGTGCTATTACAGCCCCTTCATTTAAATAAACTTCCTTTTTTGGTCCACATAAAATAATTGGATGACTATTTTTGACATCTCCACTTTTTCTTACTGGAGGATTTATTTCTAAAGAGGCTGCATCTCTTCTTGATAATTCAATTTGATTATAACTTCGAAAAGGACCTACAATACGAACTCTTTCAATAATTTTATCAAACCATTTAACATCAATTACCGAAGTACTAGCAAATTCTCCCGGTTGATTAATTGGGTTACGTACTTCTAACTCATCAATACCAAATAATTCCTTATAAACCGCTTTAGTTAAATGTGCATGTCTTTTACTAACACCCATTGTAATTCTCATAACTGCCTCCAGCTTAAATTATACCACGCTAAATAATTAATAAAATAATTTACTAAATTTATTTGTAAACCATTTATACAATATAAAACTCAAG
>CAYQDO010000028.1:0-11398 GCA_964416365.1 uncultured Muribaculaceae bacterium | reverse complement strand
AAAATGGTTATCATATCGCATATGATGGAATGGTAATAGAAATCTAAAACATTTGCCCTGTGACCGGAAAAGGTAATGATAAAAGTTTGATAACAGTTTATCCCATACCATAAAACATATTTAAATTAAAGCATATAAGTTTAAAATATGCTTTTTTTATGCTATAATTGTATAGATTTAAATCTTTAAGGAGTGATTTTATGAACGAAAATAAAACTAATATTAATTGGTATCCTGGTCATATGAAAAAGACCAAAACTGAAATTGCAAAATTACTGCCTATAATTGATATCGTCTATGAATTGATTGATGCTAGAATTCCATATTCTTCAAAGATAGTTGATATAGATAATCTAATTAAGAATAAGATGAAAATTTTGATTATGACCAAAAAAGATCTATGTGATTCTGAAATAACTAATAAATGGTTGAAATATTATGAAGATAAGGGTTATAATGTATTACTCTTAGATTTAAATAATAACAACGATTATAAAAAAGTTATGGATTTAACAGAAAAACTATGTAAGGAAATTAATGAAAGAAGAGCCTTAAAAGGACTAAAATCAAAAGAAATTAAATCACTAGTTATTGGTATACCTAACGTAGGAAAAAGTACTTTAATCAATAAGCTGGCGAGTAAAAAAGTGGCTAACGTAGGCAATATGCCTGGCGTAACTAAATCAAGCACTTGGCTTAAAACCAAATATAATGTTTTGGTATTAGATACTCCCGGGATATTATGGCCTAAAATCAGTAATCAAGATGTGGCTCTTAATTTAGCAGCAATGACAGCCATCAAACAGGAAGTGCTCCCAATAGAGGATGTCGCATATTATATTTTGAAAATGCTTAGTGATTATTATCCTAACATTTTAAAGGAAAGATATAATCTTAATAAGTTTGATCAAGAAAATATAGAGGACTCTTATCAAATTTTAGCCCAAAAATTAGGCGCTTTTTTAAAAAATAAAGAGATAGATTATGATAAAATTAGTAATATAGTTATTAATGATATTAAAAACGAATATGTCAAAGGAATAACTTTTGATCGAGGGATTTAAATGCTGGAATATGAAACAGAATTATATAAAGAAAATATTACATTAATTGCCGGAGTAGATGAGGTAGGAAGAGGTCCACTTATTGGACCAGTCGTAGCCTCTGCGGTAATTTTACCAGTAAATTATGAAATAAAAGGTCTTAAAGATTCTAAACAATTAAGTGAGAAAAAAAGGAATGAATTGTTTGAGATAATCAAAAAAGATGCGATATCTATCGGCATAGGAATAGTAGACAATAAGCAAATTGATGAAGTTAATATTTATCAAGCTACTAAATTAGCTATGAAAGCTGCTATAGATAGTTTAAAAACTAAACCGGAACATGTTTTAATCGATGCCGTTAAACTTGATTTAGATATGCCGTCAACTAGTATTATTAAGGGAGATGCTAAGAGTCTTAGTATAGCAGCAGCATCAGTAATCGCTAAAGTTACGAGGGACAGATTGATGTATAAATTACACGAGATGTTTCCTGAATATGGGTTTGATCACCATAAAGGTTATCCAACCAAAAAGCATGTCGAAAATATAAAAAAATACGGCTTACTTGACAATTATAGATTTACTTTTAAGCCGATAAGTGATTTAATAAACGAAGGTGATAAGTATGAAAACCACATTAGGAAAACGACTATTTAAAAATACTTTAATCTTTTTTGTTTTTATTTATTTAATTGAACTAGTTATTATGTTAAATCTTAATAGCAGGTTTTTTACTTGGGCCAGTCTAAGAATAGCTTTAAGTTCATTAATATTTTCGATAATAATAAGTATAATAGTTAGTTTTAAAAAAACTTTTTTAAGAAATATTATTGCTACTAGTATAGGTTTGGCTTTAGTAATATATAGCTGGGTTCAAGTCAATTTATATTTTTACATGGGCTTTTTCATGGGAGTAGGTAATACAGAACAGGGTACAAAAGTTCTAGATTATATTAAAGAATATCTTGCTGCTTCAAAACCAGCAACTTATTTACTTATTTTATTATTTATGCTTTTATGTTTATATTACTGGGTAGTAGATAATAAGTTATTAAAAAGAAAGATAAATAAAACCAGAATTTTTAAATTTATACCTGAAACAAGAATAAGCAAGGTATATAAATATTTAGTGACCTTACTTATTGTTATCTTATTGTGCCCGGTATATTATGGAACTTTAAAATTAGACTTTATGCAAAATAAACTTCAATCTGTTAGTAATGAAAGTTTATTTATTAATCCAGAAAATTCGAACCTATCTGTCAGTCAATTTGGAGTTCTTACTTTTGGCTTAACAGATAGTGTTAATGTAATTTTTGATATTGATGCTATTGATGAGTATGAATATGAGCTTACTTATGATGATCATGAAATACCTGTTACAGATTTAAGTAGATTTATTAATGATGATGCTTGGAAAACATTAATTGAAAATGAAACTAGTTCGACCTATAACAAACTGAATAATTATTTTATTAATAGGAAAATTACTCCTAAAAATGAATATACTGGAATTTTTGAAGGCAAGAATTTAATAGTTATTTTAATGGAATCTATTGGAGAAATGGCTATTAATCCTGATTTATTTCCTAATATATATAAACTATATTCCGAAGGAATGTCTTTTAAAAATAATTACTCACCACGTAACAGCTGTGCTACTGGTAATAATGAAATGGCTAGTATGACCTCTTTATATACCATCAATAAAACATGCACAGCCAATACTTATCGCAAAAATACATACTTTCAATCCGTATTTAATCAATTTAACAAAATAGGTTATACCACAAGCAGTTATCATGATTATTCAGAAGCTTATTATTATCGAAGATTAATTCATCAAAACATGGGAAGCATGGCGTATCGTAATGTTAGCGACTTAGGTATGAAGTGGAGTGCTTTATATCAAGAATGGCCAAGTGATGTGGATTTTATTGAAAAAGCATCCCCATATTTTCTTAATGAAGATAAATTTATGGTTTATTTGTCTACAGTAACAACTCATCAACCTTATAGTGTATCTAGTACTTATGGTGATATGCATTTAGATAAATTAAAAGATTATAATTACAGCAAGGAAGTAAAAAGATATTTATCAAAATTAATTGAACTGGATTTAGCTGTTGGTTTATTATTAGATAAATTAACTGAATCTAATAAATTAGATGATACCGTAATAGTATTATTTGGAGATCATTATCCTTATGGTTTATCCAAAAATGATATCAATAAATATTTAGATTATGATGTTTTAGTTAATTTGGAGGTTGAAAGAACACCATTAATCATTTATAATTCTACTCAAGAACCAAGAGTAATAGATAAGTATACTTCGGTTGTTGATATTTTACCAACTATCCTTAATATGTTTAATATGGATTATGATCCCCGTTTATATTTTGGTAATGATATATTCAGTAGTTATGAAGACCGAGTAGTTTTCGCTGACGGATCATGGCAAGATAAATTAGGTTTTTATCAGTCAACTAAAAGTAAATTTATACCTACAGACGAAAATTTGACATATAGTGAAGAAGAATTGATTAATATAAATAATGGAATCAATTTAGTGCAAAATATGAGTACCTTAGCTATAAAAAATAATTATTTTGCTTATTTAGAGAAAGGACTAGAAAAATATAATAGTAACATTAATAATGAATAGGAGGGAAAAATGACAAAACTAGTAATAGTAGAATCGCCAAGTAAAACTAAAACAATTGAAAAATATCTAGGAAATACATTCAAAGTTGTTTCCAGCAAAGGCCATATTAGAGATTTAGCAACCAGTGGTAAATATGGATTAGGTATTGATATTGAAAATGATTTCAAACCAAACTATACAACCGTTAAAGGTAAAAGTAATGTTGTAAAAGAACTAAAAAAAGTTGTTTTAAATTCTGATTATGTTTATTTAGCTACCGATCCCGATCGTGAAGGTGAGGCTATCAGCTGGCATTTATTAGATACTTTAGATGTTCCAGAAAACAAATACGAACGAGTAATTTTTAATGAAATTACAAAAGAAGCAGTTTTAAAAGCCTTTGATAACCCTACAAAGATTGATTATAACCTAGTGAAAAGTCAAGAAACACGAAGAATGTTAGACCGAATCATTGGTTTTAGATTATCAAAACTAATGCAATCTAAAACAGGTGGCAAATCAGCCGGAAGGGTGCAAAGTGTTGCTTTAAAATTAATCGTTGATAGAGAAAGAGATATTGAAGCATTTAACTCAGAAGAATATTGGTTAATTACTGCTAAATTTAAAGATTTTGATAGTGAACTAGAAAAATATCATGGTAAAAAGGTTAAAATAACCGGGGAAGCAGAAGCTAATGAAATTTTAGGTAAACTTTCTAAATCATTTAATATTGATTCAGTAACTCAAAAGGAAAAGACCAAAAAAGGTATCATGCCTTTTATAACTTCAACCTTACAACAAACTGCAGCTAATAGACTTAACTTTTCATCAAGTAAAACAATGAAAATAGCGCAAAAATTATATGAAAGTATAGATCTTGGGTCAGAAACTGTCGGTTTAATAACTTATATGCGTACTGATTCAACCAGATTATCTGAAACTTTTGTTAAAGAAGCATTTGGTTATATAAAAAAGAAATATGGTGCAGAATATATTGGTGCTGTCAAAAATAATAAAAAGAGCAATACCAATGTTCAAGATGCCCACGAAGCAATTCGTCCGACATCGATTGAAAGAACTCCAGAATCAATTAAAGAATATCTAACAAATGATGAATATAAATTGTATCGCCTGGTTTATTATCGCGCTTTAGCATCACTAATGGCGGATGCAAAGACGCTAGCAACAACTATTATTTTAGAAAATAATGGTTATACTTTTAAAAGTACGGGAAGTATAATAACTTTTAAAGGATATTTAGAAGCTTATGGAGAATATTTTGACAATGAAGATGTGATATTACCAGATTTTAGCAATTATAAAACAAAAGTAATTATTGCAAATGAAATAGTACCTAGTCAGCATTTTACTAAACCACCAGCAAGATTTACTGAAGCTACATTAATTAAGGAATTAGAAACTTTAGGAATTGGTAGACCAAGTACTTATGCTAGAATTACCGAAACAATTAAAGAGCGTGATTATGTAAAAATAATTGAAAAAAGATTTCAACCTACAGAAATAGGAATTGAGACTACGGATAAACTTCAAGAATTTTTTGCAAATATTATTAATGTTTCTTATACTGCAAACATGGAAACAGAATTGGATGAAATTGCTGAAGATAAAATTGATAATATTGAAGTATTAAAAACTTTTTATGAAGATTTCGAACCTTTAGTTAAAAAAGCCTTTGATGAAATGGAAAAGAAAACACCAGAGTTAACTGGTGAGAAATGTCCGGAATGTCAAAGTGATTTGGTAATTCGTAATGGTAAATTTGGAAAGTTTACTGCATGTAGTAATTATCCAAAATGTCGATACATAAAAAAAGAATCGAAAGATCCTGTAGAAATATGTAAATGTCCGAAGTGCGAAAATTCTGTGATTGAAAAACACAGCCGTAGGGGAAAAATATTTTACGGTTGCAATAATTATCCAAGTTGCGACTTCGCTTTATGGGATAAACCAGTAGGTGGAAGATGTCCAGATTGTGGAAACATCTTAATAGAAAAGGGCAAGAGTATAAAATGCTGTTCCTGTAATTATATCCAAAAATAATTTTTTGGGTATTTTTATTTCTTTTCTTTTTCTTCTTCTAAGCAGTATTCAATCATACTAATAACTACGTTGTTGAAACTAGTATTATACTTTTTAGCCATTCTTTCAACTTTGTTTGCAATACATTCCTTAATATAAAGTGATTTATAAAGACAACGCTCTTTATTTATTGTCTTTTTTGGCAAGAACCCCAAGCTAATCAACTCCACTTCTATAACCTATATTGTAATACAGTTATTTGTAGAAATGTACATCAGAAAACTCTAATATATATTTCTTCTAATTAATCAAAGTTGCAACTATATGTATAATTATAACACATTTTAAAAAAAACAAAAATATTTGATTGTTTATTTATTTTTGATATGTTATAATTTAGGCAGGTGGTAAGGAAGTATGAAGAAGAATTATTCAGGGATAGTTAATTCTATATTGGTAATCATATTAATTATTACGATTTATTTTGCTTTAAGACCGGTTCAATTTGGAAAGCTATATCAAAATCGTTTTGAAGTAATTGAACAAACCTTAGAAGCCATTGAAAAAAATATGGAAGAAATTACAACAGATGCAGTTTGGGGTTCATTAAAAGAAATTCCAAAAGCAGAAAAAACTCAGGTAGAGGCATATAACTTAATTGTTAAAGATATTAAAACTTGTTATTTATTAGAAAAAGATTTAGGTGAAGAAACTTCTGATAATATCAAGATTTTAAGTTATAAAGAGAAAAGAACTATCCCAAATAAAGAACTAAAAGCAATATTTGACAACGATACATGTATTAAAAATTTTGATAAATATAATACAATGGTGTTTAGTAAAAACAAAGACTTAAATGAAAAACTTAAAAAACAAATAGATTTGATAATTAATATCGATCTTACTAATTACAAAGAAGCAAAATTTGGGGAAGCATTATCTAGAGAGACTAACATTGTACACAACATCGCAAATTTATCTGGCTGGTTAAAAATTGAATATAATACTTATAAATAAACCGAATGGTTTATTTTTTTATGCTCACATGCTATAATTTTTATAGGTGGTAAAATGGATTTAATAAAAATTAAAAAAAATAAAAATTTTGAAGTAAGTAAAAATGTGTATAATTATTTAAATCCCGATTTTATTTACATACCATATTATAAAAATTATAATATTGATGTTAAGAATAATGAAGAAACGTTAAAAGATAGCATTATTTTAAATAAAGATGAAGAATATATATATTGTCCTGTTTCTGGCTTGGTACTTGGTATGACCCAAATGATAGTCCAAGATAAAAAAATGTCAGTAATAGTTATCGAAAATGATTTTAAAGAAAAAGTCAAAAAAATCAAACCTGTAAAAAAATATCTTAATGATTATTCAAAAAAAGAATTAATCGAACTTATTAAGTTATTTAATGTTTATAATGATAATATAAATGGTCATGTTATGGTAGTAAATGGTTTAGACTTTGAAGTTTATGAAAAAAATCGTAGTACTATTATAAGAAAGTATCCTAACGAAATATTAGAAACTGTTGATGCCCTATCTAGCATTTTGGAATGTCAGAAATGTTTTTTTGCTATTAAAAATAATGATAGTGATAACGTAGAAAATTTAATTCATCATATTGGAACATATCCTAACATTGATTTAAGAATGCTTCCTGATGTATATCCGTTAGGTCATAAAGACATCTTACTAGATGACTTAGTATCTTCTGAAGATCTTGAAGATATAATTTATTTTACCATTGAAGATATTTTTAATATTTACAATGTTTTAAAAAGAAGAAGGCCAATTACAGAAAAATTCATTACTATTTCAGGAGACATGATTGAGACACCAAAAATTATTAATGTTAAAATAGGAACTTGTTTAAGAGATATCATTTTAAATAATTTTAAGTTAAAAGGTGACAATTATAAAATTATTATAAACGGTTTACTTAGTGGTTATGAAGTAGATACTTTAGATTTTATTATAACTCCAGATATAAGAAGTGTTTTTTTAAATACTTTAAATATTAAAGCAGAAAAAAAATGTATAAACTGTGGGATGTGTCATACAAAGTGTCCTGTAGGTTGTGATCCACGGACAGAATATAATAAAGATAAATGTATCGGTTGTGGAGTTTGCACTTACATTTGTCCAGCAAACACTAATTTTAAGAAGGGTGATAAATAATGGGTAATGCTTTTCTAAAAAGTACACATAATGTTAAAACAATTTCTCTAAAACTATTGCTTTCATTATTTCCCTTAATATTAACTGGTTTTTATAAAAATGGTTTAAAATTATATCTAAATGATTTAGTTAATTTTTATGGCTTGATTAAGCCTTTAGTATTTGTTTTAACAGGTTTTTTAATAGGGGCATTTATTAATATTGTTGAAGGTTATTTTATTAGAAAATCAAAAAGCAAATTTTGGGATATAGCTTTTAGCTCTTTTCATCCAGTATATGGTGTGATTGTAGCTTCAGTTATTAGTATAAATACTAAATTATGGTTATTTGCTATTATTATCTTAATAGTATTTATAATTAGTAAATTAAGTAAGGATGCTAAATTTAATGCTATGGCAGTTAGTGCTCTTATAATCATTTTTATTATTAATTTAACTGGAGAATTTACTTTTTTAAATATTTATGAATCAAATACGACTCTACAACTTAATACTCTTGATTATTTAATAGGCAGGGGTAGTGGGGGAATAAATACTAGTTTTGTGTTATGGTTATTGTATAGTTTATTTTATTTGATGAAAGAAGATTATTATAAAAAAAGCATAGCTTTATATAGCGGTATAGTTTTTAGTATATTAATGGCTGGTTATTGTATTTATACTAATCAAATCGGCTTAATATTAGAAAATATATTTGCTAATGGTATTTTATTTTGTTTTATATATGTTGCCACAGATTCATTATCTAGTTCTTATACCAAACGAGGCCAAGTTACTTTTGGAATTATGATTGGAATATTATCTTTTTGTTTTTTCTTAATAGAACCAACATTAGCTGCCTTGGGAGCTATATTAATAGTTAGTCTATTACATAAAGCAATTGATTGGATTTGTTTAAAAAGCCTAAAAAATTAGGTTTTTTTTAATAAAATGACTAAATTATGCTATTTTTCGCAAAAAATAAAGGAAATCTACAAGTTTACGGTAATATATATTATTCAGAGGGTGGTTTTTGCCTATGATTCCAAGTGAAGAAATAAATAGAATCAGAAATGATGCCAATATTGTTGATGTTATATCTTCATATATTAACTTAGAACCTAAAGGTAAAAATTTTTTTGGGATATGTCCATTTCATGATGATCACAATCCATCAATGAGTGTTTCGAAAGATAAGCAGATATATACCTGCTTTGTATGTGGAGCATCAGGCAATGTATTTACATTTATTCAAAACTATGAGAATGTATCATTTCCAGAAGCAGTGTCCGTAGTTGCTTCTAAAATAGGATATAATTTAAAATATCAAAAAAACGCTATTGGGCCTAATAAGGAATTATATGAAATAATCGATATAACAACCAAATACTTTATTAATAATTTAAACAGTGCTTATGGTAAAGAAGCTAAAGATTATTTGAAAAAAAGACAACTTAATGAAGATATTATTAAAGAATTTAATATCGGAGTGGCTTTAGGTAATAATCTATCAAAATTATTATTAGGTAAAGGTTTTTCAGAAAAACAAATTATTGATGTTGGTGTCACTAATAAAAATGAAGAAAATTTTCATGATATTTTTCAGAACCGAATAACTTTTCCAATAAACAATGAACGTGGTGAACCAATTGCTTTTAGTGCCAGAGTCTATAATATGGAATCACCCAATAAATACATTAACAGCAAAGAAAACCCTATTTTTAAAAAAGGTAATACATTATTTAATTACGATAAAGCTAAAAATGAGGTAAATAAAACTAAAAGCATTATTATTGTTGAGGGGCATATTGATGCGATTAGAGTATATTCTATTGGCGTTAAAAATGTTGTAGCCACAATGGGAACTGCTCTAACTAAAGAACACATCGCATTATTAAAAAAACTGAATTCAAAAATAATTTTAATGCTAGATAATGACGAAGCTGGATTAAATGGTACAATATCAATTGGCGAAGAACTTGTTAGAAATAATTTGCCAGTTGAAGTTATTAGGTTAAGTGAAGAAAAAGATCCGGATTCTTATATTATTAGATTTGGTCCGGAAAAATTTAAAGATTTATTAAAAAGACCTCAATCATTTTTTGAATTTAAATTACAATATTTAAAATCAAATAAAGACTTAAATAAAAGTAAAGATTTAGCAAATTATATAAATAGTGTTATTGATGAATTAAATAAAAGTGATGATGATATTTTAAAAGAAGTAACTATTAATAAAATATGTACAGATTATAATTTAAATAAAGAGATTTTATTAAGAAAACTTATTCAGAAAGAAAAAGTAATAAATCCCCAACCTATAGTGGTTAAGAAAACTATACCTAAATTAAACAAATATCAAAAAATATGCGAAGCCATTATCTATATGATGATGAAAAACCTAAAATATTTAAAGAAATATGATCGTAGTTTAGGATATATCCCAGATAAAAAATACAATCAGATAGCTAATGATATCTTAGCTTATTATAAACTTAATCAAGATTTTAATATGGCTGATTTTATTTCCTTTGAGATTAAAAGTGCTTATTATGATATAGTTCTTAGAATTATTAATCAATATGAAGAAATGGAACCCAACTATGAAGAATTTGATGATTATTTAGAAGCTATTAAAAAATGGATAAAAGAAGAACAAATAAACAAACTAAAAGAAGAAATTGATAAAGAAACTGATATTAACCGTCAAATCGAACTAAACGATTTATTAATGAAATTAAAAAAAGAAAGTGAGTAATTATGGCAAAAATTTTAAAAGAAATCAAAACATTAGAAGAAAGAAAACAATCTTTATTAGAACTAGGTAAAAAAGAAGGTTATATTACCTTCGAACAATTAGCAGATGCATTAAAGGGACTAGATGTTGATAATGATGCTTTAGACGACTTATATAACTTTTTAATAGAAAATGGTATTACCGTTGTAGCATCAGAAGAAGATGTCAAAAGTAGTGAAAATACCGGTGCTAGTGAAGTAAAAATACTTGCAGAAGAAGATCTAACTAAAGATATTAATATCAATGATCCAGTTAGAATGTATTTAAAGGAAATCGGACGTATTTCTCTTTTAACCGGAGAAGAAGAAATGAATCTTTCGATTCGTGTAGATAATGGTGATGATGAAGCAAAAAAACTGTTAGCCGAATCTAACTTAAGATTAGTTGTTTCAATTGCAAAAAGATATGTTGGACGTGGTTTATTATTCCTTGATTTAATTCAAGAAGGTAATATTGGCCTAATGAAAGCCGTTGAAAAGTTTGACTATGACAAAGGTTATAAATTTAGTACCTATGCAACTTGGTGGATTAGACAAGCGATTACGAGAGCGGTAGCCGATCAAGCTAGAACCATCCGTATTCCTGTGCATATGGTTGAAACCATTAATAAACTGGTTCGAATTCAACGTCAATTAGTCCAAGAATTATCACGTGAACCAACGACCGAAGAAATCGGTGAAAAGATGGGGATTAC
>CAYQDO010000027.1:0-11983 GCA_964416365.1 uncultured Muribaculaceae bacterium | reverse complement strand
ATTCCAATTACTTAAATCTCCTATTGACCAAGTATTAGCACTGTAACCTGCACGATTAAACATATAAGCCATATCAGTGATATTGGATACGTCCCAGTTATCAAGATTACCAATTGACCAAGTTATAGCATTATAACCAGCACTATCAAACATATTTGCCATACTGATAACGTTGGATACATCCCAGTTACTTAAATCACCTATCGTCCAGCTTGCTGAAGTAAATCAAGAAAAACAAAACGTTTGTGTCATATTAGTAACATTAGATACATTCCAGTTACTTAAATCACCTATATTCCAAGTTGTTGCACTATATCCAGCAGAAGAAAACACACCTGACATATTTACGACATTAGAAACATCCCAATTATTTAAGTTCCCAACATTCCAAATTAAAGAATTAAAACCGGAAAAAACAAATAAATTTGACATATCAGTAACATTAGAAACATTCCAATTAGATAAATCTGCAATAAATGAATTAACATTTGCACCTGTAGAATAAAACATATAAGACATCGTTTTAGTTTGACTTGTATTTACATTTCCATTAATTGTCTTTAAGTTTCGTAAAAAACCAAATAAACTGTCGGCATGAGTAGGAGCTCTTACTCCTCCGTTCTGACCAATTGTTATTTTATATCTTCCTGCTACACTTCCGTTTTCATACCATAACATTACAGAACCATTTTGTTTTTCTGATATATCAAATGAACCTAATACTCCACCAGGTACTACATTAATATCAACAAAATCAATACTTTCGATTGATGAATTATTTAAAGTTGTATTTAAAAATTTGACACTCGTTAGTTCATTAAATATATCACTTGCCATATTTGTATAGTTATCACTAATTGCTAATAAGTCTTCTCTCTGCTCCTCATTAAGATCATTTCTTTGGGTATATTCATAAAGATATTTTTCAGAAAAATAGTTATACATATCCATACGAGTAATTTTCTCTTTTATTTTAATAGCACTCATCATACGATCACTTACTAAAGAATAATCTTCTATAACAATATGAGATTTAAAGATTTTTCCTTGATCTTCATTTTGATTAAATAACATATGAGGAAAATAAATTTCCAACGTATAAGTATGGACTTTATTTCCATCAGTAGGAGCATCAAATGTACCATAACCAAGCAAATATATATGTTTATCATTTTTTAACGATATTAATTCTTCATTTTCTACGGCTACCGTCCCACTACCACCGGTATTTTCACTTCTTAGTCGATATTGAATAGAATAAGTATTAAAAGTATTCTCATCAACTACTAAATATAATGAATAACCCATATGAAGTTCAGTCGTATTATTCCCTGTAACCGTAAATATTTTTGTTGCTACGGGATTATCACTAGGTAATATGTTTGCAACATTGATATTGTTTCCACCATCAAACGCCATAGTCATTTTGCCACCGGTAACTGTTATTGTCGTGATCTCTTCACCACCGTTATTTGAGCTGTAAAATAAGCATATGTTATGCCAATTGTAAATATTAAAACAAGTACTGCGCTTACTACTAAGATATATTTTTTTTTCATTTTTTCACCTTATTTTAATTATAACAATGTTTCTTTTTTCATGGTCAATGGAATTAATTGGTAAATTTTGGCAGAAAATGTACGTAATAAAAAAAGAAAATTATTTTCTTTTTTTAGCTTCATAAATTAATCTTTCAAATATTTTATTATCATTACCTAATTCCGGATGAAAATGTACGCCTAAAATAAACTTATTTGGATCATGATATTCAATTGCCTCTTTTACTCCATCGAGAGCATAAGCCGAAATAATAAAATTATCTTCTACAAACTTCAAATCAAAACTATGAAAACTTGGTACATTAATTTCATTTGTTTGATAAATATCAGCAAGTAATGTTCCCTCTATTATTTTTATCGAATGCATTGCATCTTTTGTATTTTCTCTGGTGATATTGTAATGAGCATGTATATTACCTTCAGGTAATTTAATTAAAACCTGATTATTATTAGTTTCTTTTAATTTTTTATAAATATTCATTAATTCTTCTGTACTAATATTTTCTTTGTCTAAATATTTAGCAAGAGCACTATAAATAGAAATTGCTTCAGCACCTAAACATATACCTAAAAGAGGATGATTATTAGTAATGGCGTAATGAATAATTTGATAAATATATTTTCTAATTACTGAACCACCGGGAATTAAAAAACCATCACATATTTTTAAAGCTTCTTCGTTAAAATTACCATCCGGCATCAAAAGACCTATCGGTATTCCACCAGCATCTTCTATTTTCTTAACATAAGAATTAATAAATTTAAATTGATCATCAAAAGGACTACTACCTTCATTAATTGTTAGAGTTGGTACTACTCCGATAATCGTTTTTCTCATTTTTTACTCCTTTATATCAAAAATATTATAGCATAAAAAAGCTTAAGGTTAAAGCCTTAAGTTTTTATTCTGTAATTTCTGAAACAGTACCAGCACCAACAGTACGTCCACCCTCACGAATAGAGAATTGTGTACCTGCTTCTAGAGCAACTGGGCTAATTAATTCTACTGCCATGTCTACACTGTCACCTGGCATAACCATTTCAACACCTTGCGGTAATTCGATTACACCTGTAACGTCTGTAGTACGGAAATAGAATTGTGGTCTGTAGTTAGAGAAGAATGGAGTATGACGTCCGCCTTCTTCTTTAGTTAAAATGTAAACAGTAGCCTTAAATTTCTTATGAGGTTTAACTGTTCCTGGTTTAGCTAATACTTGTCCGCGCTCTACATCTTCACGGTTTATTCCACGAAGTAGAACACCAGCGTTATCTCCTGCAACAGCAAAATCTAATGATTTTCTGAACATTTCGATACCTGTTACAACAGATTTTCTAGTATCACGAAGTCCTACGATTTCAATTTCGTCATTTAGTGATACTTTACCACGTTCTACACGTCCAGTAACAACTGTACCACGCCCTGAAATTGTAAATACATCTTCAACACTCATTAAGAATGGTTTTTCAGTATCTCTAACTGGATTTTCAATGTATTCGTCTACTGCTGCCATTAAATCCTTAATAGCTTGAGCATATTTCTCATCACCTTCTAAGGCTTTTAAAGCAGATCCTCTAATTACTGGACAATCTCCATCGAATTTGTACTCAGCTAGTAATTCTCTTACTTCCATCTCAACTAAATCTAATAATTCAGTGTCATCAACCATATCACATTTGTTCATGAATACAACAATTTTTGGTACTCCTACTTGACGAGCAAGTAAAATGTGTTCTCTAGTTTGTGGCATTGGGCCATCTGATGCACTTACTACTAGGATTGCTCCATCCATTTGTGCTGCACCTGTAATCATGTTTTTAACATAGTCAGCATGTCCTGGACAGTCTACGTGAGCATAATGACGTTTTTCAGTCTCATACTCTACGTGTGAAGTATTAATTGTAATACCTCTTTCTCTTTCTTCTGGTGCTTTATCAATATTATCATATGATATGAATTCACCAAAATATTTAGTAATAGCCGCAGTTAAAGTAGTTTTACCATGGTCTACGTGACCAATTGTTCCTATATTAACATGAGGTTTACTACGATCAAATTTTTGTCTTGCCATTTTTTATTCCTCCTATTTCTTAATCAAACATTATTTTATCTAATTCTTGAATATAATTCAAGTATTATTTAATTGGATACGCTGTTTTTCTTAATTATTGCTTCAGCGATATTCTTAGGTACTTCTTCATAATGATCAAAGAATGGGGTAAATGTACCTCTTCCTTGAGTGTTACTACGAAGTGAAGTAGCTAACCCAAACATTTCTGCAAGTGGCATCATACATGAGATTTGTAGGGCGTTCCCGCGTGATTCTTGTCCTAGTGGACGACCACGACGAGAAGTAATATCACCCATAACGTTACCCATGTATTCCTCTGGTGTTACAACATCAACTTTCATGATTGGTTCTAGTAAAACTGGTTTACATTTATTTTTCGCTTCTTTTAATGCCATACTAGCTGCGATTTTAAATGCCATTTCTGATGAGTCAACATCATGGTAAGAACCATCAAAGATAGTTGCTTTAACATCTACCATTGGATATCCTGCTAAAATTCCTCCAGCCATAGCTTCATGTAAGCCTTTATCAACTACTGGAATATATTCTTTCGGAACAACACCACCGACAACCTTATCAACAAATTCATAACCTTTATCTTTATTTGGTTCGAATTTAATCCACACATGTCCGTATTGTCCACGTCCACCTGATTGTTTAATGTATTTACCTTCACATTCAGCTGCTACTGTTAATGTTTCACGGAAAGCAACTTGTGGTTTACCAACATTTACATCTACAGAGAACTCTCTTCTTAATCTTTCAACTAAAACCTCTAAATGTAATTCACCCATTCCGGAAATTATAGTTTGACCGGTTTCAGAATCAGTTCTGAATTTGAAAGTTGGATCTTCGTCAGATAATCTTTGTAAAGCTTGAGCCATCCTATCTTGATCGTTCTTTGATTTTGGCTCAATAGCTTCATCAATAACTGGATCAGGAAAGGCCATACCTTTCATAACTACTGGATTCTTTTCCTCACATAGAGTATCTGCGGTAGTAGTAACTTTTAAACCAACTGCGGCAGCAATTTCTCCAGTAAATACTTCTGATATTTCTTTACGGTTGTTAGCATGCATTTGAAGGATACGTCCAACTCTTTCTTTTTCTCCCTTAGTAGAGTTATAAATATAAGAACCAGCTGATAATTTACCGGAATATACTCTGAAGAAAGTTAAGCTTCCTACAAATGGATCTACAGCTATTTTAAATGCTAATGCCGTAAATGGTTCATCATCAGTCGGATGTCTTAAAACATCATTACCGTTTTTATCAATACATTCAATAGCTTCAACATCAATTGGAGCCGGCATATAATCAAGCACAGCATCTAAAGCAAATTTAATGCCGATGTTAGATTTAGCACTACCAACTAATACTGGGAAGAATTTAGCAGCTAAAGTACCTTTACGAATAGCTTTTTTAATTAATTCGATAGGTAATTCTTCGCCTTCTAAATATTTTTCCATTAATTCATCATCAAAGTCAGCTACAGCTTCTATTAATTCAACTCTTTTTTCTTCAATTAAATTAACTAGATCTTCAGGAATTGCGATTTCTTCACATTCTTCGTGTTGATCTCCACTAAATAAATATGCTTTTCTATTTAAAATATCAATAATACCTTTGAAGTCATCTTCAGCACCGATAGGCCAAGCAATTGGTTTAGCATTTACGCCTAATCTAATTTTAATACTTTGTAGAGTGTAATTAAAATCTGCTCCTAATTTGTCCATTTTATTAGCAAAGAACATTCTTGGAACTTTGAAATCATCTGCTTGACGCCAAACAGTTTCACTTTGTGGTTCAACACCGTTTTGTGAATCAAGTAAACAAATAGCGCCATCTAATACTCTTAAACTTCTTTGTACTTCAATAGTAAAGTCGACGTGTCCTGGAGTATCAATGATATTTAAGCGATATCCTTTCCAGTGAGCAGTAGTAGCTGCACTGGTAATAGTAATACCTCTTTCTTTTTCTTGATCCATCCAGTCCATTGTTGCGGCACCGTCATGAGTTTCACCAATCTTATGGTTAACACCAGTATGGAATAACACTCTTTCAGTAAATGTGGTTTTTCCGGCATCTATATGAGCCATGATTCCGATATTACGTAATTTATCTAGTGTTACGTCTCGAGCCATATAAATATCCTCCTACCATCTAAAGTGAGCAAACGCTTTATTTGCTTCTGCCATTTTGTGGGTGTCTTCTCTTTTTTTAGCAGCTCCACCAGTTCCGGCAGCTGCATCCATTATTTCATTAGCTAAATTTTCAGCCATGCTTTTACCACTTCTTAATCTTGCATAGTTTACTAACCAACGTAAAGCTAATGCTTGGCTTCTTGCCTCACTAACTTCTATTGGTACTTGAACATTAGCACCACCAACACGACGTGATTTTACTTCTAAAGCTGGTCTAATGTTTTCCATAGCTTTATTATAAACATCGATTGGGTTTTCATTCGTTTTTTTCTTAATGATTTCAAATGCCTCATATAAGATCTTTTCAGCTGTTCCTTTTTTACCATCATTCATAATAGTATTGATTAATTTCGTAACAACTTTAGAATTATATATAGGATCTGGTAAAACATCTCGTTTTACTGCACGTTTTTTACGCATTGTTTTTCCTCCTCAAATCTTTTTATTTCTTGGGTCTTTTAGAACCGTATTTACTTCTGCCTTGTTTACGATCGTTAACGCCTTGAGTATCAAGTGCACCACGAATAATGTGATAACGAACACCGATTAAGTCTTTTACACGACCGCCACGAATTAATACAACACTATGTTCTTGTAGGTTATGACCTTCACCTGGGATATAGCAATCCACTTCTCTACCGTTAGATAATCTAACACGAGCATATTTTCTTAAAGCTGAGTTAGGTTTCTTTGGAGTCTTAGTACCAACTCTGGTACATACACCTCTCATTTGTGGATGATCTGTATTAGTAGTATTTCTTTCTAAACTATTAAATCCGAAATTTAAAACTGGACTTTTACTTTTTTTAGTTTTAGGTTTTCTTCTAGATTTGACTAGTTGGTTAATTGTTGGCATATTTTCCTTCCTTTCTACGCACACTTCCTGGTGTGTTGTGTATTCTCAAAAATCAAGTTCTATCTTGGATAGAACTCAAAATAAATGCATTCTCATATTAACATTTTATTATATGACTGTCAACTATTTTCTATACTAAAATATTGTTAATGGACATTAATTTTTATCATTCAATGTTTTTAATAGTTTTTTATTCCCCATATTATATTCATTAGCATAATTTTGAATATAATCAGGTGATAAATAATCTTCTAAATGATATTTATTGATAACTATTTCTGGATTTTGATAATCGTTAAATAATTCCTCTGTTACTTCTTTTAAAAGATCCATGCCTTTCTCAAAATCTAGTTTAATTAAGTAATAAAATTTGAATGCTAATAAAGTACTTAATAAATACTTACCATCACTAAGGATACTACCAGCTAATAGAATTGAGTTTTCACGTTGTGGTGAATCAAATATATTGAATATATAATACATGGGATTATTAATAAAATCCTTAAACCTATTAGTTTTACTAATGTAACTTATTTCATTTCTAACAAATTGCTCAATTTGTTTATAGTATTGCTTTTCATTAATTGATTTTTCAAAATTAGTAAGTAATGGCTTATTAATATTAAAATACGGCAGTAGTATATTCAGTTCATAATTATCTAAAACTTTTTGTGGATTAGTCACATTAGATAATACATTAATTAAATGTCTGTTTTGATGGTTTAAAAAACTATGTTTATATAGATTCACTTCTAAAGATAAGAAATCACATTTTTCCACTATAAAGTCCATTAATAACAATTCGACTAATTTAGGATAAAATTCCGAGAAAATATCGGCCATATGTAATTCTTTTTGATAAAAACTATTAATCTTTTGTAAATCTTTATCATGTGCTACTTCATGAATAACTCTAAAAAGAGAATCTAGATTTATACACTTATTATGTGTTAATAAAATATGTCTGTTAGTATAATAAATTCCAATAGGTGATGTATTTGTAGTATTTGATGTCTTCGTCAAATAGATTAAATTACGTTCAATCATTTTTGAAACCATATTTTTTTCTATGAATGGAATTCTATTGAAAAATTCATCTCCAAACTTTACAAAAAGGTCATCTGTTAATTGATATTGATAATTACTAATTAGTGGTAAATCTAAATTAATCACTGTATCTTTCAAATTATATTCTCTTGTCAATTTTAAGAAATTATCTACCATTTGCAGGGCTTGAATATCAAAAATCTTATGTAATTTATAAGTCAATGATTCATTGCTTGATGCATAATCATAAAATAAAGAAGTATTTAGATTTATTAAACCTCGTTCTGGTAATTCTCGATCATTTATTGTACTTTTAAAAAGCATGTCACTATATTTTTTTAATGCAAAATATTTAGAAGCCTTTTGTTCAAAAGCAAATGCTTTCCAATTTTTTATTTCATTAATCTCCTTAATTATTTTTTGAAAATCCCAAGTTATATTCAAAAAAAACACCCCTTTTTAAAGAATGTTTAGAATTATAACATATTTTTTTCTGTTTAGCAAATATCATTACAAACTGGGGGATTTGCTTCATAAATTAAATTGGTAAGATATTCTTTTACATTGTCAGTTTCAGTATCTTTTGAATAGGTTCCAATGATATTGCCTTTTTTAAAAGCCACAATCAATAAATCATCTAAGTTTTCAGTATTTAATATTTCTTTGTATTTGTCATCGGTTATCTTAGATTTTTTTAAAAATAATGCTTTATCGGTATCGCATTCGCAAAGTGCTGCACAAAAGATTTTGGCAATTCTTTGGGTTTCTTCATTTTCATTAGCAATAAATACTACTCCAGATAAACTATCCATATTTAAAAATTCTTCATAAGAAATACTTTTAACTATAGTAGTTTCAACATCAAATAATTCTTGAAATTCATTGATTTCTTTTTGCCTTCCACAACTGGTTGCTAGAAATAATGATAATAAAACAATAATTAAACTTTTAATTTTTTTCATAATTATTCTCCTTCATTAGTGGAATCATAACCTTTTGTTTCATAATTAGAACATTTTATATATGGCTTGTAATCATGACTTAATAAATTTTTTTTGATAACTACATAGCCTTTACAATCTTCATTTTGATTTTTAAATTCCATTAAAAAACTAGTTTCAATTAATCTTGGAACGGTAATAGCTTTCTTATTAGCTGGTAATTCATTAGGATATTGAGAATAGTAATCTTCTGCAGATGTTTTCAATCTTTCTTCTAATTTATAGTAATTTTTATTCTTATTTTGGAGATTAAATCCTAGATAAGTTAAACCACCTACCAATAAAACCGAAATTAAACTCCAAATAATTAGTATTTTTTTCATAATGAGCTTATTTCCGTAATGTTAAGATGTTGTTTGATCTCAACATTATTGTATAAACGATAAATATAATAGATTGCAACAATTAAAAATAAGCACAAAATAGTCATTAATAAAATCATTGTTCCATATCCCCAGCCTCTTTTATTAAGTTTCATGTCAAACCCACCTTTTTCATTATATTATTATATATAAAAAACGAAATAATTGCAATTAAAAAACCCGTTTTTGACGGGGTTTTTATTAAGCTAATTCGATAGTAGCGCCGGCTTCTTCTAATTTAGCTTTAATTTCGTTAGCTTCATCAGCAGAAATGTTTTCTTTAATATTTCCACCATTATCAGCAACTGCTTTTGCTTCAACTAATCCTAAGCCAGTGATTTCTCTAATAACTTTGATAACACCGATCTTAGCAGCTCCAGCATTTTTAAGTACAACAGTTTTAGTACTAGAAGTTTCTTCAGCGGCAACTGCTACTGGTGCAGCAGCAACTGCTAAAGCACTTGGGTCAACTCCTAATTCTTCTTTCATTGCGTCAACTAATTCTTTAACTTCAAGAATAGTCATTTCTTTTAAAGCACTAATAAATTCTTCTCTTGTTAATTTTGCCATTTTTTTCAATCCTTCCTTTTTAATTATTTTCTTCTAGTTTTTCAGCATACATATTTAAGCCAATTGCTAGATTTCTGACATGTTCTAACATGCCGCCAGCAAGCATAGATAGCAATGTTTCCATTGATGGAATGCTTGCATATTCCTTAATTGTGTCTACTGAAGCAATATCGCCTTTAATAATTCCAGCTTTAATAGCAACTGTTTTATTTGCTTTGGTGAAATTATCTAAAACTTTAATCGCCTCTAGTAAGTTCTTAGAGAATAGAACTGCATTTGGTCCTTCTAGAAATTCAGTTAAATCTAAGTTTAAATCATCTAGTGCTAATTTAACTAAAGTATTTTTATAGATTTTAACTTCTGCATCTACTTCTCTGAGTTTGCGTCTTAATGTAATGACATCAGCCACAGTTAATCCTTGGTAAGTAAATAAAACTACAGTTTCTGATCCTGAAATTTTATTCTTAATTTCATTAACTACGTCTTTCTTTAAATTAAGACTTTTCTCACTTGCCATAGTATCCTCCTTATATATTTATAAAAAAACTTTCCATAAGGAAAGTTTACTATTAAAAGTATAATCTTTCCTCGGCAGGATTATTAAAACCTAAGTTCCCTGCTGTCTACGGCAAAAAAGTTTTTTTATTTCGTTTTTATTATATTACATTATCTATTATATGTCAAAAGAATCTAAATTAATCTTGATTCCAGGACCCATAGTAGTACTAACAGTAATATTTTTAATAAATTTTCCTTTAATACTAGCTGGTTTATTTTTAGCTATTGTATTAACAAAATATACTAAATTTTCTTCTAAAGCTTTTTCATCAAATGAAGCTTTACCAACTATAGAATGAACATTCCCGAAAGTATCGACACGATATTCAATCATTCCTTTTTTAACATCTTCAACAACTTTAGCTGGGTTGGTAGTTACGGTTCCAGTTTTAGGGTTTGGCATTAAGCCTTTAGGACCTAAAATTTTACCAATTTTACCTAGAGCTGGCATCATTTCTGGAGTAGCTATAATAATATCAAAATCAAACCAATTTTCTTTTGCAATTTTTTCTATTAATTCAACTTCTCCAACATAGTCAACACCGGCATCACTAGCTTCTTTTGCAGCATTGCCTTTAGCTAAAACTAAGATTTTTGAAGTTTTGCCTGTTCCATGTGGTAATACTATTGACCCTCTTAGTTGTTGATCAGATTTCTTAGTATCAATATTTAAATTTAATGCAACATCAACAGTGCTATCAAATTTAGTGACATTTGTTTGTTTAACTAATTTTATTGCTTCGACTAGTTCATAAGCTATTTTCTTATCAACTAACTTTGAAGCTTCCACATATTTTTTTCCTTTTTTCATTTGTTTCCCTCCAATCGTGGTAGATTTTTGCGGACTATTATTATTCAGTTTTTTCTTCGTTTTCGTCTTTACCAATTTCTTCTGGTTCGACATTTGTATCTTCAATTCCTGCTTCAAGTTCAGCAAGTTCAGCATCACGTTTAGCTTGTTCTTTTTCAGCTTCAATAGCTTCAGCTGCTTGTTGAGCAAGTTCAGCATCATTGACACCTTTAATCGCAATTCCCATATTACGGGCAGTGCCCTCAATAATGTTCATAGCTCCTTTTAAATCATAAGCATTTAAGTCAGGTAATTTAATTTCAGCAATTTTTTGTAAGTCTTCTTTAGTAATAGTTGCTGCAATTTCATTTGCACCTTTTTTACTCGCCTTTTCAATTTTAGCAATCTTCTTTAATAAGAATGGAGCTGGTGGAGTTTTAATTACAAAGTCATAACTACGATCATCATATAAAGATATTTCAACAGGAACTATATCTCCTATTTTATCTTTAGAAGCGTCGTTAAACTTAGTACAAAACTCTTGTAAATTAATTCCAGCTGGACCTAAAACAGTACCTACTGGTGGAGCAGGTGTTGCTTTTCCGGCAGGAATTTGTAGTTTAATTTTTTTAACGATTTCTTTTGCCACGAAAAACACTTCCTTTCATTATTTTCGCTTAGTGGTATGGGCTAATCCGCTTCCCCTCCACTAGATGAGTCATAAAAATATATAACTGCAATCACGATATTAGCACAATAAACCCGTATTTTCAAGCATTTTTAATAAAAAAAGATAGACTAGTCTATCTTATAATCTACTAACTTGATATATTTCAACTTCTACTGGAGTTTCTTGACCAAATAAATCGATTAAAACTGTAATATGATTTTTCTCTAAATCTAAATTATCAATAGTTCCGACCATACCCTTAAATGGACCATCAATAATAGTAACTCTAGCCCCAAC
>CAYQDO010000026.1:0-12291 GCA_964416365.1 uncultured Muribaculaceae bacterium | reverse complement strand
ACGAAATGTTCCAAAAGAGTGGCACAATACTTTTGATATGGCTTATCAAATTTTAACCTTTAATGATCCCTCTTGGTATAATTATTATGTATTAACTGATAGTCAATATGATGATTATTTTAAAAATCACGATGATGAAGTAATTAAAAAGAAATTATCAAGATTTAAAAGTATAAATAAAGAAAAAGGACTTTATTAATTATGACTGAAAAATGAAAGTAGATACGAAAAAAAACTTTCATTTTTTTTAATGAAATAAAGGAGGAAAACTTTTGTTTTTTCCGTTTAAAGAATATGCTATAATAAAAAAGATGGAAAGAAGGATGTATTTTGAAAACAAATAGAATACTATGGGGAATGGTCTTGATTATTCTCGGTATTATTTTTGGGATTAATTCTTTAGAAATAGCTGAGATTGATATCTTTTTTAAAGGTTGGTGGACATTATTTATTATTGTTCCTAACTTTATAGGATTATTTAATAAAAGAGAAAATCTAACCGGAAGTATTATTAGTTTAACTATTGGAATTGTTCTGCTGTTAGTTTGCAGAGATATAATTAGTTGGGATTTAGTGTCTAGTTTAATTATTCCATTTATACTAATACTAATTGGATTAAAAATGGTTTTAAACAGTACATTTAATAAACAAATATCTCAAAAAATCAAAGAATTAAATAAAGATAATCAAGAAGAAATAGTAGCTAGTTTTACTGAAAAAAATATAAATAAAGATGACGAAAAAATAGCTAGTTTATCTTTAGATGCTGTGTTTGGCAGTATTAATTTAAACTTAAGAAAGGCTGAAATAGATAAAGAATGTTTTATTAAATGCAGTAATATTTTTGCTGGATCAAAAATATTAGTTCCTAAAGACGTAAATGTCAAAGTTAGATCTACTGGTATTTTCGGGGGAACATCTAATAAAAAAGACAATAATAAAAATAATAAGAAAACCATATATGTTGAATCATTTTGTTTATTCGGAGGGTTAGAAATAAATGAATAATACTCAAAGAAT
Organism: uncultured Muribaculaceae bacterium; assembly: GCA_964416365.1. Classification (GTDB taxonomy): domain Bacteria; phylum Bacillota_I; class Bacilli_A; order RF39; family UBA660; genus DUUS01. The sequence continues at coordinate 11,271 of CAYQDO010000026.1, read as the reverse complement.
TATTAAAATATTAGCAGTTACTTTAGCTATCTTTATTATTACAAGTATAGTAAATGGGATGTTTTATGTATCATCATTTTTTTATGATAATACTACTCCAAACACTAATTTAGTTGACTATTTTAATTCTTTTGAAAAAGTTGATAATATTGATATAGATTTAACAACTGCTAAACTTACTATTGAAAAAGGAAAGATTTTTGAAATAAAAGCATTTAATGTTAATAAAAATTTTAAAGTAAAATATGAGAATAATAATTTAAGAATCAGCGAAAAATCAAAATGGTTCTTTAATCCAAAAAATTCTGCAAATATTACTCTTTATGTTCCCGATTCTTATATTTTAGATGAATTAAAAATAGATAGTGGTATTAACAGAGTATCGATAGATAATATACAAGCAACCTATTTTAAAGTAAATCAAGGTGTTGGTAACTTAGAGATTGCCAATTCTAGTTTTGAAAATATTGATATTAAAGGTGGTATTGGCGAAATTGATATTACCTCTTCTATTCTAAATAATTTAGATATAGATTCTGGAATTGGTGATATGAATATTGAAGCAAATATCGCTGGTGATAATAAAATTAGTTGTGGCATTGGCAAAATAGAATTATTTATCAATGGTAAAAAAGAAGATTATCAAATTCATGTTGACAAAGGTTTAGGAGATATCTCTATTAATAATGAAAAACAAACCGATAATTCTGTTTATGGATTGGGACAAAACAAAATTAAAGTAAACGGTGGAATTGGAGAAATTTCAATCTCTTTTAATAATTAATCATAATTATGTATATTATTATTTAAATGAATATAATACTATTGAGAAGGTAAGATATTTTTTGCCTTCTCACAAGGACACTCCTTTGAACATGGTGTGTCCTTTTTTAAAATAAAAAAACACTTTTTGGTGTTCCTTTACTTTATATGACAATCATATACACAACTGAAACGTTCTAGTTTTTCGATATTTAAAATATCTTCTGGTCTTAATGATAAGTTACAAGTTATTAAAAAATTATCTAATAACTGGTCACTGCAATTATATTCATTATTTTCTAAATATTCTTGAAATATTTTTATTTCTTCTGAATATTTAGTTTTAAAAACTAATAGGTCTCCTTTCATAGTAAAAGTTAATTCTTGAAAATTTTCGTGGAGGATTTCGTCATTCCATTTTAAATAGACTAATCCTTGGTCTGATAATTTACCTATTCTTTCTATATCTTTAGTTGTTAAAGTTATTTTTAAATCTTCAATAGAGCAAGGTAATATCATACTTAAATGAATTAGAAATACTTCATCCTCACTTAAAACTTCTGCTAAATCTTCTTCAACTTTTCTTTTCACGTTACTACTTCCTTTCATGTAAGGCATATTATACTAATTTTTTTTACTAAAATCAAGTTTTCGATCTATTTTGAACTATAATATTTAGGTTTTATTTGGTAAAATATAATTATTGAATAAGGAGAATAAGATTTTTATGTTTAAAGAAAGAAGTAAATTATTATTTATTACCATCTGTTTTGAAAGTATTTTAAGTATTTGGTCACTTTTCTATTTTAATTATCTAGACCGATTAACTTATCAGGAAAGTTTAACTAATAATTCTACTGATTTAGCTTTACTTATTCAAAATATGTTTACCAGTACTTGGTGGGCTCTAATAATCTTAACAATATGTCTTATTGCTATCTTTGGACTCGTAGCTTTTATTTATAAAGATTTGAAATTTCAATTAATATCTATTCTTCTTTGGTTTATTTTATTAATAATTGCCTTAAACTTTAAAGATAGTTTTTTTAATAATCTAAGTGCAGTAATGATATTTATACCAATTATCACTTTAAATATTTTTAGTTATATTAATCAACAGAAAATAATAAAAAGCAAAATTAAGAAATGATTTTGCTTTTTAAATGTATTCTTGGATTTTATTATAAGTTTCTGGATAATCCTTTAAGATGTTTTTGATTTTTTTATGATTATGATATAAATTTAATTTTTGTTCTAATTCATCTAATTTAGTAGTTACTTCTATTAAAGTTTTACTAATAGCATTTTTGGAAACTTGATAATTATCGGCTATTTCCTGTAGTGATAGATTATTAAAATAATAGTCTTCAAAATATTTTCTTTGAGTGTCTGTTAAAAGATTATGATAATAATCATAAATAGCACTGTAATAAATCATATTTTCCATTACATCATATCCTTAAATAAGCCGTAAATATATTCTTCAATATCAAATGGTTTTAAATCATTAATTCCTTCGCCTAGTCCAATGAATTTGACTGGTAAATTAACTTCTTCCTTAATAGCTAAAACTATACCACCTTTGGCAGTACCATCAAGTTTGGTTAAAACAATCCCGGTTATATTAGTTATTTCTTTAAAACTTTCAGCCTGACTTATACCATTTTGTCCTGTGGTAGCATCAATAATCAGTAAAGTTTCATGAGGAGCATCAGGTACATGTTTATTGATTACTTTATTGATTTTTTCTAGTTCTTTCATCAGATTTACTTTATTTTGTAGTCTTCCAGCAGTATCTATTAATACGATATCGATATTATCTTTGATAGCTTGTTCTAAACCATCATAAATAACACTGGCTGGATCAGCATTTTCTCTACCCACAAAAACCGAATTAGTTCTTTGAGCCCATTCCTCAAGTTGCGGTACAGCTCCAGCTCTAAAGGTATCTCCAGCTATCATCATAACCTTTTTACCATCTTTAGCATATTTATGAGCTAGTTTTCCGATAGTGGTTGTTTTTCCTACCCCATTTACGCCAACTGTTAAAATAACAGTTGGTCCTTCTTTAGCCATATTAATTTTATCGGTTAATGATTCTCCTTCAACATAAATCATAAATAGTTCATCAACAATAACTTCTTGAAGGTATTTAGGATCGGATATATTTTCTTTTTTAATCCGTTCCTTTAATCTATCTAAAAACTTTTGTACGGTTCTTATCCCAATATCAGCTTTAATTAAAAGATATTCTAGTTCCTCAAAATATTCATCGGTTACTTTATGAAATTTTACGCCTAGTAAATTCAGTTCACTGACAAATTCCTTGCGGGTCTTTTCTAACCCTTTATCATAAGCTTGGGCATTCTCTTTAGTTTCTTTTTTAAATATTTGTTTGAATTTATTAAATAAACCCATGTTTCCTCCTAATTACAAGTTATGTTACTGACATCTGCAGAAATATTTGTCATTTTATTTCCATTTATTCTAACAATAATATTTCCTGTACACTTATCCGCTTTTGTAAGGTATTCGTATTCTTTTAAAACGTCTATAGGAACAGTTATCCCACTTTGTAATCTTTCTTTAGCATCGTTACAATTAGTAACACTTAAGTTCAAGTCATTTTTCAAAATATCTATAATCGTAGAATCAGTACATAAATAAATATCTTGAGCAAAAATAGTCGAAGCATCTTCTAAATTCTGCTTTGTTAGATCATCAACAGTTTTCCTTCCTCCAGAAAGAATACGATCTACAGAAGGATAAACTATTGTCATTATGATACCAAGAATGATAACTACTGCTAACAATTCTACCATTGTAAAACCGCTTTTATCTTTCACCCTATATTTTCCTTTCTACTATATAAACATCCACAATAATTCTGACGATAAAGATTGTATTTTTTAGATAATTCTATACTTCTTTGATAACCGTTTTCTTTTTTGAAATCAGAAAGTAAATATTTAATATTATATTTATCTGATAATTTAATCCCTATTTCATTCATTACTTTACTGCTTTTGTATGGGCTTACTGTTAAAGTTGTTCCAAAATAATCAAAATTATTTTGTTTAGCAATCTCTGCCGTTTTTTCAAGTCTCAATTCATAGCATCTATGACACCTGAAACCATTTTCTGGTTCATTTTCATACCCCACTACTTTATTTTTAAATTCTTCATTTAAATAATCTATTTCATAATATTTAATATTTACTTCTTTTAATAATCTGATTTGTTCTTTTTTTCTTTCAATATATTCTTCTTGTGGTTCAATATTAGGATTATAATATAAAACGGTAATATCAAAATCTTTTTGTAATCTTTCAATAACACTTGAAGAACAAGGAGCACAGCAACTATGAAGTAATAACTTGTTATGTCCTTTTTCACGATTATTAATAATATTTTTAAGTTCATTATTGTAATTCATATTAATACTCCGTAAAAATAAAATTTTCGGTATTCCCGCTATCTAAATTTAATATCCCTTTCTTATTATTCAAACTGGCATATATTTCCCTGTAATGACTTAAAGCATTACATCTTTCCACATTAGTATATACTGTATTACCATCATTCATATATAAAATGAATCTTTCTTCATCAATACTAATACCTTCTTCACTTACCGTTGGGGAATATTCTATTTCACTAATTAAGCTTAGAATTCCTTCATCTAGTTTACCTAAATTCGAAGCAAATTTATCCAAAGTTTTTTGTTCGGTATAATTTATTAAAGTTGGCACACCGGTATAGGTATAACTATTATCAATAGTTTTCCCATTACTTAAAACTAGTTTATTATTAGTACTATTTAATAGGACTATTTTTGCTTCTTTAATATTTATTTTTAAACGAAATTTTAAATCTCTTTTAATAGTTACATCATCAACTAAAGGAAGTTGTTTAATTTTATCTTTTAAAGATTTAGAACTTAATTTAAATATCGAAGGATAATTTTTTAGACCAGCTATTTCAATAATTTCATAATCTTTAAGATAAATATTTCCAGTAATAACAATATTTTTTATAGGCATTCTAAAAAGTGTATATCCGAAGCAAATTACTAGATACAAAAACAAAATAAAAATTAAAAGTTTCTTAACATTCAGTTTCTTTTTAACTTTTTTGGTTTGCATTTATGCACCTACTTTTGTTCTGCTAACTCTTTTAAAATATTATAAATAATGGTACTACTATTCTTAATTGCTAATTTTTTTAATCTCTCTTGCATTTGAGCATAACAGTTTGTATCATTTAAAATTTTATTTATTCTAGTTTTTAAATTATCCACTGAAAAATCTTTTTCTTCAAGCATTTCACCTGCACCGGATTCTTTAATACTTAAAGCATTATAATATTGATGATTATTGGCAACATATGGGCTTGGTATTAAAATATTCGGTAAAGCTAAAGCAGTTATTTCACTAATCGTACTAGCCCCAGCTCTAGAAATAATTAAATCAATATCTTTCATAAGGGATGCCATATTTTCAACATAAGGCACTATATAAACATTTTTACTAAATTTATGTTGGGAAAATTCTTCATAATAATCTTTACCAGTTACATATACAATATCATATGGTTCATCTTTAACACTTTGTAGAAATTCCTTCATCTTATTATTCATAACACTTGATCCTAAGCTTCCTTGCACTATTAAAATACTTTTCTTTTTACGATCAAGTCCATATTTAGTTTTAGGAGTTGCTTTAATATCCAAAGCTTTTTCCGAACAAGGATTACCGGTTAAAACACATTTCTTCTCATCAAAATATTTGATAGAATCAGCGAAACTTACGCCAATTTTATTAACACTTCGGCTTAAGACTAAATTGCTTTTTCCAGGAATACTGTTTTGTTCATGGATGAAAGTTTTTATACCTAGTTTTTTGGCAGCTCTAATTACCGGAAAGGTAACATAACCACCTACCCCAACAACTACATCTGGTTTAAAATCTTTCATTAATTCAAGACATCTTTTTTTAGCTTTCATAATTAAACCAATATTTTTGATATCGCGCATAATCATTTTTTTATTAAAACCATATATTTCAATTGGTTCATAACGGTATCCCGCTTGAGGTACTAAATCTTTTTCCATTCGATTGTGTGTTCCAATATATAGAATTTCACTGGTAGGCTCTAATTCCATAATTTTATCAGCAATAGCTAAGGCTGGTACAATATGTCCCCCAGTTCCACCGGCTGTAATAATAGCACGCATATTTTCACCTCTAATAACATTATATAACAAAAGATATAACTTTTGAATTAGAATGTAAATAAAATGTGCCTTTTATTGGGCACATTCTTTATATTCAAATGATACTTCTTCTTTCTTAGTAATATCATCAGCTGAAACTTTAAAATAACTTACTCTTGGAACTTCAACATCATTTACAACTTTAGTATCAACTACATTACAGTAATAATAATATATTTCATCATTTTTAATGGTATAATCACTTTTTAACTTAGTAGCATCGTAACTAGCTACTTCTTTTCCTGAATAATCATAAAGATGAATAACCAAGTTATCATTATGACTGTTAGGTTCTGTTACTAATAAATATTTATTAGCTAAAATTTCAAACTTATTCAAATAAACAAAAGAACCAATCTTTTTATTATCAAATTTAAAATAAGTAGTTGGTAAATCTTCGGGATTATCAAAATTAGCATATATATGAAGACGAATATCAAGATTACTTAGATTAATAACTCCTACACCTTGATTACAGAGACCAGTATTTTTACCACATAAATCAATTAAAGTCTTTGAACTTTCATTTAATACATAATTAATCGGGACTTCAGTTTTTTCTATTTTTATAATTTCAAAAATATTTTTCTTGGTTTGATGTTTCTTATTATATTCGTCAGCAAAATTTTTGCCTAAAAAATAACCAAGGGAAACAATTACTGAAACAAATAAAAGCGCTAAAATTTGACCGACATATTTTTTTTTCATTTATAAGTCCTCTCTATTATGATTATAATAGAAGATTTTAAATTAATCAATTCATCTTATTCATTAATTTGTTAATATAACTGATAGCTTTTTTGGCATTTAATTTGTATAAAAAATTCATAAATTTCGAATCTTTTCCTACATAAATTTTCCATTTTTCTTTATTAATAGCCTCAATAATACGATAAGCTGCTTCTTCAGGTGATGTCATTTGAATATTACTATCTCCCTTTTCAGCTACTTGAACCTTTGAATTAGCCGCAATATCAGTATTAATAGCTCCTGGTAATACTAAGGTGACTTTGACATTAGTATCTAATAGCTCAGCATATAAACCTTCCGTAAATAAACCTAAAGCTGCTTTAGAAGCTCCATAAGCAGTTTGTTTTGGAAACGGAAAAAATCCTCCCATACTACCAACATTAACTATATAAGCCTCAGGTCTTTCTTTTAAAAGAGGTAAAAACTCTTTAATTAAATAAACCGATCCATAGAAATTAATATTCATTACTCTTTGCATATCATCAATGCTTAAGTTTTCTACAGCTATGAACGGTTGAATAACGCCAGCGTTATTAATTAAAATATCTATATCAGAATTATCTTTTAAATATTGTTTCTTAAATTTTTGAATTTCATCTAAATTAGAAATATCAATTTTATAAGTAGATAAACGATCATTACTTAAATCATTTTTTAATTTTTTTAAATTATCAGCATTAATATCTAAAGCCGCTACATAGGCACCTCTATTTAATAATTTAATTACTAGTTGCTTACCAATACCTGCTGCACCACCAGTGACGATAATCTTTTTATCTTTGACTTCCATTTTATCACTACTTTCTGTTAATAGTTTAACATAACAATAAAGTATTATTATATATTTTCCTTAAATTTGTATTCCCTTTTACATAATTATAGTAAATTTCTAAAAAACCTTGCTTTTGCATATAAATTAACAGGTGATAAAATGTTCCATTATCGTATTCAGAAAAGGCTATATTATACTTATTTAATAATTTTAGTAATATTTTTTATAATAATTATTAGACTATTTTATGTTCAAGTATTCAAAACCAAAGAATTAAGAGATCTAGCTCATAACCTATGGAGTAGAAATCTTCCTATCTTAGCTGATCGAGGTTTAATTACCGATCGTAATGGTATTACCCTAGCAGATAACAAAACAACAACTAGTCTAGTTGTTATTCCCAATCAAATTAAAGAAAAAGAAAAAGTGGCAACTGATTTAGCTAAAATACTTAATACCGACTATATAAATATATATAAACATGTAACTAAAAAAACTTCCATTGAAAGAATCCACCCGGAAGGAAGAGGACTAACTTACGAAATAGCCGAGCAAATAAATGATTTAAACTATGATGGTGTATATCTCGTTAAAGAATCTAAAAGGTACTATCCATATGGAACTCTTCTTTCTCATGTTCTAGGTTATGTCGGTATAGATAACCAAGGATTATCTGGCATAGAACTAGAATATGATCAATATCTAAAAGGTACGGATGGAGCTATTAAATACTATTCAGACGGTAAAGGATCGAGATTAAAGCTAAGTGAAGTTTATGAAGAACCAGTAAAAGGTAATAATATTGCTTTAACAATTGATATTAAAATCCAAGAAGCAGCCGAACGAGAACTTGATAATGTTATGACTGCCTATAATCCTGAACAAGCTTTAATACTTGTTATGGATCCCAATACCGGAGAAATAATAGCGATGAGTAGTAGACCAAATTTTGATGGAAATTACTATCAGAATTACAGTGTAGAAACCATAAATCGAAACTTACCAATCTGGGCCACTTATGAACCAGGTTCCACATTTAAAATAATTACCCTAGCTTCAGCTATTGAAGAAAAAAAATTAAACCTCTTTGAAGATCAGTTTTATGATTCTGGCCATATCATGGTTGATGGAGCCAGAATCAAATGTTGGAAAGCTGGAGGCCATGGTTCAGAAAGCTTTATAGAAGTTGTCCAAAACAGCTGCAACCCAGGATTTGTAGTCTTAGGTCAAAGATTAGGTACCAAAACTTTACATGATTATTTATTAAAATTTGGTTTTGGTAGTAAAACTGGGGTTGATTTAAATGGTGAATCTTCCGGAATATTATTTAAACTAGAGCAAATGGGACCTATTGAAACAGCAACTACCGCTTTTGGTCAAGGTATAAGTGTTACCCCGCTCCAACAAATAAGAGGAGTAAGCGCGGTAATTAATGGGGGAAATTTAAATATACCATACATTGTTAGAAGTATAAGTGAACCGGAAACTAATGAAATGATTGTATTAAATAAACCTAATGTTATTAACCAAGTTATTTCTTCTGAGACTTCTGAATTAGTAAAATATGCTTTAGAAAGAGTTGTAGCTTATGGTACAGGAAGAAATGCCTATATTGAAAACTACCGGGTTGGTGGTAAAACCGGAACAGCGCAAAAAGTTAACAACGGAGTTTATATGACTGGTAATTATATTGTTTCATTTATAGGATTTTTTCCGGCTGATAAGCCAGACTATATAGTGTATGTTGCCATTGATAATCCTAAAGGTGTTACCCAATATGGTGGAACCGTAGCCGCCCCTATTGCTAAAAACTTATTATTAAGCATTATTGACTATAAGGAATATAAACCTGTTAAAAATGAATTTCTAAAGTCCTATACATGGCTCGATACTAAATATTACTATTTAGAAGATGTAATTAATAAAGATATAAGTGATATTAAAGGAGTATTAAAAAACTTTAAAGTTGAATATAGTGGAACAGGAACTAAAATAATAAATCAAAGCCCAAAAGGAAACATATTTGTTAAGGAAGGAAGCACTGTTAAGATAATGTTAAATTAGTTTACAATGCTTAAGTATTAATAGTATAATAATTAAGAGGTGCATGGAATGTTAATATTAGCAAAATCAATTTTAGGACTCATGTTAGGCTTCGTATTATCACTCATTCTTGGAGTTGTTTTAATACCTTTATTAAAAAAATTAAAAGCTGGTCAAACGGTTAGCCGTTTAATAAATGAAAGACATCTTAAAAAAGATGGTACACCAACTATTGGGGGATTAATTTTTATTATACCTACTATAATAATTATGATTCTTCTTTACATAAGAGGTTCCCTTGAACTCAATCATAATTTAACTATTGTAATGTATGTATTTATCTGTTATGGTATTTTAGGTTTCGTAGATGATTTCTTAAAAGTGAAATTTCATAACAATAAAGGATTAAGTACTCTAACTAAATTATTTTTCCAGATAATTATTGCCTTAGTATTTTATATTATATATAAACAAAATGGTGGAGATTCTTCATTAGTAATTACCTCTTTAAATATTAATATCCCTTTAGGTTGGGGTTTTGGAATATTTATTTTATTAGTGTTAGTTGGTACTACCAATGCTGTAAATATTACTGATGGTTTAGATGGTTTATGTGGAGGACTTTCCGTAATGGCCTTCCTAGCTTTTGGTGTTATAGCTTGGGGTACTAACTGGGTTGCCGGATACCAAGAAATAGCCATATTTACTTTTGTTTTAATAGGTGGCTTGTTAGGTTTCCTAGTATTTAATACCCATCCGGCTAAAGTATTTATGGGTGATACGGGTTCCTTAGCTTTAGGCGGAGCGCTTGCTACCATAGCTATATTAACAAAGCATGAATTATCTTTAATTTTAATTGGTGGTGTATTTGTTATTGAAACTTTATCAAGCTTAATTCAAATTATAGCCATCAGAAAATTTAAAAAGAAAGTCTTTAAAAAAGCCCCCCTACATCATCATTTTGAAGAATTAGGTTGGGTTGAAACTGATATAGTTAAACTATTCTGGGTTGTAGGTTTGTTACTAGCTATGATTGGTATTATTTACGGAGTATGGCTACCATACGACTTCTTCTCATAAAAAAATAGAGGGGGTTTAAAGTGTTGAAAAGACATACTTATATCATCATGATTACAACTGTTTGTTTAGCCTTATTTGGTTTACTAATGGTCTATTCTTCAAGCAGTGTATGGAGTGAATATAAATTTGAGGATTCGTTATATTTTTTCAAACATCAGGGTTTATTCTTAATAATAGGTTTATTAGGAATGGTTATCCTCTCAAAAATAAATTATAAATTATTTTATCAAAAAGCAAATTGGATTATTCTGATTTGCTTTTTATTATTAGGGCTTGTCCTAATTCCGGGAATAGGATCTATCAGAAACGGATCAAGAAGCTGGTTTGGAATTGGGTCTTTTGGTATCCAGCCTAGTGAATTTGCTAAAATAGGTTTAATAATCTTTGTCGCAAAATATTTAGCTAATAATGAAAAAGTAATGGCTAGTTTCAAAAAAGGAGCACTACCTATTTTAGTAGTTATCTTTATATTTTTTGGTCTTATTATGTTAGAACCAGATTTTGGTACAGGTATGGTCATTGTTGGAACTCTTATTGGCATGATTTTTGTATCTAATATTCATTTAAATTTCTTTGCCTATGCTGCAGT
>CAYQDO010000025.1:0-12710 GCA_964416365.1 uncultured Muribaculaceae bacterium | reverse complement strand
TGTGAACTTAATGAACAAATTCAAATATATAGTGAGGAATTTAAATATCATCCTTTAAAGTTTACTAATGGATTAAGTGCCGGATCGTACAATTATTATGGGATGGTCGAAGGAGCAACTCAAAGTATGTTCTGTATTGATTCCAATTTAGCTCAACCTAAAGAACAACCATATAAATATGCTCGTTCATTTAACATTGAAAATGATTATGATAGAGCGATAGCTAAAATATATACTTTATATGTCAATGATGTGGTATATGTCATGAATTCAACAGGTCAAGATTTTGAAACTGCTTCAAAAAATTATATTCAAGCAGTTAATGTGGCCATGAGAGCAATAACTACCAAGTATGGTTATGATATTACTGGAACCAAAACAATTAAAGACAATCACTTTGATAATGTATATACCCAATTCGAAGGAAAGAGTGCAGCTAGTCCAAAACTGGTTGAAAATCTACCAGAATATAAATTAGCGCAAAGGTATTATTGCTCTGCTTTAATTCTTTGTAAAACATGTGATCATGTCGATGCTACAGCTAAAAAAAATTGTGAGAATTTGGAAGGTGTTTCTAAATCTGATATTCCTAAATTCAATGTTAATATTAAGCCTACCAATCAAGTAGAAAATATCGATAGTGGTAGTTCATCATTATTTGCTCGTATTATTGAAGTGAAAATTACGGGCTTAAAAGAATTTACTGATTATTATGAAACATATGCCAAAACAAATCCTTATTTTAAAGTTACGAAGGTAAATTGTGAGAATAAAAATTTAGACTGTAAAATTGAATCAGGAATTACTTTAAATACCGATATCTTAAAAGATTTAAACAGTGATGAATATACATTTAAAGTTAAAATAACAGGTAAAAAAGAGAATTTCTTAACAGAAACTTCCGGAAAACTAACTGTTGAATATGAATATCATCATGTTTTAAATAGTAACAATTTAGCCGTTTTAAGATATCACTTAACTGAACAATATCGTCAACGTATGATTGTGCTTATGCCAAAAAGAATTGACAAACAAGATTTAAATATAACTTTTCCAATACCTGCGGTTTGTCAGACAGAAATTATTAATAACAAGCAAAAATATATTTATGATGGTAAAGAAGTTAGTGAACTTGAATATTTAAAATCAGGTTGTTGTAATATTAATCCAGCTTATTTAAAAGATGGCAATGCTCTTAATTATTATTTTCAAACTTGTGGTGCTGATTCACAAATTAAACTAACAACGCAATGTGATAATAAAACTGATACGCCAAGCTTATCATATATAATACAGACGCCTCTTAATGATGTAATGACTGGAATTACTAATTTATATAGTAATCGAAATAAATATAGCGAAAGTGATTTTAACAATCAGTTAAAAAAATATAAATATTTCAAAGATGATAATTATTTATATTATCCTTCAGAAAATGCTCATGATGCTATTTCAAAAGATAATACTTATTGTCAGATGTTTACTAGTGAAAAACAATATATTAGTTATCCAAGTGTTGCTGAGGCAACAAGTGGAAGATTTTTCATCTTTAAACAACAACCATATATTCTTGGTGAAATAGAAGGAGTTTTCTACACCGACGTTAAGCGTTGGTCAGATGATTTTGATAATGCCTTAGATTCAGAAAAGAGTACTTATAAAGATTTAATAGATGCCCAAAAGGATCCAGATATTTTAGACATAACCGGATATCAAAATGCATATGAAGGAGCTAAAGAAGCTCGTCTAAAATTACAAAAGTATAAGAAAGAATGTGAAAAAAAAGCAGATCTTGTTAATAACTGGAAATATTATTTTGAACCTGATTTAACTTTCTATTATGAACAAGAATATTTTGATACTGAGCAAAATAAGAAAAATAAGATTTTAGAAAAAGTTCCAATGAAAGTATCTTATCAAGCAGAAAAATACTGGCCAAATGTCAGTGATAAAACACCAATTTTAACTAAAAGCTCTAGTAAAAAAGGACAATCATATAAAAATATTAGTTATTATGGTTATAGTGAAAATCGTTTTACATATGATACAACTGATAAATATCAGATAGAGTATAAACAAACTTTATACTACATTCCAAGTGAAAAATATTTTAGTTTAATCCCAAATGGTAAATATGTAACTAATGTAAATCAATATGATGCAACTAATTTACTCGATGTAGGGTACGTATTTAATGTTAAAATTACGGCATATCAAGGTGAATATACTACCTGGTTTACTGTTAATCATTTAGGCCACTTGATGCAAAGTTCTAAAATAAAACCAAAGAGTATTTCTAATGTTCAAGCTGTTTTAAATCAATATTTATTAGAAAACAAAAATATTTTAAACATTGCTGATCAAGAAAAAAATATTGATGGTTCAGAGTTTGTTAATAAATGTATTTATAAGGATGAAGAAATTCTTTATAAAAGGGATTGCCCAACTTGTGAAGACGACAATAAATTTGCCGTCCAATATTATTCGAAAACAGTTGCTAATAATGACTTGTTTCCAAATGAAGGTGTCGAGGGTAGAACTATAGGAGCAAACTGGTCCGGTAATCTTAAAGGGCAAACAGCTCGTGCTGAAATAGAACAAGCAGGTAATGATATCTATAGTGATACAGATGGCTCAATGGGATACTTAGATGGCTCAATCATCTTGACTCCAACAAAATTAAATAATATTAGAAAATATAATAAGCAAAATGATTTTACTGATTTTAATTTAAAATGTCGGGTCAGTGGGAAAGAATGTATTAGTGAATTCTTAACTGCTTTAGTCGAAGATAATCCAGAGTTAATGAAAATTTTAGAGAATAACCGAGCAAATGGATGGAAGTATTTTAAGGATGAAAAATGGCAAGAGAGTTCTATTGCAACGTTATTTAATGGTGCTTATCCAGAAGAAGATGCTGGATTGCCATATTGGCCTTAAAGGAGGGTTTTATTAAAATATGAAAGAGAGTATGTGGGGTTACTGGATAGTAGTTTTAGGATTGTTTGTTTTAGTAGTTATGATGTTATTACAAAACTATACGACTACTAATCAACAAGATTATTACTTACTAAAAGAAGTAACTGATGCCGCTATGGAAGAGGCAATTGATTTAGCTCACTATCGTAAATATGGTGAGGTTAGAATTGTAAAAGAAAAATTTATGGAAAATTTTATTCGTAGATTTTCTGAAACTGTAAATATCAATAAAACCTACAAGATTGACTTTTATGATATTTATGAGGCTCCACCAAAGGTTAGTGTCAAAATCACAACGGCAACTGATCAATATGCTGTCATGGGTGATATTGATAAAATTGGCATTGTTGATAGATTAGATGCTATAATAGAAACATATGAATAGGAGGATAAAAAGTGGGAAATATTGGCATATCAATTAAAAGATTTCTTGGTAATAAAAATACAGTAACAATTATTGGGGTACTAGCTGGCATTGCAGTTTTATATATTTTTTATAACATGCGTGTGAATCAAGCAGTAGAACCACAAGCGGTTCCTTATGCTAAGGTAACGATTCCAGGTAATACCTATATAACTTCTGAAATGGTTGGATCAATCAAAGTCTCAAAAAATATGGTTGATACCACTTCAAATTTGGTAACTTCCAATATGCAGGTTATAGGCAAATATATTAAATATGATACTACTATTCCTGAAGGAAGCTTGTTCTACAAAAGTCAGTTAATGACAGAAGAAGAACTACCAAATTCAGCTATTAAGGATATTCCGGAAGGATATACAGTATATAGCTTAAATGTAGACTTACACAGTACTTATGGTAACTCAATCATGCCTAAAGACTATATTGATTTATATTTCAAGGCAGTGGATGATAACAACTATGTAATGTTTGGTAAGTTTATTGAAAGCATGCAAGTTCTTACGGTAAAAGATTCTAGTGGAAATCACGTATTTTCCTCATCATCTAATGGAATTCCTTCTGAATTATTATTTGCCGTACCAGATGATTATTTCTTATTATTAAGAAAAGCTGGATATATAAGAAGTAATTCAATTGAAATTATTCCGGTTCCAAGAAATAAAAATTATTCTGATAAACCAGGAGAAACTCAAATTACTAGTGAAGAAATTAAAGCTTTCATTAATTCAAAAGCTATTGATGTTAGTCAAGATATAGAAACAGAAAGTATTACAGAATAAAAAATAAATCTGAGAATAAAAGGGATGGGAAAAAATGACAGATGCAATATTTTCACAATTAGATTTTGGACCATTAAATGAGTTTTTAAATGATGATAATATTACCGATATTTCATACAGTAATAGTGGTAATATTTGGATAAAAACTCTAGATAAAGGTGTTTATCAAGTCCATAGACCAGAAGTAAATAACATATTAATGGAAAAATTAGCTTTCCAATGTTCAAATGTAATGGGCAAAACATTTAATATGGCTCATCCTTTTTTGGATGCTGAAAGTGCAGAATTACGTTTAAACTTTATACATGATTCAATAGCTACCAATGGTATTGCCTGTGTTATTCGTAAAACACCAGCAAAAATCAGATTAAATAAAGATAAACTATTAAATGAAAAGTATTGTATATTACAAATTCATGATTTCTTAATTAAATGTGTAGAAGGTCATTGTAATATTATCGTTTGTGGTGAAACTGGTTCAGGTAAAACTGAGTTAGTTAAATATTTGGCAAGCCATACAAAAGAAAATGAAAAATTAATCACAATTGAAGATACTCTAGAGTTACACTTGGATCGTATTTTTCCCAAACGTGATATCGTGGCGATGAAAACTAATAATATAGCTTCATATTCAGATGTTTTGGTAACTTGTATGAGACAAAATCCTCGTTGGATTTTACTTTCCGAAGTAAGATCAGCTGAAGCTGTTTTAGCTGTTCGTAACTCGATTTCATCAGGTCACAATATTTTATCAACAATTCACTCTGATAAAGCAGAAAGTATTCCAATGCGTATGTATTCTTTGCTAGAAACCAGTCAAGATGTTGAACAATTTTTGGCAACTATTCACAGGTATGTTCAGTTAGGTGTAGCTGTTAAAGGATATTTTAGTAAAGAACACGGTCGTTTTCATCGTGAAATTGTAGAACTTTGTGAATTCTATGTTGATGAAGATAATAAAGCCCACAAAAATATTATTTATAAAAAAGCGGTTTCTGGAAGTTTTTCTTTAAAAAATCCTACAAAACATTTACTTGAATATTTAAACCTTCAAGGTGTTACACTTCCAACCGATACATTTGGCATAGGAACAACAGAGTCTAAAGCATAAAGAGGAGGTTAGGCTATGGAATTAGTATTACTAATCTTAATTGCTATATTTATTTTCACTTATCGCAAAAATACTGGTGATAATTTTTATAGATTCTTAATGAAAGAAATAAATAACCTATATGAGAAATATGCTCCATATAGCTTTCAAATGGTTCGTGAAAAAACCAAAGAGTTAGGCCAAGAATATACCGCAAAAGAGTATGTATCACAAATTGTCCTATTTGGAGCAGTTGGTGCTGGTATAGCTTATTTATATTTTTCAAGTATTTTTTGGGCAATTTTTTATGCTGTAGGGGCCATTGCTTTTATTCCATATTTAGCTTATCTAAGATGTCAAAGAATATATAGTGAGTTCTTGTTCGAACAAATTCAAGTGTATACAACCAATGTTATCATGGAATTTAATACTACCCAAAGCTTTGTTAAAGCCTTGGAAGGTGTTTATGAATCTGGTGTATTGGAAAGTCCCGTTGTCGATGATGTAAAATTAATGATTGATTTAGCTTATCAAAATGGTACTATTGAAGAGTCAATTAAATATTTTAATGATAAATATCCATATTATATGGTTAAGAATATGCACCAATTATTTTTACAAATTACTAAGGAAGGTGCTAAGGATTCTGGGGAATCTTTAGAAAACATGCTTCTTGATATCGATATGCTTGTTGAAGGTGTCTATCGAGATAAAATGGATCGAGGTGCTTTCCATAAAAAATTCCTAACTTTTGGTTTTGGATTATATTTATTAGTAATGTTAACTCAATTCCTATTAGGTACTGAAAATTATATTAAAATGTTAGATGAATGGTATGTTCAGGTATTACTTCATCTGATTATTATCATTAATACTTATTTCCTAATATCTGGGGAAAGATTCTATAATGAAGATACGGGGGTAGAGTAATTATGATGATAGAAATGTTGATACTAGGTGTCTTAATTTATATTATATTGGAATATAATGGCAGCATTAGTACAAACAAATTTGTTATTGACAATTCTGACTTATTTAAAAAACTTAAAGAAAAAGATTTTGAGTTTTATGCTAAAGCTAAGTACGGAGACGCAGTAGATGTTGAAAAAATATTTAATGTCCGTCTGCGTAATGGCTTATTAGTAATATTAATGATGGTTTTCTTATTTATTTCCGATTTAAATTACGCTAATATATTGTTCTGTGTCATAGCAGGATACGGTGTTTTTAAATTATCATATTTGCAATTAAAGAAATATTATAAATCACATCTACATAAAATAGATTTAATGTTACCTTATTATTTAAAGAATTTGGAAATTTTAGTACAACATTATACTGTACCGGTAGCATTAGGTAAATCGATTGAAGAAGCTCCAGACATTTTCAAAGAAGGATTGAAAACTTTAATAGAGAAAATTAATGCCGGTGATTCAACTATAAACCCGTATATGGCGTTTGCGAAAGATTATCCAGTAAGAGATTCTATGCGTATGATGAGACTGTTATTTCGTTTATCATTAGGAAGTAATGAAAGAAAACAAGAACAGTTACTCACTTTCTCACGAAATATTTCCAGTTTACAACAAAAAGCCAGAGAAGCCAGATATAAAGAACGACTAGAAAAAATGGAAAGTAAAACGATGATTATGCTTGTTACAACTGGTGTAGGAGTTATGGTACTTTTAGTAATTTCTATTTTGATGATGTTTACTGCTTAATGAAAGGTTTAAAAAGCCTTTTTTTTGGTTTTTAATAATAATTTGACAAAAAATTACATTTTTTTACATTTTACTATTGATTTTTTTAAAAAGATTAGATATACTAAAATTGCTTAGAATAGAAATACAAAATATTAATGACTTGCATACTTTTATTTATTTAAAAGTATGCACCAAATTATCTTCAAAAATAATTTGGAAATTATTTATTAACCATTATTAATAATTTTTAATTAAATTATTAATTAACGTTATAAATGATTAATATTTATGTATTCAGCATTGAAGTTTTCTTGTAAGAGGGAATCTTATCTGCGCTAAGCATGACATATGTTATGGAGAGGTGAAACTCCGAAAGATAAGTAGTTACCGGTTTGTACTGATAATACACCGTATTCTAATATTTGCACATTGCGTTGCATGTATTAGCGTAACTATTCATCAAACCAAACTAGATATTTTATCAGAATGTCTAGTTTTTTTGTTGCATAAAAACTACTGGTTTGTTATAATGAATTATAGAATAGAATAGAGGTTGTTTTTTGTGATAGCTGATTTAATTAATGTTTACAGTAAATACAAATTAGTTACCTTAACAGAATATGTAAATCTTATATCACAAATTATTTCAGTTGATCATAAAAAAATTTTAAGAAATAAAAAAAAAGCAACTGAGATACTAACCGATATAATCGAAATTTATCTTACTAAATATTTATTTGCGGAGCTTAAATTTGATATAAGCAAGATATTTATAGAAAGTCCTTATATAGACGAATATAAAATTACTAAAGAGATTAATGCCATTTCTGATTACTTTATGAAACATAATATGGTATTTGATTTAGCTAAGAATGAACAAGAAATAATTTTGATAGCAGTTTACTTACAAATGGCATTAGAATTAGATGAATTATCTTGTAATATCAAAGAAACCGGTATTAACTATAATAATATCATTTATGAATATATTGATAATTATCATAAAATAAACTTTATATTTTTAATAGATGGTGGCAAGAAAAATACTAAGAAATTAATTGAATTAGTAAAGAAAAATGCCTTTAAAGAAAAAGAAATTTATGAGTCATTAACAAACAAAAATTCCTTTAATAAATATATTAAAATTGCTAATGATAAAGATTTATATATAACTCAGTATAATTACTATATTGAAGACTTAGAAAAATATGATTCAGAACAAAGTCAAAAAATATATTTCCAAAAAAATATAGATGATAGTTTTACTATGATAAGTGCTCAATTAGCTGTATCTACTTTACTTAAAGAACTTCAGGCTAAAAGAAATTTAAGTACATTTTTAATTCCCATTAAAAAGAAGTTCTTAAATAAAGACAAAAATATTAAAGAATATAAAAAATTATTAGAATCTAAAATAACTGCTAAGTGTATAAAACTATTAGTTGATAATAATGAAGCAACTACTGATTTAATCAATAAGCTAAACAATAATAAATTAGACTACTATATATATTGCAATAAAGAAGCTTTGATTGAGAAGATTGACCAGAATACTAAGTATATATTCAGTAAAGAATTTATGAAAAATAATCAAATAATAGTAACCAAACAAGATAATATCATAATAGAGACCATGAATGGTTTTCTAGAAGATGAAGCCCTTGTTTATGGAAATGAAAAGGAGAATAAATAATGAGTGGATACAATGAATTTTTTCTAAAGTTTATGGAGCCTTTCTTTAATGGAATAATTAATTTATTTAAAGAAATAGGCTTATCTTTATTTCAGATTTTTAATATTTTAAATTACATTGAAGTAATTAAAGAATATTCTAAAGATTTAACCGGTGCTGGAATTGTAATGATAGTTTTAGCCAGTTTATCATTATTACTATTATTTGGTTTATTTTTCTTTTTAATATATCGAATGATAATTGGATATATTAAATATCGTCATCGCGTTAGTCATCAACAAGCTATAATAGATGAAATTGATAATTTAAATAATGAAGTAATTAAATTAAAAAGTGAAAATCAAAAATATTTAGCTATGAGTGATCCGGAAAATAGTGATATTGAATATGATGAAAATGGAAATGTTGTCAATAAATTAAAAGAAGGGGAAAGTAGATTCTTTAAATTATCTCAAGTTGATGAAGCTATGGAAAATTATGAACCGGAGCCATATGATTCTGCTATTACTTTATCAGAATTATGTGATAAATTTTTAAATTTTGCTGCTTCGGAAATGGGGCTTTATTACAATATTAATTTAATTAGATTATTTATTGCATCTTTTGCTTCAAATAGATTAATTATTTTACAAGGTATATCTGGTACCGGTAAAACTTCCCTTGCTTATGCTTTTGGGAACTTTATTAATAATGATGCTGTTATAGCACCTGTTCAACCATCTTGGCGTGATTCTTCTGAACTTTTTGGTTATTTTAACGAATTTACCAAGAGATTTAATGAAACAGAAGTTTTAACTAAAATGTATGAGGCTAAATACAAAGATAATGTTTTTGTAACATTGTTAGATGAAATGAACATTTCCCGTGTAGAATACTACTTTGCGGAAATGTTATCTATTTTGGAATTACCAAGTACCGATGAATGGGTAATTGATTTGGTTCCTAATGCATGGGAAAGTGATCCTAAATTAGTAGAAAATGGTAGGTTAAGAATACCAACCAATATGTGGTATATTGGTACAATCAATAATGATGATTCAACATTCATGATTACTGATAAAGTATATGACCGTGCGATGCCGATTAATATTGATGAAAAAGGTATACCGTTTGAAGCACCAAAAACTGAGGCAGTTAATTTATCTTGTGAGCACTTTATAAACATTTTAAAACAAGCCCAAAAGGATTATCCAGTTAGTCAAGAAAATTTAGACAAGATATCATTAATGGATGATTATGTAATTGAGAAATTCCGTTTAGCATTTGGTAATCGTATTGTTAAACAATTAAAAGAGTTTGTCCCGGCTTATGTAGCTTGTGGGGGAGAAGAACTAGTAGCAATCGATTATTTAATTGCTCATAAGATTTTAAGAAAATTTGATCAATTAAACTTAGCTTATATACGTAATGAAATTGATGGATTTATTGATTTCTTAAATAAAACCTTTGGCGATGGCGTTATGAAAGATTGTATCGCTTACTTAGAAAGATTAAAGAAAACTATTTAAAAATTAAAGGAGTATACTTATGAATAATGAATTACAGGCTTTAGTAAGTAATATACCTGAAGAAGAAACTAAATTATTTATGTCCAAGACTAAATCAAATGTAATGGTTAAGAAAATCAGCGAAAAACTAACCATTGATTATTCATGGGTTGAAACTATTAATGATGCTATTCCTTATATTGATAATATTATTCGTAATCCTCGTCGTTTTATTGTCCAAGAGGAAGATATTTTACCAATTGAAAAAACCAAAAAAGTATCTGAAGAGTCAGTTAAACATTTAGCGCAACATACAGGTTTGATTCAAGAAGTAGATGATGATGGTCTAGTAAAACCAATAAAAATGTTAAATATTTTTAAAGAAGAAACTATTGATTTATATGAAAATCGATTTGTTTATTCTTTAATTAATAACTTATACGTTTTTGTTCAAAATCAGTTAGCATATCAAGATGAAGAGTCTTCTAATAAAGAAGTTAAAACAGTGAATTATGAAGCTAATACAAGATTTAAAAATGAAGATGTTAATATTACATTATCTTTAAAATCAGTAAATTATGAAAAACTAATTGGTAAATATGAAAAACCAGTGGATTTAACACAAAAGATAGAGAATATTAGAGATATTTTGGAAGATTTTAAGAGTAGTCAATTTATGAAAAATATGAAAAACGCTACTCCGGTAAGATCACCAATTCGTAAAACTAATGTTATTTTAAAAGATACAAACTTTGTATATGCTTTAAGATTATGGGAGTTCTTAGAGCGTTATCAAATTGAAAAACCAATTAGAAAATATAAAGAAAATGTTGATTTAAGTAGTGAGGATATCGATAAAAAATACTCTTTATCTTATTATTTAAATTATGCAATATTAAATGGGTTAGAGGTATCTAAAGATGAAGATACTTCCAAATATGCTAATCTTAAGAAATTAATATTTAATTTAGCGAAAAATTTTGAAACAGACGAAAATGAATTAAAAAACATCATTAATAATGAATTAAAATATGCAGCTAAATATAAAGATGAGCAAATTAAAGGTATTAATGATACATATAAAAAATTTATTAATATTAATTTAGGTCAAATTGAAAAAGTTATGTTATTATTAAAATAAGTGGAAAGGAAGAAATCTATGGGGAAGAAAGAACAAAAAATAAATCCGATATTAGGTAGAGACGAAAAAACCGTTGATTTAATTAAGTTCAATATTAAAACTGAACAAGAACAATATGCAGAAATTGAAAAAGTTCTTAAAGATATCTATCAAGCGGATTTAGAAGTTTCTAAGAAACATATTTATAAAGTCATTAAATTAACATGTAATCCCAAAAATGATTATATTTTTCTTCCTTATAACTTAAAAGTTTCAAAAGAAAAATTAGTTTTAAAATTTAAAGTAGAATCTAAGAAACAAATAGGTAAAAATTGGTTTGTTTTTTCCGTTTGGTTATTCATATTTGCTTTGGCAGGAGCAACCTATGCAGGTTTTGCTTATTTAAGTGTTGCAGATCTTAATAAGGATATAGATGGTGATGGTACCCCAGATATAAATATCGATATTAATAAGGATAATATTGCAGATATTAATATTGATATTGATGGAGATAAAAAACCAGATTTAAATATAGACTACAAAGGTAATCGTAAAGCTAGATTTAATATTGATACTGATTTAGATGGAGTAGCTGATAAAAATTTTGTAAATGACGCTAGCGGTGGAAAATGTTCCTTATGTAAAATTAATTGTGATATCAATGGTGATGGCTGGCCAGATATGAATTTTGATATCGATGGAGATGGGACAGCTGATTTAGATATCGACATTGATGCTGATTGCTCACCGGATTTAAATTTAGATTTAAATGGTGATGAAATATGTGATCTATTCTGTGATACTGATGGAGACGGAAAATGTGATAACAAATGTGATAAATCAGAAGTCCAAATAGAAGAACCACCAAAGGGTAGTGGAGGATCTGGTTCAACCGGTAGTGTTGGTAATCCAGATATTGAAACATCGACTCCATACATTGTTATCCGTTATACTGATGGTGAAACCATAAGTGTATCCGGATTATTACCAAATGATCAAGAATTAATTCCGGGATATATCCCAGGAGAAATACCAATAAAAGAATTTACAGTTGAAAACTTATCAGATTATCCAATGTTATATACATTAAAATGGCGAGTTATATCTAATAGTTTTATTACCAACAATTTAAAATATAATGTTATTGGAACCAATGGAGCACCTAATGTAAGTGATTTAACTATTCCAAAAACAACCGGTACTATCATTAAAGAAAATATTTATATTCCACCTCGGGTAATTCAAAAATATCGTATAGAAATTTATCTTCAAGGTACCGGTGAACCACAAAATGAAGACCAAGGCAGAACCTTCATGGGTAGTTTGGAAATAGCAATATAATGTGAGAAATATCTCACATTTTTAATGTATTTATAACAAAAAAATCTAGTATAACAATGCAAAAATATTTATGATAAAATAATATGTAGAATAA
>CAYQDO010000024.1:0-13982 GCA_964416365.1 uncultured Muribaculaceae bacterium | reverse complement strand
TCATTCTTATCAGCAGCATCATTCCAAGAAACAACTAGAGTTTTAACTGATGCAGCTATTAGAGGAAAAGTTGATGAATTAAAAGGTTTAAAAGAGAATGTTATTATTGGCAAACTTATTCCTGCAGGTACAGGAGCAAAACAATATTCTGATATCGAGATTATGCTTGAAAAAGAATATATGTCTGATGAACCAAGTGAAGTTTTAGAACAACAGTTCTTAGATGATGAACCAGAAGAAGCAAATTAATGGCTTCTTCTTTTTTTTGTGTTATCATATAATTAGAGAGGTGTTTTAATGAAAAAGAATATTTTATTTTTATACGGAGGAGCTTCTTATGAACATGAAGTATCCTGCTTATCAATTAAAAATATTATTAAGGAAGTAAATAAAAAAAAATATAATTATCAAATAGTTTATATTACCAAAGCAAATGATTGGTTTTTAGTTGATGATAATTATCAAGAGCAAGAAATGATAGATAATATAATCGATTTTATTAAAAAGTTTGATTGTATTTTTAACATTATTCATGGTAGCAATGGTGAAGATGGAAGATTACAAAGTTTATTAGAAATGTACAATATTAAATATGTTGGTTGTAATAGTGTAAGTAGCATGCTTTGCATGAATAAAGATTTAACTAAAATGTTGTTAGATTATAATGATATACCAGTAGTCCCTGTATTTAGTGTAGATAATATCATCTATCCAGTCATGGTAAAGTCAGCAGCAAGTGGGTCTTCCTTTGGTATTGGTAAAGCTAATAATGATGAGGAACTTGAAATAGCTATTGAAGAAGCAAAAAAATATAGCAAAGATTATCTAATTGAACAATATATTAAAGCGCGTGAATTAGAATGTGCGGTTATTGAAAAAGATGATGAAATATATGCTTCTACATTAGGTGAAATTAAATCGTGTAATGAATTTTATGACTATGATGCTAAATATAATTTACCATCCCAAACTGTTATTCCAGCCGATTTATCAGAAGAAATAAGTAATAAGATTAGACATTATGCTAAAGAGGCTTTTAAAGTTTTAAAATGTCAAGGAATGGCACGGGTAGATTTCTTTTATGATGAAGAAAATCAAAAAATCTATTTAAATGAATTAAATACTTTACCAGGTTTTACTGATATTTCTATGTACCCTAAACTACTAAATTATGATGGTATAACTACGGCAGAGCTTATTGATATTTTAATTACTAATGCTTTAAATAAGTAATATATCTTATTTGCATTATTTTTCAAAATATAATAAACTTAAATAGTGATTACTATGAAAAAATATCAAAAAATAGGTTATATAATTATGGCGGTAATTTTATCAATTACAATTATTTTAATATTATTAATTCATTCTTTTAATAATACCCCGGAAACGGGTGAAATAACAACGACTACTACTAAAAAAGTGCAGTATGGAGATTAATTTTATTTATTAACTAATTCATTGGAATACCTTTGATGTACATTACATTGAAGGTATTTTTTTATGTAAAAACAGAAATTAAAATCCAATAAATAAGAAACATCGTAAAGTTTCTTTTGCAAACTGGTATATTTATCTATTTTATATTATAATATAAGTATATAATATAATTTCTAATATATTTATTCATTTTATATAAATTAATGATTTGCAATATTAGTAGAAAGGAAAGAGTATGAATAATTTTAAAAAACTTATCATAAATAAGAAAAATCTTTTTATTTTAATTTTTGTACTATTTATATTTTTATTTGTTGTATTAAATACGACATTTAGTATATTTAGTAATCGAAGAACTGCTAGTTTAGCTAATATTAAAGTAGCCGGTTTAGAATATGGTGTGTCAGTAAATGGAATTTCTAATAGGATTATAACAGTGACTGCTAATAAGATTACTAAAGCTAATATCGTATTAAAATCATTAAATAAATGGGATACCAAGTATGAACTTACCTACAAGGTATGTTCTGATTCATCATGTACAAACTTTATAAATAAACCAGAAGAATTAACGATAGAATATTCATCAAAAACAATTGATGAAATAAGTGGAGTTATAACCTCAAGTGGGACAAAGCAAATGAGACTAGCAATAACTAATACTAGTGCAACGACTTATTATATAAAGATAGATGTAAATGCGGGATTTACTCATAATACTTTAGCATTACAAAATTTAATTACTACAGAATATAACGAAGAAGATGTAACAATAGCAGCTATAATCGAAGGTGAAATATCAACAACTTTTCCAACAACTAATGAATATGGTGCCTCAGTAACGTGTGAAACAAATAATGGCCCATCAAATGCTAGTGGGACAGCTACATGGAATGGAAGCAAATGGAAAGTAAATATTACGGGAGTAGATTCAGGAAGAACAATCTGTAATGTTATTTTTGAATTAACTTTAAAAGGAAAAATTTTAGCACAAGGTGGAGGAGCAGCAGCAATAGAAGCTAAAGGTACCCCAGACTTTAGTGTTGAAAATGGCACAAGTGAATTATATGCCACTCTCGATGAATATGGAACCAGTTACTACTATCGCGGGGAAAAAGCATTATTAAATAATAATTTAATTTGGGGAGGCTTCCAGTGGAAGATAGTTAGAATTAATGGTGATGGCTCTATAAGATTAATCTATAATGGAACGCAGGCTCAGTTTACTTCAAGTGGTACAGTAAATGATGAAGGAATAAATACTCAAATTAAAACTTCAGCTTGGAACACAACTAATTATAATGATGCAAAATATGTCGGATATATGTATGGTGGAGCAAATGGCGTTGCATCAACTTCCCGAGCAGAAGCAGTCTTAAATGCAACACCAACAAATATAAAAACAGAATTAGATAACTGGTATTATACAAACATTTCTGGTAAACCCTTTGAATCACAAGTTGCAAATAACCTATTTTGTAATGATCGACAATTAGAAAGTGAAGTAGGTGGAACAGCAACAGGTCCAGGATATGGAAAAACAGGAGTAAACACTTATTATGCAGCTAGACACCGTTTATTAACAAATAAAACTCCAACCTTAAAATGCCCTCAAAAAAATGATCGATTTACAACCTCAGCAGATACAACTATAGGAAATGGAGCATTAACATATCCAATAGGATTAATAAGTGCAGATGAAGCAGCTATGACTGGATTAGTGTATAATATAAATAATTATACAAATTATTTATATACTGATTCAATGTGGTGGCTTTCATCACCGTTCTTTATGTCTTCAAGTGGCATAGCTACCATGTTTTGCGTGTTAAAGTTTGGTGATATGAATTTCAACAACGTAACTAGTGGCTTTGGGGTTCGCGCCGCAGTTTCAATAAAATCAGAGACTCGAGTAACAGGAACAGGAAGCGCTGTAGACCCATATGTAGCGCAGACATAATGATAAGTTGGAAGGCACTGAAACCTGTCTAACCGTTATTTAAAAAACCCTTTTAGGAAACAACAATACAAAGAACATAAAAGTAAGTGTTTTGAAAGATGTTGGAAAGTAATATTAAAATCTGAGACATGAGTAACAGGAAGTAACATAGATCTGGTACCTTAATAAGTTTTTGGTTCTGAAAATTTAGTCAATCATCACTAGTTATACAAGTGTCTCTTATTTAAGTGCCTTTTTAATTAACACTCTCTTAAGTGTTTTTTTTATAGTTAATTTATTGTATAATGAAATTACATGATGGAGGAATTATGGACGCTTTAAATAGATTTTTCAAAAAAATGGAATTTGATGGTGGAGATAACTTTACAGGAGTTAAAGTTGAAAAGTGTGTTGTAAACCAGGAAAAAAAGACATGGGATTTATATTTAAAATGTCCTAATCTTTTACCATTGGAACCTATTTTAAGTTTAATAGATAAAGCTAAACAAGGATTAGAAGATGTAACAAAGATAAAAATTTATTTTGCTTATGAAAATCAAAAAGCAGAAGATATTTTAAGTTACTTGAAATATTATATTAATGAATTAGTAAAAAAATCTCCCTCTCTAATTAGTTTGCAAGATAATGAAATAACTATCGATGGGAAAAAAATCATTTTTGAAGTGATTAGTAAAATTGAAGCAGATCGTTTAAAAGAACAAAGTAGTAAAATGATCAAATGGTTAGAGACATTTGGTTTGAAAGGCTTTGTAATTGAAACTAAAATAAATGATGAAAAAAGAAAACAAATTAAAGAAGAAATAGAAAATACTAAAGAAGTAATTATAGTAAAAAAAGAACCGGAATTTAAAGTGATTATGGGGGATAAAATCAAGTCAAAACCAACGAGTATTAAAGAGATTTTGGGTGAAGAAAATAATGTTACAATAGAAGCCTATATTTTTGGTCTTGAAGAATTTATTTCCACAAAAAGTAATTTTAGAATTTTAACTTTAAAAATAAGTGATAAGATTGACAGTATATGTGCCAAAATTTTTAGTAAAGATGAAGAGGAATTTAATAAAATCAGAAAAGGGTTAAAAGAAGGCTTATGGTATCGTTTTAGAGGTTATGTAAAAAATGATACTTATGCTAAAGATTTAGTTTTAAATTTAAGAGATATTGAAGAAATTCTTAGTAAAAATGTTAAAAGAAAAGACAATGCTGAAGTTAAAAGAATTGAGCTTCATGCTCATACCCAAATGAGTCAAATGGATGGGTTAGTGGCGCCTTCTAGTTTACTTAAACAAGCTATTGCTTGGGGACATAAAGCTATAGCTATTACTGATCATAATGGAGCGCAAGCTTATCCGGAAGTTTTTAACTTTGCTAAAAAACATAATAAAGGCATTGATAATCCTGAAGATAAATTTAAAGTTATATTTGGGTCAGAACTTACTTTAATTGATGACAGTATTAATATTATTAAAAATCCGGTTGATGCGGATTTATTAACAACAAAATATTGTGTTTTTGACGTAGAGACAACTGGTTTTAATGCCGGAGGAGAAGACTCTATTATTGAAATTGGTGCGGTTTTATTACAAAATGGAAAAATTATTGATACTTTTGATGAATTAATTAATCCTGGTAAAAAACTATCCTCTAAAATTATTGAGATTACTAATATTACTGATGAGATGTTAAAAGATAAAGACAATGAAGAAAATGCAGTAAAGAGATTTAAAGAGTGGTTTAAGGATAGTGTCTTAGTTGCTCACAATGCTACGTTTGATATGTCTTTCTTGGAAATGGCTTGTCAAAAATACGGTTTAGGCGAAGTCAAAAATGCTGTTATCGACACCTTAGAATTATCAAGAGTATTAGATTCTGATCAATCACGTCACAGTTTAAGTGCTTTGGTTAGAAGATATGAAATTGACTTTAATGAAAATGAACACCACCGAGCTGATTATGATGCTAGTGCTACAGCAAAGATTTTAAGATTAATGTTAAAAAGAGTAGCTGGATATAATATTACTAACGTCAAAGATTTAAATAATTTAGTATCTAAAGAGGATATTCATAAGTATGGTAGACCATATCATGTTAATGTTTTAGTTAAAAATCGTACTGGTTTGAAAAATTTATTTAAGTTAATAAGTAACGCTAATACGAAATATTTATATAAAACTCCTAGAATCTTGCGTAGCGAAATTGAAAAATATCGTGATGGGTTACTGATTGGCAGTGGTTGCTATGAAAGTGAAGTTTTTGCCCTTGCCAAAAGTAAGACGGAAGAAGAACTTACTAATATTATTAATTTCTATGATTATGTTGAAATTCAGCCACGAGATGTTTATGATCATTTAATTCAATTAAATGTTTTTGCTAATGCGTTAGAACTAGAAAATAACATTAGAAAAATTATTAACACCACTATTGCAACGGGTAAACTGATTGTAGCAACCGGAGATGTTCATCACTTAAATCCTGAAGATAAAATTTACAGGGAAGTTATTATAAATCAAAAAGTACCTGGTGGAGGAAGACATCCTTTAGATCGCAAAGAAATTACTAGTGTACCTTCCACTCATTTTAGAACTACCGATGAAATGCTAAATGATTTCGCTTTTTTAGGAGAAGAAATGGCTAATTTATTAGTTATTGAAAATCCTAAAACAATAGCAGATATGATAGAATTTGTTGATGTTATTATTGATACCAAAGGAATTCCTTTTGCTCCAAAGATTCCAAATTCAGCTGAAGAAGTAAAAAGTCTTGTCTATGAAAGAGCAGCTTGTATCTATGGCGAAGAATTACATCCTTTAATTAAAGATCGTATTGAACAGGAATTAAAAGGTATCATTGCTGGTGGCTTTGATGTTATTTATTTAATTGCTCAAAAATTAGTTAAAAAGAGTAATGATGATGGTTATTTGGTTGGTTCCCGTGGTTCGGTTGGTTCGTCATTTGTTGCTACGATGATGGGAATATCTGAAGTAAACCCACTACCAGCTCATTATGTTTGTCCAAACTGTCATTTTACTACTTTTGAAAATGAAAATGAGGAAACTTTAGGTTTAACTTATTCTAGTGGATATGATTTACCGGAAAAGAAATGTCCTAAATGTGATACTTTCATGAATGGGGAAGGACAAGATATGCCATTTGCCACTTTCCTTGGTTTTAATGCTGATAAAGTACCTGATATCGATTTAAATTTTTCCGGAGAATATCAATGGAAAGCTCATGAATATACTAAAGATTTATTTGGCGTTGATAATGTATATAGGGCAGGTACAATTGGTACTGTAGCCGATAAAACAGCCTATGGTTTTGTTAAAGGCTATTATGAAGACCGAGGAATTGTTAAAAGAAGTATTGAAATAGAAAGACTAGCTATCGGTTGTACTGGTGTAAAAAGAACAACCGGTCAACATCCGGGAGGAATAATCGTAATACCTGCTTATATGGATGTTTTTGATTTTACGCCTTTCCAATATCCGGCTGATGATCCAAATTCTTTATGGCGTACTACTCACTTTGATTATCACCCAATGGAAGATGAATTATTAAAACTAGATATTCTTGGTCATGATGTGCCGACCATGTATAAAATGCTTCAGGATTTAACTGGTATTGATATTGGGGCTATTCCTTTGAATGATTTAAAAATCTTAAGTTTATTATCGAGTACGGAAGCCTTAGGAGTCACTGCTGAACAAATCAATTGTCCTACCGGTACTTTAGGTATTCCAGAACTTGGTACTAAATTTGTTATTAACATGCTTTTAGAGACTAAGCCTAAAACTTTTGCAGATGTTGTTAAAATATCTGGACTATCACACGGTACTGATGTTTGGAATGGCAATGCCCAAGAATTAATTAAAAATAATATAGTTCCATTTAGTGAGGTTATTGGTTGTCGTGATGATATTATGGTTTACTTGATAAATCATGGTGTTGAACCTTTAAAAGCATTTAAAATAATGGAATTTGTTCGTAAAGGCAAAGCTTCTAAAGAAGCAGATACTTGGAAAGAACATGTTGCGGTATTAAAAGAAGCTGGTATACCAGATTGGTATATTGAATCTTGCCATAAGATCAAATATATGTTCCCTAAAGCTCATGCCGTAGCTTATGTTATTGCAGCCTTAAGGATAGCTTATTTTAAAATTTATTATCCCATTGAATATTACAGTACTTATTTTTCAATAAAGTGTAATAGTTTTGATGTAGAAACATTAATAAGTGGAGAACAAGCTATTCGTAATAAAATTATTGAAATTGAAAATAAGGGTTATGAACAAACTAATAAAGAAGCTGAACTTTTAGATGTTTTACAAATAGCTTTAGAAATGTCTGTAAGAGGATTTAGTTTTAAAAATATAAATTTAGAAAAAAGTGCTGCTAAAAACTTTGTTATTACTGAAGATCGTAAATCTTTAATATTACCTTTCAGTTCTTTAGATGGCTTAGGAGAAAATGTTGCTAATCAAATTGTTAGTGAAAAAGATAACGGTCCATTCATTAGTGTTGAGGATTTCCAAGTTAGAGGAAAAGTCAATTCCACAACTATTGAAAAAATGCGCGCTTTAGGTATTTTTGAGAGCTTGCCAGAGTCAAGCCAATTGAGTTTATTTTAAAAGTTTTATTGATTTTTAACCTTATTGTTAGTATACTTATTTTAGGTGAAAATATGGAAGATGTAAAAATTCCCACTCATCTTGGTATCATTATGGATGGTAACCGAAGATGGGCTAAAGCAAAGGGAAAAAAAACAATTAAAGGACACCTAGCTGGAGCTAATAGAATTATTTCATTAGCTAAATATATTTTTAAAAAAGGCATTAAATATTTAAGTATCTATGCTTTTTCTACGGAAAACTTTAATCGTAGTGAAGAAGAAGTTCATTATTTAATGAACTTGATTGTTAAGTTTTTTAATGACAGAGCACAAGAGCTCAATAAAGAAAATATCAAGGTAATTTTTTCGGGAAGACAAAAACCATTATCTGATAAGATTTTAAATGTTATGGATAAAGTAATTGATTTAACCAGAAATAATACCGGTGGTATTATAAATATCTGTTTAAATTATGGAAGTAGATTGGAAATAGTTGATGCAGTTAATAATATTATCAAAGATAAAGTTGAAGTAAATGAGGAAAATTTTCAAAAATATTTATATCAAGATTTACCGAATTTAGATCTTATTATCAGAACAAGTGGGGAACAAAGATTAAGTAACTTTATGTTATGGCAGGCAAGCTATGCAGAGTTATATTTTCCCAAAACATTTTTTCCGGATTTCGACGAGAATGAATTAGATAAAGCCTTAGATGAATATAATAGTAGAAATAGAAGGTTCGGTGGTAACTAATGAAAGTAAGAACAATTAGTGCAGCTGTATTACTAGCTATCGTAATTCCTCTAGTTTGTTTAGGAGGTATTCCATTCGCTCTTTTAGTTGGTATAATAGGCTTAATCGCAGCTAAAGAAATTACTGATTTATATAATTATCCTAATATTATTAGAATTATTGCCTGTATATGTTTAATTAGCATTATCTATAGTAATTTTGATTCTTCAACGATAATGTTTGGTTTAAATTATCAAGTTTTAAGCACAATATTATTAGGACTACTTATTCCGGTAATTTTTTATCAAGTAAAGGGAAAATATACTACTGAAGATGCTTTTAAACTAATCGGGTTTATTTTGCTAATCGGTTTAGGTTTAAGTTATTTCATCTTAATCAGAGAATATAGTATTAAATATTTTATCTTTATGATGCTAATTCCCATCATAACTGATACATTTGCTTATGCTGGTGGTATGATGATAGGTAAACATAAAGTAACCAAAATAAGCCCAAAAAAGAGCTGGGAAGGTTATATTGTAGGTACTTTTATGGGAACTTTTATTATGACGGTATATTACACAACTTTTATTAATGTTCAAACTCATTTATTTATGGTAATTGGTATTATATTATTGCTATCAATAATTGGACAATTGGGAGATTTATTCTTTAGCGCCATTAAAAGACAACACGATATTAAAGATTTTTCCAATTTAATACCAGGTCATGGCGGAATAATGGATCGCCTAGACAGTTTAATTTTCGTAACTTTAATATTTATGATTATTATTGATTACTTATAGGAGGTTATTATGATAACACTATTATTACTCGTTTTAATTTTAGGTCTCTTGATATTTGTTCATGAACTAGGCCACTTTATATTTGCTAAAAAGACAGGGGTTTACGTATATGAATTTGCTCTAGGTATGGGACCACTAATCTTTTCTTACAAGCGAAAAAAAGAAAAAAATGATCCAACCATTTATTCTTTAAGGCTGCTACCAATCGGTGGTTTCTGTGCCATGGCAGGAGAAGTTTCTGAAGATGATCAGAAAATAAAGAAAAGTGAATTTATGTGCAATAAAACAAAACTAGAAAGATTTTTAATACTTATTGCCGGAGTTTCCTTTAATTTTCTTTTAGCCATCTTTTTATTATTTTTGCAAAGTGCAATTTGGGGTAACTATGAACAACAATCAATAATTGGTTATGTTCCAGAAGATTTGCCAATTGCTGACGCTGGTATTGAAGCAGGAGATAGAGTTATTCGTTTAAACGGCTATAAAATAGATACTTGGGATAAATTAAATGTCGTCTTAAATTTAAAGAATGACAGTAATGTTTATGATTTTAAAATAGAAAAAAAAGATGGCACTATTAAAAATTATAAGATTACTCCTAAAACTGAAAAAGATAAAGATGGGAATGAAGTTGTTAAATTTGGCTTAGGAGCTGGGGAAAAAAAATATACCGGTTTCGTTAACGCTATAAAATATGCTTTTACTAAATTCTGGTCAATTATTTCCAATATGGCTTTAATAATTGGTTCTATATTTACTGGCAAATTAAAATTATCCAATTTAACTGGACCAGTCGGTATGTATACCGTAGTGGGGGAAACTGCGAAATATGGTATCCAAAATTTATTATATTTAACTGCTTACTTGAGTGTTAATTTAGGATTTATTAATGCAATCCCTTTTCCAGCATTTGATGGTGGTAGAATCTTATTTATCTTTATCGAAGCTATTACTAAAAAGAAAGTAGATACTAAGGTTGAAGGAATAATTCATACGGTCGGTTTTGTCTTATTAATGATTTTAATGGTGTATATTACCGTCCAAGATATTTGGAAATTATTTTAAGGGCTTTGAATAAAGTCCTTTTCTATTGCAATTTATTTTGGCATTTGTTAAAATAAAAATAGAATAATATAGGGTGATGTTTATGAAGAAAGTTATTAGTATTTTAAATAACCTATACAATAGTGAAAGTAAATTTATGTTATATATATACATTGCGATAGCAGTAATCACTATTGTTCTTATTTTAGTTATTGTTATTTCTAGTATTAAATCAAAAAAGAATAAGAGCGAAGAAATAACTCCTCCAGTGAATACTGCTATCCCTACCGTAAATAATGTGGAAGAAGAAATCAAAGAAGTCTCACAACCAGAACCTCTTCCAATAATAGAAGAACAAATCAAAGAAGTCGCACCACCAGAACCTCTTCCAGTAATAGAAGAAAAACCATTAATAATGGCAGAAGAAATAAAACCTGTGATTATGCCACTTCCGGAAGAAAAACAATTTGAACCTGTTTATGAAAAACCATTAGAAATTAATGGCCCAGATTTAGATTTTGATTTAACTAGGCCAATTCAAAGAATTTCCTCTGCAACTGAATTATTAAATGAATTTGTTAATGATGATAATATTGAAGAAACAATGAAAATACCGGTTATCAGCGCTGAAGAATTAAATAACCCGGTTATCGAAGAAAAAGTTGAAACTCCAAAAATTAATCAACCGATATTTAGTTCTGTCTTTTTAGATCAAAAAGAAGAAAATACTAACAAACCAAAAATAAATCTAGAACTCACTCCTATAAGGCCTTTGAAAATTGATGAAATAACTCCGGAAAAACCAACAACTAAAGAATTGGTTTTAAATCCTAAAGTATTAAAGGCAGAAGATAAGAATAAATTAGATATTAAAAATATTTCATTATCTATTGAAACAGAAAAATCCGAGAAAAAAATAATCGATATTAAGGATAATTCCGAACTAAAACCAGTAGAAGAAAAGCTTATTGAAAAAGTCAAAAAAGATGTTGATAAGGAAATGGATGATGATTCATTAGATACCAAAGTTGATATTTTTAAACATGAATCACTTGCTAAAAAACAACTTAATTTTGATCCATTTGCTCCTAAATCCCAAGAAGAACTTTTAAGTCCTAATGATTCAGGGGAAAAAATCAAAAAAGATGAGGAAAAATTAAAAGAAAATACAATTGTAATCTCAGCTGACGATTTAAAAAATAAATTAGCACAAATTCAAACTAAAATTAAAAAAGAAGACAATGTTGATGATTTGTTGAAACCGATTGGCTTGGACGAATTACCTGACATTATAAAAGTAAATGGTTTTAGAAGATAATAGTGTCCAAAATTAGACAATTGATTTGTCTTTTTTTTTGCTATTTGATATACTTAAGAAGGTGGAAATATGGCAAAATATGACGAAAATTCAATTACAATTTTAGAAGGATTAGAAGCCGTACGCAAAAGACCAGGGATGTATATAGGTAGTACAGATAAAAGAGGATTGCATCATCTAGCCTGGGAAATAATCGATAATGGTATCGATGAAATAACAAATGGTTATGGCAATAAGGTAAGTGTACGTATAAATAACGATGGAAGTCTTACTATTGCTGATAACGGTAGAGGTGTGCCAACCGGTATTCATAAAAGTGGTAAATCAACCCCAGAAGTTATTTATACTGTACTTCATGCCGGTGGTAAATTCGAAAGCGAAGGGTATAAAGTTTCGGGAGGACTACATGGTGTTGGTGCTTCGGTTGTAAATGCATTAAGTAAATGGATGGAAGTTACGATTTTTCGTGATGGAGAAATTCATCAAATTAAATTTGCTGATGGCGGTAAGGTAGCTGAACCTTTAAAGAAAATAGGTACAACCAATAAAACTGGAACAATTGTAACTTTTATGCCCGATCCAGAAATATTTAAAAATATTAGTTTTAGTTACACAATTCTTAGTGAAAGATTACAGGAATGTGCTTTTCTATTAAATAACTTAATTGCTGAAGTGGAAGATGTGGCTGATGAAAAAAGAAACACATTTCATTATGAAAATGGTTTGATTTCATTTGTAGAATATATCAATGAAGATAAAAATGTTCTGCATAAAGTTGTTTCTATTAAAGGATCAAAAAATAATATTGAGGTTGATATTGCTCTTCAATATACCGATGCTTATAATGAAAATATTTTATCATTTGTAAACAATGTTAAAACAGTTGATGGCGGAACACATGAAGTTGGTTTTAAAACTGCTATTACAAAAGCCTTTAATGATTATGCTAAGGATAAAGGCATACTAAAAACCAAGGATGCTCCCTTTGACGGATCTGATGCTAGAGAAGGTTTAACAGCAATAGTTAATTTGAAAATTCCGGAAAACATTTTACAATTTGAAGGTCAAACAAAAGGTAAATTAGGTACTCCGTCAGCTAGAAGTGTCGTTGAAAATATTGTTTATGATTCTTTAAAATATTATTTGGAAGAAAATAGAGAGATTTCCGTTAATTTAATTGAAAAAATGAATAAAAGCAAAGTTGCTAGAGAAGCTGCGCGCAAGGCTAGAGAAGACGCGCGTAATGGCAAATCTAAAAAAGCGGAAGCAAAAAACTTAACTGGTAAATTAACACCAGCCCAAACAAAAAATCCTAAAATAAATGAATTATTTATTGTAGAGGGAGATTCGGCTGGTGGTACAGCTAAGCAAAGTAGGGATCGTAAATTTCAAGCTATTTTACCTCTGAGAGGTAAAATTATTAATACCGAAAAAGCCACAACGACTGATATATTTAAAAACGAAGAAATTAATACCATCATCCATTGTATTGGAGCTGGTTTCGGCCCAGAATTTGATGTCAAAGATGTTAATTATGATAAAGTTATCATTATGACCGATGCAGATAACGATGGTGCTCATATTCAATGCTTGTTATTAACATTTTTCTATCGTTTCATGAAACCTTTAATTGAAGAAGGCCATTTATATATTGCGATGCCTCCTTTATATAAAGTTGAATATGGTAATAAACATGAGTACTGCTGGACTCAGGAAGAATTAAAAGAGGTTACTAAAGATAAAACTAATTATCGAGTTCAAAGATATAAAGGATTAGGTGAAATGAATCCTATCCCTTTATGGGAAACAACCATGAATCCGGAAACCAGAAATATAATTAAAGTTAGTATTTCGGATGGAGCTTTAGCGGAAAAAAGAATCAGTGTGTTAATGGGTGATGCAGTTGAGCCTCGTAAAGAATGGATTGATGAAAATGTTGAATTCTCTTTAGAGGACGATTATACAATTTAACAAAT
Organism: uncultured Muribaculaceae bacterium; assembly: GCA_964416365.1. Classification (GTDB taxonomy): domain Bacteria; phylum Bacillota_I; class Bacilli_A; order RF39; family UBA660; genus DUUS01. Next base: position 94 of record CAYQDO010000024.1, on the reverse strand, counting down.
TATATTATTATAAATAAAAAAGAGCTGAGTTTTATCAAATCTGAATAAGTCAACAAAAAGTGGACACTAAAAAAGAATTTATTGAAACCCTAGC
>CAYQDO010000023.1:0-14354 GCA_964416365.1 uncultured Muribaculaceae bacterium | reverse complement strand
ATTCACCTATTAAATTAATGGCACTTGTTATATCAGTTAAACTACTATTCAAACACTTTAAAGTATCAATTTTATTAATACTAGATTGACTGGTTGTAGCTACCCAATATGCATAAGAAATACCAATTGTTGCAAAAAACAATAAAACTAGAAAAATTAAAAATTTTTTAAAATTATTAGATTTCATCACTACCTCCTCTACCTTAAATTATATCAAATAAAACAAAGTATTTTATATACCAGAAAATTTTGGTATATAAAATCCTTATGTAGTAAATTTACTATATAAGGTTTTTTTATTAATTATCAAAATATTTCTTTAATGCTTTTAATAAAGCTGTATATGGTAATGTTGCGCATGTTTTTCTTGATTCTTGTTTATATATTTCGTTATATACAATGGCTTCACCTAAAATACTTTCATCATAGTCTTTTTCATAAATCATATTTTCAAAGTTTTCAATATATTTTCTTACTTCATCTTTTGTTTTTCCAATAATGTTTTTTAACATTATTGAAGTGGAAGATGTACTTATCGCACATGCTTCCCCATCAAAATAAGCATCAACAATTATATCATTTTGGAGTTTGATATAAAGATTGATGTCATCAATACAAGATACATTATTACCATTAACTTTAATATATTCTTTTTCATCTTTAGTTTCTTTATGAAAAGGATTTGTATAATTATCTAACATTATTTCTCTTTTTAATTCTGAGTCCATTATATCATTTCTTCCATTATCTTATCTCTATCTTGTAGTAATTCAATTAATGAATCTATTTCTTCATATGTATTATAAAAATATAAACTTACTCTTACGGTATTTTTAACTCCAGTAACACTTTTTAATATTTTAGCACAGTGATTTCCGGCTCTAACACATACATTATATTTATTTAAGTAATATGCTACATCTTGACTAAAAATATCTTCAACATTAAAAGCAACTATTCCCGAATCAGCTTCTTCATTAACTATCGTAATATGTTCAAGTTGCATTAATCTTTCAACTAGATATGATTTTAATTTTTGTTCATAAATGGATATATTATCCATGCCGATATTCTCTAGATAATGGGCTGCTGCTCCTAACCCGACGACTCCTGCTATGTTTGGAGTTCCTGCTTCTAAACGATGAGGAATATCTTTTAATAAAATTTCTTTTTCACTGTCAAAAGATTCATTCATTCCCCCACCTAATATAATCGGATCTACTTCTTCTAATAATTCTTTTTTACCATATAAAACCCCGATACCAGTTGGACCACACATTTTATGTCCAGAAAAGACTAAAAAATCAATATCTGAATCTTTAACATCAGTCTTTCTGTGTGGGACACTTTGTGCTCCATCACAAACCACAAAGATATTATTTTGATGAGCTATTTCACATATTTCTTTAATAGGACGAACATCACCAACAACATTAGTTATTTCAGCTAAAGCAATGATTTTAGTTTTAGGAGTTATAATACTTTTAATCCCTTCAATGGTAATATGTAGATTAGAATCAAGTGGAGCATAAACTATTTTAGCTCCTTTACGATTAGCTAATCTAAACCATGGTAATACATTACTAGCATGCTCACTTTTACTGATAATGATTTCATCTTCGGGTTCAATTAAATTTTCAAAAAAACCATTAACTACTAAGTTTAATCCTTCAGTAGTACCACTGGTAAAGACTATTTCATCAATATCAGCATTAATAAATTTAGCAATTTTTGTGCGGGCATTTTCATACTCGATATCAACTTTATAAGAAATTGTGTAATCTCCACGATGAGCATTGGCGCAATAATTACTATAATAGTCTACCATTTTTTCAATCACACTATATGGTTTGAAAGTAGTAGCACCATTATCTAAATATATTAAATCTTGTTTTAGCATTGGAAAGTCTTCACGATGCATATTCTCACCTCCAATTTATAATTTCTTTTATTTTTGTAATTAAATCAGGACTATCAAAAGTATTAACAATAAATCCATTTAATATTAATTTGCGTGCTGATTTGGCTTCAATTCCTTTGCTCATCAAATAATTTAATTCATTTTCATTAATTTTACCAATAGTAGTTGCGTGATTTGCAACCACTTCCTTACAATCAACTAATATATTAGGAATAATTGTCGCTTTACTGTTATTTTCGTTTATTATTCTAATATTTTCATATAATTCATTATTGATATTTTTACCTAAGACTCCATCAATCTTAATATTAGCACTACCATTATCATTGATACCATGAATTTTGATAATAATTTTTGAATTGTTTTCTTGATATTCGGTTAATATATCTAAATTATACTCTTTTTTATTAATAAATGAATGATTATAGGTTAGTTTACCATTACTACCCATAATTAATTTAATATTGGTATTTTCTTCTGCAATTATTCGAAAATCTTCGATTAAAACTTCTGACTTATCTTTTACCTCAATAATTAAATTACTAAGATAATTATTAAAAATCGTGATTTTAGATTTACCACTTACGATGACTTTAGAGTCATTTTGTAATTCGATATTTTCATCATTTATGTTTAAAACCTTACCACTCATACTTATTTTATTCATTTTCTTGATTCTCACTTACGCTATTTGTCACGTTAAAGCCTTTAAATCCTTCTTTTTCAATTTGACTAACTAGTGATAAATCTCCCGTTTTAACTATCTTTCCTTGACTTAAAATATGAATATACTCAGCATTTAATGATTTTAAAAGGTCAGTGTGATGAGAAATAACTAAAATACTGCAATCATGTGTCTTTTTATATTCTAAAATATTTTGACAAACGATTTTTAAACTATCAATATCAAGGCCACTATCCAGTTCATCTAAAATAATTAGTTTTGGTTCTAGCATCCATAAATGAAGAAGTTCATTTTTCTTCCGTTCTCCGCCACTCATTCCTTCATTAATACCTCGGTGAATAAAACTAGTTGGAATGGCTAATTTTTCACATATTTCTTCCATTTTTTGATTAAAGTCAAAAATAACAATATTTTTCCCAGTTCTTTCCGACAAAGCCATCCTAAGCATCTCCGCATTAGTAACACCTGGTATTTCTATTGGACTTTGATTCACTAAAAAAATACCTAATCTAGCTCTTTCCGTAATATTTAATCTTAATAAGTCATTTGTATTAAAGGTTATTGATCCTTCAGTCACTTTATAATTGTAATCACCCATTATAACTTTACAGATAGTACTTTTGCCTATTCCATTAGGCCCCATTATGGCATGAATTTCATTTAAATTTATTTTTAAATGGAAATCTTTCAAGATTTTTTTATCATTTATTTCAACACTTAAGTTATCTACTTTAAGCATAATAACCACCAAAATTATTTTAGCATTTAGGCACGATAAAAGCAAACAATTATGTTTGCTTTAATCTTTATCTTGATCTTCTAGTTTTACTAAAACATCTCTTGGTTTTGAGCCATTTTGTGGTCCGATAATTCCTCTTTCTTCTAAAAGATCAATAACTCTTGCTGCTCTATTATATCCGAATCTGAATCTTCTTTGAACTAAAGAAGCGCTTATTTTACCGGAAGTAATAGCAAAATCAACTATTTCATTATATAGTGGATCTTCATATTCTTCTTTTTCATAGCCAGCACCGGCTGCCATATGATCAGGTTCTACTTCAGTAATAGAATTATCATATTGGGCTATTTGTTCTTTAGAAACATAATCAATTAATCTTTGAATTTCTTCATCACTTATGAAAGTACCTTGAATTCTGGTTGGATGATTTTCACCCATCGGTAAATATAGCATATCACCTTTACCAAGTAATTTTTCGGCACCTGGTGAATCTAAAATTGTTCTTGAATCAATTTGTGATGCTACGGTAAAGGCTATACGTGATGGAATATTAGCTTTAACAATTCCTGTAATAACATCAGTTGATGGTCTTTGCGTAGCAACAACTAGGTGTATACCAGCAGCTCTTGCCATTTGCGTAATACGCATTATTGAATCTTCAACTTCCTTAGCAGCTACAAGCATTAAATCAGCAAGCTCATCAATTATAACTACAATATAAGGAAGCTTTGGTAGATTAGCTAAATTCTTTTTATTTTCTCTATCCATCAATTCATTGTAAGCACTGATGTTTTTAACACCTTTTTCTTCAAATAAAGTATAACGATGATCCATTTCAGATACTATTTTTTGTAAAGCAACATTAGCTTTTTTAGGATCTGTAACAACTGGACATAACAAATGTGGTACACCATTATAGTTTGATAATTCCACTTTTTTAGGATCAATTAAAACTAGTTTAGTCTCATCTGGACGTTTATGCATTAAAATTGAAGCTATAAAACTGTTAATACAGACTGATTTACCAGAACCAGTAGCACCAGCTACCAAAAGATGTGGCATTTTATTTAAATCAGCACAGATAGTTCGGCCCATTAAATCTTTACCTAAAGATAGGAGGATTTTAGCATCCATCATATTTTTAGGAATTGTGGTTAATACATCTCTAATAGGAACAGCAACGATTTGTTTGTTTGGTATTTCAATACCTACGGTACTTTTCCCAGGAATAGGTGCTAGTATTCTAACCTCTTTAGCAGCTAAAGCTAAAGCTATTTCTCGGTAAATACCGGTGATTCTATTTAATTTAGTTGCAGCTTTTATTTCTACTTCATATTGCGTTACTGCTGGTCCTTCATGAATTTCGACTACTTTGCCAATTATTTGGAAATCATTTAATACTTTTTCTAAAGCAACTTTGTTAGCTTGTAAAAATTCTGTAGAGTTAATTTTTTGATTCTTTTTAGGAGTATCAAGTAAATCAATTGGTGGAAGACGATAATTACCATTAGTTGAATTTTCAAATTTTATTGGTTCTGCTGGTTCAGATGGCAATTCTTGACTTTTTTCATTGTGAAACTGTTTCATATTTTCAGCACTGGTAATAATTACTTTTTCTAAACCTTCTTCATCAGTAGAATCATCATCATCTGGTAATTTAAATACCTTACTTTCTTTAACTCCTTTTTTCAAACCTTTGAATACTTGTTTAATTTTATTTACAATATCACTAATAGAGATATCAAGAAGCATAATTACTCCAAAACCAATCAATACTCCTAAAACAATATAAGCCCCTTTTACTTCGAATAAATTAACGAGAGCTGCCCCAAAGAAAGCTCCAATAATACCTCCACCAGTTTGTGATACGTTAGTAAAGTTAGAATCTTTGATTGTAACTAATATAGATTCTATTGTATTTTCCATAATTTCAACAAATTTTATCGCAGTCATTTCTTGAAAATATCCACGATGAGATAAAGCAAGCCATGAAATTATCAAGAAATATAAACCGATCATTTTGGCACTAAAAAATTTTGGCACATCTCTTTTGGCCACCATATATAAACCCAATATTAAAATCAGAGTTATAATTACAGCCCAGCTAGTTCCCATTAAAAATATTGCAAAAGATTTTATTAATTCTCCAACGGGGCCAAATGGACCAATGCCAATAACACTGATAAGGACGAATATTAATCCAGTCAGTTCTGAGCTAAATTTAACTTTATTGCCAGTATCTTCTTTACGTTTTTTCTTCTTAGCCATAAGCTCACCCTAATACAAGTATAATATATAGCCTGGGTTTTTGCAAAGAAAAATAGACAAATACTTGTCTATTACTATTTACTTTCCAAATATTCGACAACTTCAGTTACCGTATTATCAAAATTAGTAAAGTTCGTTGCAAACCATTTGACTGTCATTTTATTATTAAACCAGGTATATTGTCTTTTAGCATAATTCCGACTATTTTGTTTTATCTTGTCTATTACTTCTTCTAAATTACATTCATCATTAAAATAAGGAATGAATTCTTTATAACCAATAGCGGTTCTCAATTGCTTTGATTCTGGATATTTTTGAAATAATTTTTTGCCTTCTTCACTTAAGCCTTCTTCAATCATTTCATCTACCCGATTATTAATTTGCATATAAAGATTTTCTCGATTAGTTGTAAGGCCTATTATTTTAACATCATATAAAAGCTTAGCATCTTCAACTATGGGTTCTTTATTAATTATGTGTTTAATATATTTTCTTTGTAGTCTTTGGTTATTATTTTTATCAACTTCGATTCCTAATTCTAATAACTCATTATACATTTCTTCATCTGATAAAATAATTTCATGTTCTTCTTTTTCTTCATGAAATTTATAATCATATAAAAGAGCACTTATATAAAGACCACTTCCCCCAACAATAATGGGAGTCTTGCCTCTTTTTAAGATATCTTCTAAAACTTCTCTACCTTCTTTTTGAAAGTCATATATTGTATATTCTTCGTTTAGATTTTTGGTATCGATTAAATGATGAACGATTCCCTCTTGATCTTTAATTTTAGCAGTTCCAATATTTAATTCTTTATAAACTTGCGTAGAATCAGCATTGATTATTTCTCCATCATATTTTTTAGCAAGTTCCAAACTTAATTTAGTTTTGCCTACTCCGGTTGGTCCAACAATGGTAATTATCATTACATCACCCTCTTAAACATTTTCTCGATTTCATATTTAGAAAAGGTGATTATTGTAGGCCTACCGTGGGGACAGTTATAAGGATTATCACATTTGACTAGTTTTTCTAGAATACTTTCCATTTGCTCAATCGTAATATTGGTATTTCCTTTAACACTATCTTTGCAAGCTGCTGTAGCTGCTAAACGATCATTAAACTTAACAGAATCAAATTTCTTTTGCATAGTTAATACTAAGTCAATGATTTTTCTAATTTGACTTTCTTCATATCCTTCTAGTAACCAGATGGGATGACTTTTTATGATAACCGTGTTTATACCAAATTCTTCAATGCCAAAGCCTAAATCAGCTAAAATAATCATATTTTCTTTAAGCTTTAAATAATCACTGGGACTTAGTTCAATATTAATTGGTATTAATAAGTCCGTTGTTTTTATTTCTTTCTCAGCAAGTATTTTTAAGATTCTCTCATAGTTTACTCTTTCTTCAGCGGCATGTTGATCTACTAAGTACATTCCTTCATCATTTTGAGCAACTATATAAGTTCCAAAAATCAACCCACAAGGGTATAGTTCTAATTTTTTTAGTTCTTCATTTTTTTCTTCTATAAAATTAAAATTAGTTTGTTCTTCATGAACTTCAAATTCTACTTTTGGTATTTCATAATTCTGGCTTTCAAATACCTCTGGCATTTTAATTTCATTATCTTCATTGCTTGTTTTAACTTCTACTTTCGGAATCAATAATGAATTATATAAAGATTTTTTAATAGCGTCATAAATTAGTTCTTCCAATGCATTCATTTTACTGATTTTAATGTCTTGTTTAGTGGGATGAATATTAACATCTATTAAACTAGAATCAGTATTAATAGTTAAAATTACGATTGGATATTTATCTTCTGTTTTATAAGTATGATAAGCCTCATTTATGATTTTATTTAAATCATTGTTTCTAATTACTCGGTTATTAACAATTGAAGTGATGTAGTTGCGTGTTGATTTTAAAATACTTGGCTTACAAATGTATCCATAAATATCAAAATCATTATTTGAGCCTTTTATTTCCAGCATATTTTTACTAACACTTGCCCCATAAATTTCATGAATGGTTTTAAGTAAATTATCTGATCCACTCGTTTTAAAAATAAGATTATTATTGTTACTAAGTTCAAAAGAAACATTTGGAAACGCTAAAGCTAATTTTTCCATGAAACTAGTTGTATTAGCTAGTTCCGTACTTTCACTTTTTAAATACTTTAAGCGAGCTGGAGTATTATAAAATAAATCTTGTATTTCAACAATAGTTCCTCTTCTGGCATCACTTATACCGTCAGATATGATCTTGCCACCATGAATTTCTATTCTGGTGCCCTCTAATCCTTCACTAGTTTGAAGAGTAATTTTGGAAACACTGGCGATAGATGGTAAAGCTTCGCCACGAAAACCTAAAGTATCTATAAAAAATAAATCTTCGGTCTTATATATTTTACTTGTAGCATGTCTTAAAAAACAGTTATGAGCATCTTCTTTATTCATACCAGTTCCATCATCAGTTACTTTAATCATCTTAGTCCCAGCATCTATAAGCTCAACTTTAATATTCTTACTTTCGGCATCTAAACTGTTTTCGATAAGTTCTTTAATAACATTAGCAATTCTTTCAACTACTTCTCCAGCCGCAATCTTATTTGCTAAATCTTCACTCATTATTTTTATTTTGTTCATTTTAACCACCTAAAATACTGTTTCTTACTTCTATTAGATTTGCTTTAATATTAGCAACTCTTACCACACAACTTTTTTTAACATTTAAAAAACCTAGACCACTAACAATTAAATCAGAGTCATAGCCTATATCAATGCGATATTCATAAGTTACCGGTTTAAAATATTTTCTTACTCTTAAATCGTTAGCTATGTATAAAGTTATCGAAGTATCTTCACTAAAATTAAAATACATATTTTCTATTTCTAAAGTTTCTCCTGCTTTCATTTGAAAAGTTTTAGGCTTTAAACAAACTCTTAAATTATATTTTTTTAAAATTAAATCATCCTGGATTGTATCAATAATAAAACCAGGTGAATCAATCACGGTTAAATTGTTATTAATTTTTATTCTAATAAAATCTAAAGTTGTATTTGGAACATAACTGGTTGTTACTAAATTCAAATTTGAATCATTAAGTTCAATTAATTTATTAATTAAACTACTCTTACCCGAATTAGTTAACCCAACAAAATAGACACTTTCTACTTTTTTTTCTTCTAAATAATCAGTTAAAGCTTCTACACCGTAATTATTAAGACTACTTATTAATTTAATATCATCTTCTATTTGATAATAATTTCTGATAAAAGAAATTATTCTTTCTCTTCTAATACTTTTTAAAATTAAATCACATTTTGATATCACTAAAAGTTTAGGTTTATTAATTTTTTGATATATATCAAAAACTTTCGTATTAATACTTAAGAAATCGACTAAAAAAACGACAAACTTATTATCATTATTAATAATATCTATAATCGTATCGGTTTCTTTAGGAGTACTACTTTTACTTTGCATACCATAATGGATTATTTTAAAACATCTTTGACAATATTGACCAGATTCTTTCTTATCTTCTGGAATATATCCTTCTTTGTTTTCATCATTACTTTGTAGTTTTACTCCACAACCAAAACAAATTCTATTCATAATATTCCCCCTTCTTTAATAGTTCCTTGTTCTCTAAAATATTATAAATCGAATTTTCAATTAAACGATTAATCTTAGTAAGAGCAAAATCTATTGTTCCAATCGGATTAACTAAAATACTCGTAAATCCCATCCGATTGGCTCCCCAAATATCAGTAAGCAATTGATCACCTATACATGCTATTTCATTTTCTTTAAAGTTATATATTTTCAATACTCTTTGATATTTTCTTTTAAAAGGTTTTAAAGACAAATAAGATGAATCAATACATAAAATATCTTTAAAAGGTTCTACTCTTTTTTTCGTAGCATTACTAACAATAACAAGTTTAAATTTCATATTCTTAAGATCTTCCATCAGATCTTTTAATTTTTTACTAGGACTTTTAAGATTAACCGGTGTTAAAGTGTTATCCAAATCAAAAACAAGACACTTGATGCCATTTTTCTTTAATTTTTTATAATCTATATTATAAATACTTTTTTGATACATATCTGGAACAAACATATTAAGCATCTTTAATCACCTTATATAGATTATAACAAATAATATAATAATTAGAAAGAATTTAACATGAAGAACCTTTGTTTATCTTTAATATTTCTAAGCAAATCTTTACTATGATTATTATTTATATTTCATATACTAAGCAAATTAACGATGGTAATACATATTATTTATTGGTGATATGATGTTAGGTTATTTAATTGCTCTTCTAAAAAGTTTAATATTTTTTACGGGGTCCTATTCTATAAATGTTTTTCCAGATCCCTTACCTAAAGAGGAAGAAGAAAAAGAAATACAAAAAATGCTTCTTGGTAATAAAGATGCTCGTAATAAACTTATTGAACATAATCTTAGGTTGGTTGCTCATATTGTTAAAAAATATGAGAGCAAAGAATATGATACTGATGATTTAATAAGTATTGGAACAATTGGCTTAGTAAAAGGAATCGATTCTTATAAGCCATCTAAAAATACCAGAATTACTACTTATGTGGCTAGATGCATTGAAAATGAAATATTAATGCATTATCGCAGTAATAAAAAGCACATTAATAATATCAGTTTAAATGATTCTATTGGTATTGATAAAGATGGTAATGAAATTAATTTAATCGATTTATTAAAAGGTGAAGATGAAGATTTGGCTTTAGTTTTAAATCAAAAACATAACATAGAACTGCTTTATCAATATTTGACTGCTTTAAATAAAAGAAAAAAAGAAATTATTATTAAAAGATACGGTTTATTTAATAACGCCGAAGCTACTCAAAAAGAAATAGCTAGGAATTTAGGTATATCTCGTAGCTATGTTTCACGTATTGAAAAAAGAGCTATTACTAAAATGCTAAGAGAATTTATGAAAAATAAAAGTGTTTTGTAATTATATTTTTCCTAATTTATCAGAAATATTTTTAGTATTATCGAATAAATATTTAGCTAATTTTGTCCTAAAAAAAGCAAATTCTAATAATTCCATTTTGGAATTATCTTCTATATATTGTTTATATCCATAGGTACTTGTTAGTAACTGAACTAAATATAAATAAGTCATATATTTTAAATCATATTGATTTAATGAACCATATTTCATAAATTCTTTTACGTAATGAGTTAAATTATCGATATCAATTTTGCCATCTTTGGCGTTAGAATCAATATAACTATATGATCTAATTATTTCCCAAACAATCGGCATTTTACAAGCCGAGACAAAGTCAATAGTCGCAGCTATTTTATTCTTTTGATAGATAAATTGTAGTACACTATAGTCCCCATGGGTATTCTTAAGAGTCAAATATTTTAATTCATCGTAATCGATTCTAATACTTTGGAGCATTATAATTTTATTTTCTAAATCTTCATAAATTTGTGGATAATCTTTCTTATTTATTTTTGTAAGTAATTTCTTGTTTTTTTCTATTCCTTCATTTATTAATTCAATTGAACACCAAGACGATATATCATTAATTGGTAATTCATATTTCAAGGTTTCCAGTGATTTTACCAATTTACCTAAATTAGTTGCTGATTCTATCATTTGTTCATATGTTCCAGTATTAGATTCCATAGGATATCCATTAATATATTTTTGCATAATACAAATTTTATTTTGATAAATAAAACTATATTTATTATCAACGGTTTTAATATATTCGGGGACTGGCAAGTTTTCATTCTTCAAATGATTAATAATTATAATTTCTTTTTCTATTTCTTTGTAGGTATATTTGGACTGAAATTCTTTTAAAATATATTGCTTATTATTTAAAGAAAAAAGATTGGCACTTCCCCTATTTAATTTTTGGATATCAAAAACATCGATATCGTAATATTTTTTTATAATGTTTTTTAAAGCTTCATTACTAAAAACAGTTTCTTCAATCATAATAACTCCTTATCTTTTTCTACAAAAATTATAGCACATGATATAATCAATTAGAAAGAGATGATATAACTAGTAGCTACTTAATTCATTAGAAAGAATTTATTCACTATATAAAGCCTATTAATACAGTCTATACAACTATTTAGCAATTAATTTTTAGCAATTATATAACGACAAAATTTCCAGTACTTTACTGATAAAATATACTTAGGAGTGCTGATTATGAATAGGAACAAAGAAGATATTAAATATGTTTATAGACTTGTTTCTAAAAGAATTAAATTATTCAGAAAATATCGTAAAATGACCCAAGAAGAATTAGCTGAAAAAACTTTATTTTCCCGCGGTCTAATTGGTAATATTGAAAGTATAAAAACTGAACAAACTTTTAGTTTAGCTGTTCTATACTCTTTTGCTAAAGCATTAGATATACCGCTTGAATTATTTGTTAAAGACGATATTACTGATGAATTAAAATTATTAGGAATGTTTGAAGAAGAATAAAATTCTTCTTTTTTTATAAAAAAACTTAGACTTTATAAATCTAAGTGATCAATGTCATCTACTAAATCTAGTTGACTTTCAATTATACTTCTTAATCTTCTTTTAAAGGTTACAATATTTCTTTTTAATTGAGTGGTTTCCATTTGTGTCTTTTCAGCTTGCATTAAGGCATCATTGACAATTCGAGAAGCATTTTTTCTTGCTTCAGTAATTATACTTGTTCCTTCATCACGGGCCATTCTTTTGATTTGACTAGAAGCCTCTTCAGCTACTTGAATTGCCCTATTAAAAGTATTTTCCATATTTTTGTAATGTTCTAAACTCTTTTTTAATTCCTGAATTTCAACATCTTTAGTCCTTAAATCGGCAAGCATGGATTCTACTTGCCTTACGACATCATTTACAAATTTATTGACTTCTTCTTTTTTATAACCAGATATTCCGGTTTTAAATTTGTCCATACTTTCACCTCTAAAGAGATTCTCTTAATTAAAAGTCTATTTCATCCTCTATTTTAGCTTTAGCTTTTGCTTCTTCCGCTTCAGTCATTTTACCTTGAACAGTAACATTTTTCGGAGTACATAAATAAATACCATTACCTAATTTTTGTAAATCTCCACCTATAGCATATAAAGTTCCTGTTAAAAAGTCAATTATTCTTTTTGCTTGATCAGAAGTAACCCTTTTTAAATTAACTACAACACTATTACGTTTCTTTAGATGATCAGCAATTGTTTGACTTTCCGAATACGCTCTTGGTTCTACTAAAATCATTTTCGAGCCATTAACTTCTTCTGCCTCTTTATATTCTTTTTGGGTTATGGTATAAAATTCTTCTTCTATTTCATCAACCGTGTTTGGTTCATCGTCATTTCCAAATAATGCTTTTTTAATGTTTTTTAATGCCATATCAGTTGCCTCCTCTATATTACACTAACTATATAATATCATAATTCTTTTTAAAATAAAACAGAAAAAAACAGAATTCATTACAAATTCTGTTACTTAGCTCCACAACCATAATTGGTTACTTTAATCTTTTGGATTAATTTGGGATTTTCTACTTTGCTTCCTGCAAAGTTAATTTGATATTCTTCCATTTCCATACTTTTATCAATTACTTTATAATAAGTAACTACTTTTTTATTCCAATTGACAAGTTCTGGCAAATAATCATCATAACTCATATACCCTGAATCTAATACTATTTCTTTTAAATTTTCATCAACTATTGTAAAACTTATATGCTGACAATTACCGTGATCTGAAATTAAAATAGCATCTGGCAATAAATAAATGCTTGCGCCATTTACAACATCAAATTTTTCATCTTCAATTGTTAATTCGCCTTCAATATCCATCATGTTTAAGCTTTCCGAATTAAGTTTATAGCTAACTTTGTATTCTTTATTATTTAATCTGATATAACCTAATTCTACAACATCACTGGTTTGTTCTACTATATCAAAAGATATTTCATAAAATTGATTACTTAATCTCGAATCTAACAAATACTCTTTATATAATTTATCTTCTAAGAAGAAATAAGCACCGACGGCTAAACCTATAACTATTAATACTATCGTAATAAATAATAAAATTTTTCTATTCATATTTTTTCCTCTAAATCTAATACAACCCAAACAGTTGCTTTATTAAATAATTGTTGTAAAATTTAAAAAAGTTTTTTCTTAAAATAATTATATCAAATATTGATGAAAATTGTCAAGAATAACACTCTTATTGACATAAGAACAAGAAGCTTCGTTCTGTTTTAAAATTTAATTCTTTCTTCAATATAGCTCGCTACTTCGTCTAACGATATAGTAATTTGTTCCATAGTATCACGATTTCTGATAGTTACGGTATTATTATTTAAGGTTTCATCATCTATTGTAATGGAAAAAGGTGTACCTATCGCATCATTACGACGATATCTTTTACCGATTGATCCCGAATCATCATAATTACACATAAAATGTTTAGATAACATTTCATATATTTCAGTAGCTTTTTCACTATGTACTTTTTTAATAAGTGGTAATATTCCTACTTTATAAGGAGCTAAGAATGGATGAATACGTAAAACTACTCTTGTATCATTTTCTAACTGTTCTTCATCATAAGCATTACATAGTAGTGCTAATAACGAGCGATCTACTCCATAAGTACTTTCAATGATATATGGAATATATTTTTCATTAGTTTCCGGATC